>JAZSGM010000318.1:0-33581 GCA_045532715.1 Clostridia bacterium
TAATCCAAGACGGACTGACATAATGAAAAAGCTTTCCGCCCTTTAACAGGACGGAAAGCTCCGTTTTTATACCACCCATTAAAATGCGTACCGGCATACGCTTCCCCATAACGGCGGGATGCCGGCACAGCTTAATAACAAGAAAGTGTTCAGCTATGCAACTCGGAAGTGATTTTCAAACCGCACTACTTTGCACCGGGCTTGCACCCTCCCCGGCTCGCTTTAGCCTTTTGTGCGGCTCTACTGTCTTCGTCAACGTCTTTTCGGATATTCAATTTCCTACTTATTATAGTACAAAAATATCCGTCTGTCAAGCATTAGTCCCACAAGTCTGCTTTTCCCGTAGAAATCGCACTTGCGCCATTTTGGTACGCCTCTGCCGCCTCCGTTGCCGTTTCAATCAAACCGCCGGCGATAATCGGCACCTCTATCTTTTCTTTAAGCACGCGAATGATTTTCGATGCAATGCCCGGCATCACCTCAATTGTATCTGCTTTCGATGCCTTAAGTGCTTCAATCGTGGTTTCAATCGAGTGCGAATCGACAATGAAGAAGCGCTGCACCGTGTAAAGCCCCGCCTCGCGTGCCATACGGATGATGTTGACTCTCGTGGAAATCACGCCGTCAACGCCGAGCGCCGCCGCAAAAGCGATGCCGCTTTTGTCCTTGCCGATACCGGTCGCCAGATCAAAATGCACAAACAGCTTCTTACCTGCCGCGTGCGCCGATTTGATGCGCCCCTGCAGCGTTAAAAGGTCGGGGCTCAAATCAAAAATCTGCCCGACACCGGACGCGAGTGCCTTTTCAAATTCTTCCTGCGTACGCACTGCTGCGATTACACTACTCATTTTCCTTACTCCTTACTCCAAAATATTGGATGTGATATAGTCTACGCCCCAGGCAGCGAGCTCTTCAGCGCGCGCCGGATCGTCTACCGTCCAGACATTGAACTCATGACCGTGTGCGTGCACCTCGTCAATCATTTCCTTGGTTACACACTTATGGTTCACATCCAGACCGAAATTATACTCATCCAAAAGCGCCATATGCTCTTCTGCTTTAAATTCGCTGATTAAAAACTGCATCGTCTGCTGCGGCATAAGGGCGCGCAGGGTAATCAAGCTGCTTTTGTGGAAGGAAATAAAGGTCACCTGCTCTAAGTCGTAGACCTTTTCTACCATCTCGGCAACCTTGCTTGCCTGCACCGGCGAAAGCTCTGTCTTGATTTCAATGACGCAATGCTTATTGTACTTTTTGCAAATGCGCAAATAATCCTCTAAGGTTGCAATGCACAAGTCGCCGCGCTTTTCGCCGTCGATTTTATCTTTGAACACCAGCTTGCGCAAACGCTTAAAGCTTGTCTTCTCCGGAAGCTTTTTCTCGCCGGATACGCGCTCTGTATTGCCGTCGTGCATCAGAACAATCGCGCCGTCACGCGTAAAGCGAATGTCAGTTTCTGCGCCGAAATAGCTGCGGTTGCCCGCTGCAATGAATGCGGCGGCGGTGTTTTCCGTCTCAATACCGCTCAAGCCACGGTGCGCCACCATTTTTACATTGCCCTTGTTGATTTTAATTGGTTCCATTTTCCCCGCTCCTTATTTTGCATTTTGTGTTGCCACAATATTTGCCCCGAATATATCCTTCATTATAACATCGCCGACTGCAATTGGCAAGCTCGGACATGCAGCGTTGATTTTCTGCATGCATGCAAACATCTTGTCTTTTGCAATTGTACGGTCCGTCTTTACTGCAACGAGTACGCCTTCCTTCGTGCGCACCGTGCTGGTCACCGTTCTCTGCGGATTGGTGCATTCATTTTTGGCATACACCTCGCCGCGCGGGCAGGTGTTGCCCGTTACAATAAAGGTTTTGTTATCCTCGCTGGTTACCGTCAGGCTGCAGCCCATCGGACAAACGATACAGGTTAAATTCCTCGTCATATTACAAAACCTCCAATCCGAATGTGATTTCTTTTGCACCGGCAAGCTGTTCGCCGGTTAATTTAAAGCATTCCATCTCGCCCGGGGCAAGACGCATCTTTTTCTTTGTCGCAAGCACTTCGCCGTCCTTTAAAACGGTGATTTTTGCGTTTTTATACACATCGGCAACGCGGAAATACACATTGGTGTCCTTTGCCTCGGTAATGCGCTGCGGTACGGTATAGCGGATTTTACCGTCCGTACGCAAAACGGCATCCATGTCCGTTTTTGCCTCGCCTGCAATGTAGCGCGCCGCTGCTTTGCCGGCAATCTCCGCTTCCTCGGAAACAAAATCCACCAGGTCATGCACGTGCAGCACATTGCCGCAGGCAAATACGCCGCCGATTTCCGTCTGTCTGTCCTGGTCAACCACCGCACCGGAGGTCACACGGTCCAGCGCAATACCTGCGCCCTCGGTCAGCTCGTTTTCCGGAATCAGACCGACAGATAACAAAAGTGTGTCACACTCTATGTATTCTTTCGTGCTTTCAATCGGCTTTCTGTTTTCATCCACCTTTGCAATCGTTACGCCGGTGACGCGGGTTTTACCGTGAATTTCCACAACGGTGTGGCTGAGCTTTAACGGAATATCGAAATCGTTCAGGCACTGCTCAATATTTCTTGCCAAACCGCCGGAGTACGGCACCAGCTCACATACTGCCTTTACGCTTGCACCTTCCAGAGTCATTCGACGTGCCATAATAAGACCAATATCACCCGATCCCAAAATGACAACGTTTTTACCCGGCATATACCCCTTCATATTCACATATTTTTGTGCCGTGCCTGCACTGAAAATGCCGGCAGGACGACTGCCTGCGATATTGAGCGCACCCTTGGAACGTTCTCTGCAGCCCATTGCCAGAATGATTGTCTTTGCCTGAATCTGAAAAACGCCGTCAGCTGTGTTGGTTGCGGTAATCACCTTGTCTGCCGATACATCCAATACCATCGTTCCTGTTTTATAAGCAATACCACGCTCGTGCACCTGCTGTTCATAGCGCCAGGCATATTCCGGCCCGGTCAGCTCCTCGCCGAAGCGATGCAGGCCAAAGCCGTTATGAATACACTGCTGCAAAATGCCGCCCAGACTGTCGTCACGCTCTAAAATTAAAATATCTCGTACGCCTGCATCATATGCAGCAACCGCCGCGCTCATACCCGCCGGACCACCGCCGATAATCACCAAATCCGTCATGCCTGCACCTCCTTTGTCTTTCCGATGTTGATGTAAGAATCCTTACCGCTCTTTGTAACCTGTTCATATGCAATGTTTTGCTCTTTCGCCAAAAGCTCTACAATGTACGGACCGCAAAAGCCACCCTGACATCTGCCCATCTGCGCTCTGGTACGGCGCTTTACGCCGTCTAAGTCGAGCGCCTTCGGATTCTGGCGAATCGCCGCTAAAATTTCACCCTCGGTTACGCCCTCGCAGCGGCATACAATTTTGCCGTAGCTTTTATCCTTTTTGATGATTTCGTTCTTTTCTTCCATCGATGCCTCGCGGAACGCATGCATCGCCGCTCTGTACGGATTGTAGCTTGTCTTTGCTTTGAGTACAAGTCCTTCTTTTTCCAAAAGTCCGGCTGCACATTCACCAAGCGCAGGTGCCGAGGTAAGCCCCGGCGACTCAATACCGGCAAGGTTGACAAAGCCGTCCTTTGCATTGATGATAAAATCACCCGTGCTGCCGACCGCTCTCAAGCCGCAAAACGAAGTAATCGTACGGCGAAACGGCATATTGTCCACATTTTCACTCGCTTCCCTGATAATCTTGTCAAAGCCTTCTGCGCTGGTTGCCGTATTTTCCTTATCCTCCATATCCACCGAGGTCGGACCTGCCAGGAGGTTGCCGTCCACCGTCGGGGAAACCAAAATACCCTTACCCATCTTGGACGGTGTACGGAAAATCGTGTTCTTAAGCAGTTTACCGCAACCCTTGTCCATTAAAATATATTCGCCCTTACGCGGATGCACATCAAAAGAAGCATCTCCGACCATCTTTGCAATCTTATCCGAGTAAAGACCTGCCGCGTTGATCACGAAGCGCGCCTCAATTGCCTTGTCACCTGCAAAAATCTTGTAGCCGTTTTCAGTTTTCTCAATTGCAGTTACCTCAAAGTTGCGCTCAAGCTCCACGCCGTTGTCCATCGCGTTGCCGACAGCGGCAATCGTTAATTCATACGGACACACAATACTGCCCGTCGGTGCGACCAGCGCACAAATCACATTTTCGGACAAATTCGGCTCAATTACCTTCAGTTCATCCTTTTCTGCGATATACAGTCCCTTTACACCGTTGGCATTTCCGCGTGCGAGCAGCTCTTCCAATGTCTTTCTGTCCGCATCGTCAAAACCAATAACCAGTGAGCCGTTATTTTTATACTTTACGCCAAGCTCCTTGCACACCTGCTCCATCATTTCCGAGCCGCGTACATTGAATTTTGCCTTGTTGCTGCCTTCCTTCGCATCAAAACCTGCGTGCACAATGGCAGAGTTTGCTCTTGTTGCACCCATAGCAACGTCATTTTCCTTTTCGATAAGGCATACCTTCAAATCATACTTTGAAAGCGTGCGCGCACACATTGCGCCAACGACGCCTGCACCGATAATGGCTACATCATACATTCTTTTCTTCCTCCTTAACAATCCCTCCGTCACGGACAAAGTCCGCGCCACCTCCCTTTACACAAGGGAGGCAAAAAAAGACATAAAAAAGACGTACCAAAACAAAAGTTAGCAGGGTACAAATTTCCCTAATCACTTTTGTTTTGATACGTCTCCAAATCTCAGTATCAAAAGTAGTATATCACGCGAATCATTTTTTGTCAATTCCTATTTAATAGGTAAAACTCTGTCACTCATCTTAGGAAAAATACCGCTTCTTGCGTGCACACCGCCGTCAATGCCCAGCTCATCCGGTCCTTTCCCCACAAATTCTGACTGCGTTCCCTTGACAATAATATTTTCATCATCAATGGTTATAATGCCGAACACTGCTTCCTTGTACGGGAAAACATAGCGTAGGTTCGGATATTTTTCATCCGCTTCTGCACCGTAGCGCCCCATGCAAGTATATTTTTCCCCAATCCAGTGATTGGAGACAGAATTTACATCCAGATACCATACATCGTCAATATTACAAACAAAATCCTCGTGCATATGTCCGTTCGCCGAAAGAATAACCTTGTTCGGTGCGTTATGTAAAATCTGTCGAAGCTCTGCCGCATTTTTAATGGCACCCACACCGCCGAGGCGCTGATGCGAAAACAGCACCGTCGGATATTTTGTGTTTGCCAAATCCTTTTCAAGCCAATCGAGCTGTTCAGCCGAAACATACGGCAAAATGCCCGGTGTCTTCGCGTTCTGCTCAAAATAATTGCTCTGCTCATAGGCAATGTACTCGCCGTTTACCTTCATATAGTTGCCGTCGAGCACGACAAAATGAACGCCGCCCATATCAAAGGAATAATACGAGCCGTAATCTACACCGTAATATTCAAAAATCTGCTTTTTCGTGCAAAAATCGCAATCGTGATTGCCGAGCACATGATAAGCGGGCTTTTCAAAGCCGTTCCACATTTCCATAATTTTTGCCTTGTTTGCATATACCGGGTAGTCAAGGGCATTCTGAATGTTGACCGGGCGGTACTGCCTTTCGCAAACGCACGTCTTTTCGTCCGGATAACAAAAATCGCCGAGCTGCACGATAAAGTCTACATCCTCTTTTCTGCACGCCTCTAAAAAGGTTGCTAGTCTCTCCTCACAATCGTGCATAATATCCACATGCAAATCTGCAAGCACACCGAATTTCACTGCCATAACCATCGCTCCTTTTTATTAAAAAAGCGTATCAAAATAAAGCTTCCCTTTATTCTGACACGCCTCCAAATCTCTGCATCAAGCGCAGTATATCACGCCCTGTTCATTTTGTCAAGCCTGCCTTTTCTGTAAGCGCACGGCGAAATTCCCTCTGCCGCCGAAAAAAAGTGGCTGAACGCATAAATATCGTAAAAACCGAGCATATCGGCAATTTCGCCGATACTGAGCCCGGCATTTTCCAAAAGCTTTTTCGCGTCCGCAAGCAACAGTGTGCTTTTATAAGCCATCGGTGATGTACCGAATGCCGCACGAAACAATCGGCGAAACTGCGACGGACTCAAGTGGCAAAGCGATGCAAGATGCTCTACGCTGAGCGCCTTTTTGTAGTTTTCCTGTAAATACAAAAGCGCCGGCAGCAGTCTTACGTCCTGCGGCTGTGCCGTATCCGTGTGTCGAACACACGCGGCAAGCAATGCATACAACGCCGCTTGCTGCTCCAGCCTGGATGCCATGTCCTTTTTCGAAAAGTGCTGCACCACCGCTTCAAAACTGCCCTCACCTGCGGCATCACCCCCAGCAGTACAGGCCGTGTGCCGTAAGCCAATGGCTTCTTCGTTTCCGTGCAGCACAAATCAAATTCAACCTGCACGGTTTCGGTATCCGCCTCGATGCTGTAGCCGTACGGTATACTGCCGGGCGGCAGATAAATCACACTCCCCGCCGGTGCACAAAACGTGCCCGCTTCCCAAGCATCGGCATCATCGGTCGCCTTGTTGACGAGGATTTACCGCTTTTAGATACGCTGCGCGGAGACGTTGTGCTTCCGGGCGAGCGCAAACATTTCAGATTGGTGCGTGATGACAAATGAGCGAAAAAACATATGTAATTCACCAAAACAACCCCGACGATTACCGCATCATCAACCAAAACGGTGTGAAGCAGGCGCTGACGGCTGAGCCTCTGCACAACGCCTGCTGGGATGCAAACCTTGCACCGGACGGCACGCTGTATTTCAGCGTCTGCTCCGAGCTGACAACACACGAATTTGCAAAGCTGTATAAATACGATTTTGATACCAACGCTGTTACGGAATGCTTTTATACCAAAGACTATCTTTTAAAATCCGACCGCTACATCCGCGACAGTAAATTTCATACCAGCATCAACTTCAAGCCGGACGGTAAGCTGATTATGGTGACGCACACCACCGACAAAGCACCGCAGCACATTGCCTGGCTGCCGCTCTCGTTTGTATCCAATCCGTTTGAAGGCTTCCCGGGTGCAGAACTGATGGAATACGATCCGAAAGCCGGCATTGCTTATGGTGTCGGCGGTGACAAAGACGACGTCGGCAATCTGTTCTCCTACTCCGAAAAAGAAGGCTTAAGATACCTTGGCGTCACAATCTGTGACCGCGCAGATGATACTATCGGCACCTGCGCAAGCTTTTATCCGACCTGCTGTGCAATTTCACCGCGTGGCGAAAAGGTTGCCGTCGGCGTCGGCGACAGGCTCTCTTGTGTATACATTTACACAAAGCCTTATTTCAAATAAGCAAAACGAAAAAGGACTTCGGCACAGGTTAGAACGCCGAAGTCCTTTTGATTTTAATTTGAATTATAAGATAATCTTACGCGGACATTTTTCCTTGCATGCACCGCAGCCAATGCATTTTTCATAATCAATTACGGCAAGATTGTCCTCAACATGAATGGCGTCAACCGGACATGCTTTTTCACAAAGCTTACAGCCGATACACCCAACAGAGCAGAGCTTGTTTACAAGCACGCCCTTATCTTTGTTGTGACAGCCAACAACCACTTTGGCGTCCGCCGGTACAAGCGCAATGACAGCTTTCGGACAAGCCTTGATGCACTTGCCGCATGCCGTGCATTTCATTTCATCCACAACGGCAACGCCGTTTTCAATGCGCATCGCATCGAACGGACAAGCCTTTACGCAAGTACCCAGCCCTAAGCATGCCGACGAGCAAGCCTTCATACCGCCGCCGAGGCGCGCAGCCACCAGACAATCCTCCACGCCGCTGTAAATGTATTTTTCTGCAGCTACATCCCGAACGCCGCTGCACTTTACATATGCACGCATCCGCTTTTTCTCCGTTGCAGCTGCTCCCATAATCTCCGCAATCTTCGCCGTATTTTCGTTACTGCAGCCCGGGCAAGCTGCAACCGGCGCTTCTCCCTTCGCAATCGCTGCCGCCAGGTTGGCACAACCGGCATAACCGCAGCCGCCGCAATTTGCCCCCGGCAAAAGCTCTATAATCTGCGCTACGCGTGCATCCTCTTTTACATAAAACAAAATTGCTGCAACACCAAGCAGCGCCCCGAAAAGAATACCGAGGCCGCCAAGTACCAAAACCGCTGTTAAAATCTGCATAGCCTATGTACTCCTTTCTTAAATCTGAAATCCCGAAAATCCGCCAAACGCCAACGCAATCAAGCCTGCGCTGACCAGGGCAATCGGAAAGCCCTCCATGCACTTCGGCGGCTTCGAAAACTGCATACGTTCACGCACACCTGCGAAAAGGACGATGGCAAGCGTAAAGCCGAGTGCCGAACACAAGCCGAACAACACGGATTCGATAAAATTATAACCGTTCTGCACATTCAGAAATGCCGCACCGAGCACCGCACAGTTGGTGGTAATGAGCGGCAGGTAGATACCGAGTGCATTGTAGAGCGCCGGCATCAGCTTCTTTAACACCATTTCCACAAACTGTACCAAAACAGCGATAATCAGGATAAATGCAATCGTCTGCAAATAATCCAGTCCGAGCGGCACAAGCACATACGTCCACGCAAGATACGTCAGTGCACTGGCCAGCGTCATAACGAATGCCACAGCACAGCCCATACCTACAGCGGTGTCTACCTTTTTCGATACGCCCAAAAACGGACAGATACCCAAAAACTTGACAAGCACAAAGTTTTCAATCAGAATTGCCGTTAAAACAATGTTAATAAATCCCGCAAAATCCATTATGCCGCACCACCCTTCTTCGCATTTTTATTGCGCACCAATTGGATGATTGCAATCAACAGGCCGAGAATGATGAAGCCGCCCGGTGCCAGAATAAACATCAGCATCGGCTCATATGCCGCGCCCAAAATCTGCACTCCCCAGAGTGTACCTGCCCCCAGCAGCTCGCGCACTGCTGAAATCAGCGACAGCGCCAACGTAAAGCCAAGGCCCATTCCAAGACCGTCAAGCGCCGAAAGACCGATACTGTTTTTTGAAGCAAACGCCTCCGCACGCGCTAAAATAATACAGTTTACAACAATCAGCGGAATAAAGATACCCAGACTCTCTGCCAGCGCCGGTAAAAATGCATTTAAAAGCATTTCCACCATTGTAACGAAGCCGGCAATGATTACAATATATGCCGCAATACGGATTTTATCCGGAATGCATTTGCGCAAAAGAGAAATGGCAACATTGGATGCTACCAACACCGCCGTTGCGGCAAGCCCCATCATAAACCCGTTTTGCAGCGATGTCGTCACCGCAAGCGTCGGGCACATACCAATGAGCTGCACAAAGGTCGGGTTGTTTTCCAAAAGACCGGCGGTCAAGGTTTTTACTGCTTTATTTTCTTTCATTTAACCGCCCCCTTTTCTGCTGTAGCTGCAATAAACTTTGCAGCTGCAATCGCGCTGTTTGCGCCGTCTGTTACTGCCTTCGACGAAATGGTCGCACCGGAAAGTGCCTGAATTTCATTTTCCTTTGCGCCCGCTTTTGCTACGCCTGCAATTTCGCCCTTTCCGGCAAATTGCCCGCGGAATTCCTCTTTGGTAATATTGGCGCCAAGACCTGCTGTTTCACCGTGCGAGAGCACGCTTAAACCCGTCATCTTCATCTTTGTATCTACACCGAAAATCAGCTCCATCGTGCCGCCGTAGCCCGCCGGTGTGACCTTGATGCAATAGCCGACAAGTGTATCCCCACGCTTTGCAAGATATGCCGCCGTCACCGGCACCTGTGTTTCCAAAAGTACAAGTGCGTCTGTCGGCACAAATGTATCTGCCTGTATCACCTCTGTAAGCGCCTTTTGCTCTGCGAGGGTTTTGTTTTCTGCAATCTTATCCTTTGTCAAAAGGTTTGCACCTGCAAGAAGCGCCGCCACAACGGCTGTGATTAAAAACAGCACAACGGCATTTTTCAAAATATCCTTTACATTAGCCACGCTTCTTCACCTCCCCGAATACACGCGGACGCACCAGCTTGTCAATCAGCGGGGACGCCACGTTCATCAGAAGGATCGCATAAGTCGCACCCTCCGGATAACCGCCAAAGCGGCGAATGACAAAGGTCAGAAGACCGCAACCGATACCGAACACAATATGACCGCCCGGCGTAACCGGTGTGGTCACATAGTCGGTTGCCATAAACCATGCACCGAGCATCACACCACCCGAACACAGGCTGATCAGCACAAAGTGCAAATCGTATTTATACGCCCCGAAAAAGAAAGTCAATACGGCCAGACTCAGAAGATAGCTGAGCGGAATGCGTAAATCAATCACGCGACGCGCCAGAAGATAAATCGCACCGATTAAAATCGCTGCCGCACTCACCTCACCGATACAGCCGCCGACATTGCCGAAAAACGCATCTGCCAGTGAAGCGGTCACCTCACCCGTTTCCTTCAACGTAGAAAGCACCGTTGCACTCGATGTTGCATCTACTGCATATTTTGCAAAGCTATGTACCGGATCAATATAGCTCGTCATAAATACCGGCCAGGACGCAATCATAAACGCACGCGCACTGAGTGCCGGGTTTACAAAATTGTGTCCGATCCCGCCGAAGAGCTGCTTTACAATCACGATTGCAAATACGCAGCCGAGTATTGCCATCCACAAAGGCATCGTCACCGGCAGGTTAAATGCAAGTAAAAGTCCCGTGACCACAGCGCTTAAATCGCCAATCGTTGTTTTGCCGCTCGCTTGCGAAAGCGCCTCTGAAAAGCGGATGCCCTGCGCATTTTTAATCTGCACACCGAAATAAAGCCACTGGTAGACAAACTCTGCCACCACACTTGTGCATACGCATACCACACAGACAACCAGCGCGCGCAGTCCGAAAAAGTACCAGCCTGCCAGAAGCGCAGGTATCAGCGCTATAACCACATCCAGCATCGCACGCTGTGTCGTATTGCTGCTCACAGTGTGCGGCGATGCCGAAACCACAAATTTTTCGTTTGCCATAATATTGCTTCTCCCTTATTTTTTTGCTGCTCTGCGTTTTGCCAGCACCGTCTGCTTTGCAATACGGATATTGGAAACGAGATGCTTTTTAGCAGGACAGATATACGCACAGCTGCCACATTCAATACAGTCTGCCACATGCAGTTTTTCACACGCATCTATGTCGCCGTGCATTGCATAATTATTGAGCATCATCGGCACCAGATGCATCGGACATGCCTTGACGCAGCGTCCGCAACGGATACATGCCTGTGTATCGTCATAAACGGTCTCACTTCTGGAAAGTGCCAGCAGCGCCGACGTACCCTTGGTCACCGGCACATCCAGGCTTGCCTGTGCAATACCCATCATCGGACCGCCCTGCAGCACCTTGGACGGCTCTGTCTTAAAGCCGCCTGCCTGTGCAAACACGTGGCTAAACGGTGTACCCGTACGCACTTCAAAGTTTGCCGGACTTTTCACCGCATCGCCCGAAACCGTTACAATTCTTCGAATGACCGGCATACCGGTCATCAAAGCGATGCCGATAGAAACCACCGTATCAATATTGAGCACCACTACCCCTGCATCCGCCGGCAAACCACCCGACGGAACCTCGCGCCCGGTCACAGCATAGATAATATGCTTCTCCGAGCCCTGTGGGTATTTCTTTTTAAGCACCTTCACCTCGATACCGCTGTATTTTTGCGCGGTCTTCCGGATGCTTTCGATTGCATCCGGCTTGTTGTTTTCTATCGCAACATAACCTTTATCCAAGCCAAAAACACGCATCACGGCACGCAAGCCGTAAATCACCTGGTCCGGTCGCTCCACCATCACGCGATGGTCACTTGTTAAATACGGCTCACACTCCGCACCGTTGACCACAATATATTCAATCTTCTTGTCCGGCGGCGGAGAAAGCTTGATATGCGTCGGAAAGCCTGCACCGCCCATACCGACAATACCTGCCTCATGCACAATATCCACAATCTGCTTTGGAGATAAATCCTCAATCTCGCCTCTCGGCGCTACATCCTCATCAATTTCATATTCAAAATCATTTTCGACAATGATGCTCATCACCATATTGCCGTTTGCGTGCAAACGCGGCTCAATCGCTTTTACCGTACCGGAAACCGAGCTGTGCACCGGTGCAGAAACAAACGCCTCTGCATCGGCAATTTTTTTGCCGACATACACTCTGTCACCCACAGCCACCAACGGTGTCAACGGTGCGCCGATATGCTGCTGCATCGGGTAAACATACTCACTGCAGCCGTCCAGATTCCGAATCGGGATCCGGTTGGTATACTGCTTATGATCATGCGGATGCACACCGCCCTTAAAAGTCAGTGCCATATTGTACGCCTCCTTCTCTTCTAATCATATATATTCATTCTAACACAATCTTTCTAAAGACACAACAATAGTTATTATTTTAACAAAACCGCGGCTTTAGCGCGATGTACAGAAATATTTTTATGCCGTTTGCCATATACATTAGTACACGATTTTAAAGGAGCTTTTTCATGAAAAAACGGACCTTTGTCAAAAATGCATTTATCCTGACCGTCACCTCTCTTTTGCTGCGCGGCGTCGGGATTTTTCTGCGTGTGTATATTGCCGGACAAATCGGCGCAGAAGGTATGGGACTGCACACGCTTATTTTCACTGTCTACACCTTTGCAAGTGCCGTTGCAACCGCCGGTCTCAGTCTGGCGGTCACACGCTTAGTCTCCGAGGATTTCGCCGGTGGCGGCAAAGCCGCAATCACGGCAATACTCAAAAAAGCCCTGCCTCTGAGCATGGCGCTCGGCACAGCAGCAATGCTTGCTATGTTTTTTCTCGCCGACACTGCGGCGCAGTATTGGCTCTGCGATGCACGCGCGGCACTTTCCCTGCGTATTCTTTCGCTCGGTTTGCCGTTTATGGCACTCAGCGCCTGCTTTAAAGGCTATTTTATGGCGCGGCGCAATGCAAAAACGCCGTCCGACTCTCAGCTCATCGAACAGGTGGTTCGCATTTTAGCCGTTGTATGTCTGTTAAAGCCCGCAGCCGGACACAGTCTTGCCTACGCCTGTGGTGCAATTGTCCTCGGCAACGCCGTAAGCGAGGTGTTCGCCTGCATCTATCTTGCCGTCGGCTACAAAGCGGATACACACGCCATGACCTACACAGGCACACCCGGCAAACGCATCCTGCCCCGCCTGACCGGCGTGCTTTTGCCGGTAGCCTTTACGGGGCATATGAATACAGCGCTGCATATGGTGGAAAACCTGCTCGTTCCACAAGCGCTTACGCGCTTTAGCGCAAATGCTTCGCTCGCACTTTCGCAGTTTGGTATGCTCAAGGGTATGGCATTGCCGGCTCTGTTTTTCCCCGCTTCGTTTTTGTCGGCAATGTCATCGCTGCTCGTTCCGGAAATGAGTGAATACGGTGCTCGAAACCAGAAAAAAAGCATCACACGGACTGCCGAATTTACGCTGCGCACTACCTTTGTATCCGCCGTACTGATTGCCGGCATTTTTGCGGTATATCCTGAAGAAATTGCACACCTGCTGTATAAGGATGAAGAGGTCGGTTTTTTCCTTGCCGCACTTGCCCCGATTGTGCCCTTTATGTATTTAGAGAGCATTGCCACCGGTCTTTTGCACGGTCTCGGTCAGCAGATCGCCACCCTCAAATACAACCTTGCCAACGCAGGCATACGCATTGCCGCAGTTTTGTTTTTTGTACCCAAGTACGGCATCCGCGGCTTTCTTGCCATTATGATTTTAAGCAACCTCTACACCTCCATAGCCTGTCTGCACAGACTTTTCCGCATTGCAAACCTTCATATCCGGTGGCGCAGATGGGTTATTGCCCCAACAAGCAGCTGCGTGCTTGCCCTGCTTGCCTGCTACGTCTACAACCAATACGGCGCAGGACTTTTGCACACCATCGGCGGTATGGCTATGTTTGTCTGCATTTTCAGCCTGCTCGCCTGCATCACGGGCGCCGTCGCCCCTGCGGATATAGCACGTTTCCATTCGGTATTGCACCCACAAAAAGAAAAACAGTAAGTGCGTTGCACTTACTGTTTTTGCTTTCTTTCATAAAACAGAATACTCAAAGTTTTCATAACGTAGCCGTGTTCCCAGATCCGTCCCGAACGGTAGGAGCGCAAGCGCGATAAACAACTCCCCGCCTGTCTCCTCATCCTTTAAAATGGCGTAATCGCCTTCAATTCTGGTTACCACATAATCTTTTGTCTGCATGCTGTCATTTCCCCTATTCTCTAATGTATTCACAAGCGGCAAGCGCAGCCACAGCGCCGTCCGCCGCAGCTGTAACCAGCTGGCGAATCTGCTTTGTACGGCAGTCGCCTGCGGCGAAGATGCCTTCTGTGCTTGTCTTGCAGTCCTCACCGGCCACAATATAACCGTAATCATCCAGCTTGACCAAATCCTTTGCAACCGCCGTTGCCGGCACCTGACCTACCGCAACAAACAACCCGTTGATGGCAAGCCGCCTCATTTCTCCACTCACCTTATTTTTTACGGTAATCCCGGCAAGGGCATCTGCTCCCTCAACAGATTCTACCACACTGTCGAGCAAAAATTCAAGATTCTTTTTTCCCTGCAACAGCTTCATTTTCGCTTCCTCCGCACGGAAGCCCTGTCTGCGGTGAATCAAATAAACCTTGCTGCAATAATCCGTTAAAAACAGCGCATCGTCAATCGCCGTGTTGCCACCACCGACAACCGCCACCTCTTTTCCCTTAAAAAACGCACCGTCACAGGTTGCACAATATGAAATACCGCGTCCCGTAAACTTTTCTTCGCCCTCTACGCCGAGCGGACGGTTTTTTGCGCCCACTGCTAAAATCAGCGACTTTGCCTCGAGCGTTTTGCCGCGCTTGGTCGTCACGGTAAATTGATCCGTCTTTTCCACACTGACCGCTGCATCAAACAGCACCTGCGCCCCGAGCGCTGTTGCCTGCTCAAAAAGGGCAGTCGCATAGTCCACACCCGAAACCTTCTGTATCCCCGGATAATTTTCAATCTCCAATGTATTGATAATCTGACCGCCGTAAACACCTTCCTCCAGCACGGCAACACTTTTCCCCGCGCGAACACCGTAGATTGCCGCCGTCAGACCTGCCGTTCCGGCACCGAAAATTAAAATATCATACATAGTACTCCCTCATTTCTCTATCGAAGCTTTTCTATCCTCTATTATAACCAATCCGAAAGAAAATTTCAATCCGTATTTTCATTGACTTTTTATCTGAAACATATTATAATTTTCACAATAGGAAGGGGTGTATTTATATGAATTTTGAATACCTAAAAGAGCATATGGACAACCTGGGCGAAACGCTGCGCATTCCGGGTAGATATATCATCGTAACCCACCATGGCAAACGCGTATTTGAATATGGCGCAGGCTATGCAGACGAAGCAAAAACAAAACCGTTTTCCTCGGATACACTTGTTAATCTCTATTCCTGCTCCAAGCCGATTACCTGCACAGCGGCGCTGCAGCTGTTGGAGAAGGGCAAGTTTTTATTGGAAGACCCGATTGCAAACTATCTTCCGGCTTTCAAGGATATGACAGTACGTCATATCACAAAGAACGGCATAACAGAAATCAGAAAAGCGGAAAACCCGATTTTGATTCATCAGCTGTTTACGATGACGGCAGGTTTGAGCTACGATTTGACATCCCCCTCCATTCAAAAAGCGAAAGAAAATAAATTCTGCACAACGCAGGATTTCGTTAATGCGATTGCAAACGAGCCGCTCTTGTTTGAGCCGGGCACAGCCTACCGCTACAGTCTGTGCCACGATGTACTCGGCGCGCTCATCGAAGTTGTTTCCGGTATGACCTTCGGCGAATATTTAAAGAAAAATATTTTCGAGCCGCTCGGCATGGAAAACACCGGCTTTAAAGCAACCGATGCTGTTTACGCGCGTATGGCTGACCAATACACATTAGACGCCGAAACCGATACCGTCAAAAACATAGGCAAAAACAACGAATTCCGCTTCAGCCCGAATTACGAAAGCGGCGGCGCAGGACTCATTTCCTGTGCTGAAGACTATATTCGCTTTGTAACGGCAATGTCGCTGTTTGGCAAATCGCCGGAGGACGCAAAAATTTTAAGCAAATCTACAATCAATATGATGCGCGCAACCCATGTAATCCCGACCGAGCTTGGTGCCCCGAATATGGGGGTGTTCGGCAAGCAAGGCTACAATTACGGTCTGGGCGTGCGCACGGCTGTAGGCTCTACTTGCGGCAGACGGATTGCCCCGGGCGAATTCGGGTGGGACGGCGCGGCAGGCTGCTTCGCTTTGATGGACCCGGACGAGGAAATTGCGATTTTCTATGCACAACACAGACGCAATCCTCAAATGCACGACAATCATCCGCGCATCCGCAATATGGTTTATGCGCAATTGGTAAAATAATGTTTAAAGGACGTGCTTTTATGAGCTTTGAAGCTTTAAAGAAATACATAGACAATTTAGATGAACTACATCAGATTCCGGGTAGATATATCATCGTAACCCACCATGGCAAGCGCGTATTTGAGCATGGCGCAGGCTTTTTTGACGAAGCCAAAACCAAGCCATTTACCGCAGACGCACTTGTGAATTTATACTCCTGCACCAAGCCGATTACCTGCACAGCGGCGCTGCAGCTTTTAGAGCGCGGAAAATTCCTTTTAGAGGACCCGGTTTCCAATTACCTGCCCGCCTTTAAGGAAATGACTGTCCGTCATACTCTGCCCGGTGGAGTGACCGAGCTTAGAAAAGCGGAACATCCGATTTTAATTCATCATCTCTTTACTATGACAGCAGGCTTAAGCTATAACCTGACATCACCATCCATTCTGGAGATTCAGAAATCGAGCGCCGGACGGTGCCCGACCGTTGAAACGATAAACGCGATTGCAAATGAGCCGCTTTTGTTCGAGCCGGGCACAGCCTTTCGTTATAGTTTGTGCCACGATGTGCTCGGCGCGCTCATCGAAGTCATTTCCGGTATGTCCTTTGGCGAATATTTAAAGAAAAATATTTTCGAGCCACTCGGTATGGAAAACACCGGCTTTGCGGTAAACGACGAAATCTACGCACGTATGGCAGACCAATATACAAAAACCGAATCCGGTGCCATTGAAAACATGGGTAAAAATAACGAATACCGCCTGGGCAGCGCCTATGAAAGCGGCGGCGCAGGACTTATCTCCTGCGCAAACGATTATATCCGCTTTGTAACGGCAATGTCGCTGTTTGGTAAGTCCCCGGAGGGCACACAAATATTAAGCAAGTCCACCATCAATATGATGCGTGCTACGCACATAAAGCCCGTCGAGCTCGGCGGTTTGATGATGCGCGCCTTTGAACCGCAAGGCTATCATTACGGCTTAGGTGTCCGCACCGCTGTCGGCACAACCACAGGCGCTCTGCCATCGCGCGGCGAATTCGGTTGGAACGGCGCAGCAGGCAGCCATGTGATCATTGATCCGGACGAGGAAATTGCTGTTTTCTATGAACAGCACAGACGAAACTCTCCAACTGCAACCATACAACCGCGCATCCGCAATATGGTTTATGCAGAGTTGGTAAAATAATTTACAAAAATGAAGAATAAGGCAGGAAAAATTTTTCCTGCCTTTCTTTTTATATTTTTTGTCGAAAAGTGTCGACAAAGTTCTTTTTCTCCTTTATAATAAAATCAGAACATACAAGGGGGGGGAAAAGAAAATGGATAAATACACTTCTTCCGTTGAAATATCGCGCGACTCGCTTTTAGAATCCATCGGCGTTAAATCAGGCAGCAGCATCAAACGCCGCAGAAGGCGCTTTGCCGGCTTCAACCCGCGGCTTTTGTTTTTGCTTCTCGGCCTGCTGTGCGTTATTGCCGCAATTGTCTTTGCCGTACGCGCCTGCGACAGTACCGCCGACAGTAACGGTGAAGCAGAAAAGCCTGCAAAGCCGGAAACAGTGATTGCCGAAGCAACTGCGTTGGCGAATGGCTATTTTTATGACGAAGCAATTGCGCTTTTAACCGAAACAAAGTACGCTGAAAAAGAGGCTGTTGTACAGGCAAGACAGGAAATCGAAGCAAAGAAAGCGGCACTTGTCCCCTATGACGGCCCATATTACCACGTCTTTTTCCACAGCCTGATTATTTATCCGGAGCTTGCCTTTGACGGTGACTACAAGCACGAAGGCTACGATATGTGGATGACAACGGTGTCCGAGTTTAAGGCGATGCTGCCGCAAATGTACGAGCGCGGCTTCATTCTCTATCCGTTAAACGAAGTAAAAGCAGAGGGCGAAATAGTATTGCCGCCGGGCAAAAAGCCGCTGATTATCTCCATCGACGACGTAAACTACTACGAATATATGAAGGGTGACGGCTTTGCGGACAGACTTGTCATCAATGACGAAGGCAATCTCGCCTGCGAGGTCACCACGCCGACCGGCGAAGTCATTACCACCTATGACGGTGATGTCATGCCGATTTTAGACGAATTTGTGCGTGCGCATCCGGACTTTTCGTATAAGGGTGCCAAGGGTGTGGTTGCCGTAACCGGCTACGAGGGCGTATATGGCTACAGAACCGTAAAGCTGGAAGGCGAGGAACAGGAAAAAGCCAAAGCGGAAGCAATCAAAATTTCCAAAAAACTGACAGAGACCGGTTGGCTGCTCGCTTGCCACAGCTACACGCATAACGACTATTTCCGCGACAACAACGTCAGCATGGAGGATTTAACCTATGACACCAACCGCTTTGCAGAGCGCATCTCCGATTTGATTTTCAACACGGATATTTACATCAGTCCGTTCGGCTACCACCTGCCGGAGGGCGATGAACGTCTGCAGTATATGAAGGATATGGGTTACAATATTTTCTGCCCGGTCAGTCCGGCGATGCGCACGTATGCAACTGACGAGGGTGTGCTCTTCTCCGAGCGCTTTAACCTCGACCGCTATAACATGCGTACAAAGAAGGAATACATCAATGAAACCTTTTTTGATGTAGACAGTGTATATTATAAGGGATAGCATAAAAAAAGAAGGACATATGTCCTTCTTTTTTTATGCTTATTTTTCTATAATCTTCACAATCGGTGCCGCCAAAATGCCCATAGGCTTGAGCTGATATTCATAGCTGTACTCATCGCCTGCCGTGCGCCATACGGTCGGTCCGAACCACGTTTGCGAGGTATTATTGTTATGCAGTGCGGCAAAGCTGTTATAGCGGTTGCCGAAGAGCTTAAACTCTATTGTATGCTTGCCCGCCTGCACATTCTTCACGTCCACGGTATACGGTGCAAACGCGCAGTAGCCGCAATCCTTGCCGTCGACAAACACCTTCACCACAGCGCCTTTGTAGGTCGTTGCGCGGATTTGCAAGTCGCAATCCGGTGTTTCAAGCTCGTTTTTATAGGTGATGTTACCGCCGTAGAACGGCATTGTCTGCATCATCAGCGGACCGTAACCGATTTGCTTCGCGCGCGGAACAATCGTGCACTCTGTGCCCTCGACCTTTACGCCGAAATCGCCAAGCAGGTAGCACCATTCCGTATTCGAGCGAATCGAAAGCCTAAGCTTGATGGTTAAAATATTTTCGCCCACCTTCAGCTTCGGCAGCGGGAAGGTTTTAATGGATTCATCGGTAAAGTAGCCGTCAATTTCTGCCTCAAGCGGTTCTCCGTTAAAGGTAAACTCGTGCTTTTCGGCATCCTCTACCGCGAGGCGCGCGCCCTCGACCTCCATTTCAGAGCTGATGCGGATACGCAGGGTAATCGTGTGTCCTGAATCCTTATCATCAAATACCCACGGCTGCGGCATATCGGCTTTGTTTTCAATGCCAATGCGCTTGCGGCAAATGGTGTCAAGACGCAGGATTTCCTCCTCCGGCTCAAATGCGCCGTCATCTAATGCAAATTCCGCCATATCCAGCAAAAGCACATTCGGCTCGTCAAGCGTATAATCGTGCTTGCCGCGCAGGATGATTTCCTTGCCCTCACGCGTAATCTCTTCCGCCGTGTTTGTCTCTCCCTTGCCGTTGTCAAGCCACAAAAGCAGACTGCTTTCGCTGTACATTTTTTGATACACTACGGTGCAATCGTCGGTGTAGCTGTAGCGGATTTTCTCGGTTTCACCGCTTAAGGTGTTATACAGCACCGGCGTATAATGCCCCTTGATTTTAATCTGCACATTTTCGGTTTCCGGCGCATTGATGTCATTAAACTTTCTGTGCTCGATGCGGTCGCCGTAGGTTTCTCTGCCGCGTGCAATAAAGAGCCACTTGCCGCTTTCTTCCTCGCGCATATTGTAAATCAGAGAATCTGTCTTCTCGCCGCGCGCATTGCGGATTTCAATGTCGCGCTCATCAGAAAGCGCATTTAAAATCGCAAGGCGCTCAAAGCCGACGCGTGTGCATTCGTTATACAAGCCCTGCGCGCCGTCATTTTCAATTGCATCAATGTATTTCGGGCAAGCACCGGCAAATATTATCTTACCGCCAGCCGCCTTGAACTTTTTGAGTGCATCCAGGGTTGTCCGGCGCATCGTTTCCATATTTGGAACCAAAATTGCACTGTAGCCCATTTTGCCGACATTGAATTTGCCGTCTGCACAGCCGCCAAAGGTTTGCTTAAGCTGCGATTCGCAAATATAGTCAAAATCAATCGTACCGAACAAAAGCCACTCGATGCAGTTGTCAAACTGCTCCTGCATCAAGGTGCGGATGTCGCTTGTGTTCTCACTCGGGCCCCAGTGCAGCCAGTAGCTCTCCACCGGGTGCAGAACACCGACCTTGACTGCCGGCTTGCCGCGTGTGAGCGCTGTATTTACTCTTGCAAAATGGTCCTCTATATATTTATATTCCTTATACCACGGGGACTGATAGTTAATCGATGCCGGGTAGTCTCTTTTTGCCTCACCCGCCATCGACACCCACGAAAGGTGCGGTACGCGCACACTGATGCCAAGCGCCGCCTGCCAGTCACCGTGGAGCTTATGTCCTCTGAAGTCAAAATCCCAGTTCGTTACACCGTACAGCTCGGAGAGCACACCCTCTGCGCCGTATTGGTGCGCCGCAGACTGTGCCTGCTTTGCCGTTGTATATTCTCTCCAGCCGCAAAGCATATCAATGCCCGGCAGCTGAAAGCTTCTGTAATTGCGCATCGCTTCGCCGATTGCCGCCGTCTGCGACATTAAGCTCGGCTCCTCCATCATATGCCCGGTAAACATAAGCCCGTTTTCCTCGCACCACTTTCCGCAGGTGTCTACATAGGTCGAGGTAAACAGCTCTGCAATAAAATCGTGGTACAGATAGCGGAAACGCGATACCTTCCCGTCCGGCAGCTCCCAAAACAGCTCCGGCAGCTTTTCCAAAGCATCCTCACCGGTGTAGTCTTTAAACTTTTCCGGCAGAAGCGGCGTCCACGGCAGGGTAACCTGCTCCTTACTCGTTGCATACGGCAAGGTTTGCTTGCGGTTAAACTGCGGCTCGTCCGTAAAAATTGCCGGCACTGAACCACCGAATTTATCGCCAACCTCTTTTTTATACGCCTCATAGGTGATTTCTATAAACTTGTCTACCGCTTCCTGATTAAACAAATCCGCATAGGTGTAGCCGTTATGCCAGCCGCGTTTGGCAGGTACGGCGCAGTACACAACCCATTTGTCGCCCTTCGCCTCTGCATCCGCCGCAATTTGCGTATAGGATTTAAGCGTACCGTCTGCATTTAAAACGATATCATAGCTTGTAATGTAATATGCCTCGCCCTTTTCAATCGCTTCCTCCATCGGCAAAAATGCCGGCATATCACCACCCGCCGGTGCGAAAGCAACAAAGCGCTGGCGGTATTTCGGAATTTTAGTTACATACCCGCCTGCAAAGCCGGACGGCCACTTGTCCTCGTCATAGAGCCAGGCAAGCATATTTCTCTTTTCCGCTTCATCCACGCAGGCGCGCACATTTTCCATAAATTCCTCGCCGAGGTATTCTGACGACATTCCCACACGCGAGTGCATATGGAAGCCGCCGAAACCCATCTCCTGCAAATATCCGATCTGGCGGCGCAACAAATCCTCGTTCAATTTACAGTTCCAGCTCCAGAACGGTGTCGCGCGATACTCACTTGTCGGATTTTCGAACAATTTCGCGGACAAAGCTTTTTCCGTATTCTTTTTGTACAGCAAGGTGATTCCCCCTTTTTATTTGCTTGTTGACTTTATTATATAACACGCTATATAATAAAGCTATACCGTATTTTTACATCTTTTCACTTTTTTCGGGGGTGATTTTAACCTATGCCACACACATTGGGCAACCACAGGCTCAGCAATCATAAAGTGAATATCCATACACTGATTCAACCGGCCATCGAGCTACACAGTCATCAATTTTACGAGCTCGTATATGTACTCAACGGCTCTGCAATGCAAACCCTCGGCGATACAACCGTGCCCGTCAACAAAGGAGACTATTTTATTATCGACTACGGTAGCTATCACAGCTATGCTGACTGTAAAAACTTTCAAATTATCAACTGCCTGTTTATGCCGGAATTTATCGACAAAACCCTTGCCGGATGCACAAGCTTTGCGCAGTTGATTACAAATTATTTGATTCGGTTTAATTATACCGTTCTCTCTAAGGTGCCGACAAATAATGTTTTCAAAGATACAGACGGCCGTATTCAGGCGCTCTTTGAGACACTTCTTGCTGAATATACGGACAGAAAGCATGGTTTTATTGAGCTGATCCGATGCAGTCTGGTTGAAATTCTTGTGCGCAGTCTGCGCAGTATTGTTGACCCGGATAAACCGCAAAGGCACACCGCCGCGCTCAAGCTGACACGCTATATTGACGAGCACTTTGGCGAAAACATTTCTTTAAGTCAGCTCGGCCGCGAACTGGGCTTCAGTCTTCCCTATTTAAGCCGCCTTTTCCATCGCGAGGTCGGTACAAACTTTCAGCAATATCTGCAAAAGACACGTATCGAGCACAGTTGTCGCCTTTTGGCGGAAACCCGCCTGACGATTATGCAGATTGCGCAGGAAGTCGGCTACAATGATATAAAGCATTTCGGCAAGCTCTTCCGTGAAACCGTGCATATGTCGCCGCGCGAATTCCGCAAAAGCATAGCCGATCCAACTGCAAACCAACATTCAAAAAACCAATAAGTTAAAAATATACAACTAAATAGGTTAAAAATATACAACAAAACCGCTTGACACAGCTTTATCCGCAAGCTATAATCTACAATAGGAAGTAAAAAACAAGGAGGGTTTATTATGGCAATTCCTACACCAAAAAAATACATAGCTGATTTTGAGAAAATGGGCTTCGGTATGTTCGTTCACTGGGGTCTATATGCGCAACTCGGCAAAGGCGAATGGATTTACGCACACCGCAATGATTACAAGGATGTTCCGCAAACTATGGACGAGTATAAAAAACTCGCAGACACCTTTACGGCAGAGGATTTCGATGCAGAAAAGCTCGTTTTAACTGCAAAGAATGCCGGCTGTAAGTATATTACCTTAACCACACGCCACCACGAAGGCTTTTCTTTGTATGATACCTGCGGTCTGTGCGATTTCGATGCGCCGCACTCTGCGGCAAAGCGCGATCTGATTCGCGAGTTTGTCGATGCCTGCAATAAGCACGACATTATGCCGGTATTCTACCACACCACGCTCGACTGGTATCAGAAAGATTTTGAAGAAAACTTCGATGCCTACTTAGAATATTTGAGAAAAAGCGTAGAGGTGCTTTGCACCAACTACGGCAAAATCGGCGGTCTTTGGTTCGACGGCAACTGGTCCAAGCGCGACGCAGACTGGAAGGAGTCCGCGCTTTATGCAACCATCCGCAAGCATCAGCCGGAAGCGCTGATTATCAATAACACCGGTCTCGGCAACTTAGGTAAGCTCGGTCATCCGGAAATTGACTCCGTCACCTTTGAGCAGGGCAGACCGACACCGATGAACCGCGAGGGCATGGAAAAGTATGTCGCAGCTGAAACCTGTATGACCATCAACAACCATTGGGGTATCGGCGCTGCAGACTTTAACTATAAATCCCCGAAGGAATTGATTGAAACGCTCTGTGCCTGCAGAAAGGTTGGTGCAAACCTCTTGTTAAACATCGGGCCGACCGCGCAGGGCGGTATTGAACCATACCAGGGCGAGCTTTTGCGCATTATGGGCGACTGGATGAACATATACGGCGAAGCCATCTACGAAGGCAAGCCGTACCCGGCAAGATGCATGGGCAAAAACTTTGCCCTTAAAGGCGAAGACTGCTTGTATTTCTTCTTCCACGACCTTGCACGCGGCGGCGACGCAAATGTTGTAACATTCAAGAACGGTTCCTACTTTGGTGCTACTGCTTTCGGTAATGTGACAGATGAAATCGCATCCGTTGAATGGATGGATAACGGTGAAAGCCTTAGCTTCACACAGGATAACAATATGCTCACCATCAACGCAACGGGCTTCCCGTACGGTATGTCCACTTGCGTTCGTGTAGCAAAAGCAAAATTGAAGTAAAAATACATTTATAAACTAAGGGCGTTTTCTCCGTGGAGAAAACGCCCTTTTCTTTTTAGCACAAACTTAAAATTCCTTCTGCGTGCCGAGTTTGGCATCACCCAAGGTTTTGACATCCATATTTTTTGCATCTTCATGCACAAACTCTACAGACGCACCATTTACAGAAGATACGTAAATCTTCATCCCTGCCTGCGTAAAGATGCGATATGTTTCACCATCGCGAACTGCGCATATCGCACAACCATCTGCATCCGCAAATTTTACCTCTCCATCTATATTCTCAAAAATGATGCACAATTCACTGCCGAAACGACTCTCAATCTCCGCTGTAAATGCACCGTTTTTATAAATGGCAGACACCAAAAATCCACCCTCTGCCGCAAGCTTAAAGGCACATTCGTCCCCTTTTTCCACCGCGGCAAACAACCGAAGCGTCCCATCATAGCTTTGCATAAGCATCTCATTAACGGCGCAAGCGATAATCGGCAAGGTTTCATAATTAAATCGTCTAAACTTCCAATGCGGTACGGCAGAAAACAGCTCCGGCTTGTCGAGGAAAAATGCGTGGTTAAAACGAATCGCCTCCTCGCCATACTTTCCGCGGATATTCAGTGCCCTTCCGCTCTCCCAACGCATTAGATAAGTATTTACATTGTTTGCATCCGCGCCAAAACCTTGTGGACACACAATCCAGGTAGACACCGTGCGCATAAGTTGCGCTTTTAAATCCGCCGCAAGTCCCATTCTTGCCATATAAATCGGCATCATGCACCACGCCATACAAAGGGCAGACTGCCGACTTTGACCATCGCGCTTCTCCATCGCCGTAGGATGCATCATGATACTGTTGTAAATCATGTCATAAATCGGCGTGTCTTTGTCCCGAATACCGACCAAACCCGCCGGATAGATTGGCGACATTTCCGCGTCCGGAAAACCATAATAACTCATGGCTTGCTTTTCCGATGTGCCGAAGGTTTTGCGCATCGGCTTCGTAACATCAATCTCGAGCTGCACGCTACCATCCGGCACAGAATTGATACGATGTTTCGTGTTGGCAGGGTCACTCAACTTACCAACTGTGAGCACCTGATTTCCCCGCACCGATCTTCCGCATCCAATGCCGTTTATAAATTTTTCGCATTCAATTTCGTCTGCATCCAATGCCGTCGCTGTAAAATCCACCAAATTTTCCAATCTTTCCTTATAGCAAGAAGCTTTTGGCTCTTCCAAAACCTCCGCCAAAACTTTAAATAGCGCGCGAATATGCACCAAATCGGTAATACAATCATCAAAACATGGCGAACCTTCATAGGCAGATGTGTTGGAAATATGATACTTTCCGTCTGCCCCCAGCTTTAACAAATCCAGATAAAATGCGCCGATTTCCTGCAAGATTGGTAAAGCCGTTTCCCTGAAGAAGCACTCATCTCCAGTATATCGATAATGCTTGTACATCAAAAGTGCAATCTGCGCACCGCAGGTGCAGTTGTCCAAACACTCCTTATCGAGCATCATTCTGCCCGCCATATCGCAAATATCCGAATAGTGTGCACCCTTACCGCCACGCAAAACCCGCGCCGCATGCTTCGCCTGCGGCAATTGTGCCTTACGGAAATCAAAATACGTTTTTAAAAGCTCCGGATGATTGGTTGCACTAAGCGCATTCATCATGTGCTGTGTGTTATAATGGAGATATAAATTCCATGGGACAAAATCGTGATTAAATCCCCAGATGCCGTTGCAAAAATGCGGCGGATATTTCCCCTTCAACTCACAATTCGCATAATAGAGATTCAAATACCACAAATTTTCGATAAAGTCCTCGGTTTTCGGCAATGCGACGTAGGATTGACTCCAAAAATCCACCCAATCCGAGCGATGCGCATTGTACAACAACGCTTTGCCTGACTCCGCTGCGGTGCGCACACGCATTAATGCATCTTCCTGTGCCGTTTTGGCATCCGCACCAAAACCAAAAGCGATATAAAAATCAATTTTATGCTTCTGTGCAGTCGAAAACTGCATTTCTGCAGTATGACTCGTGTTGGCACTGCAGGTATAAACCACATCCGACTTCGGCAAAACCGCTACGGAAAAATATTGCTTCCCAAGTGCCTGCGTCACACAAACTCCATCCAGCTCCACCTGCGTTGAGCTACCACCCAGACCAATGCTTGCATCACCGTCGTAGCGACCATACCAGAACTGAAAGGTCCTGCTTCCCCAGCGTTTGAGTGCCGACCGTAAAGAAAACGCTTCTTTAGCATCCAAATCAAGCGACACAACCGCAGACTGTGCCATCTCTGAAACAAATGCAAAAATCTCTGTTTTGCAAAACGGTGTGTCCGCCGAAATCTGTGCCGTTGCATCCGTCAAAGACAAGCGGCTTTCAAATGCATTTTGATAAATGGTATCAAACAACGGACAACCGAAATCAAGTACAAACTCTGCACCATTGCGCACGACCAAATGCGTCTCGTCCTCTTTATGGTCGTAATACTCCATCTCGGCAATATCATCAAGCAAATCGGTGTGGTTCACCTGAATATGCAACTGCTCTTCGCTTAAATGGAGCAAAAGACCCATTGAACCGTTCCCAAGCGGCAAGCCATAAATCGGGTCGCATACCGGTGCACGAAAAACCACATCATGATGCGCCAGAAATTGCGTCGTTTTAAGCTTCGAAAAATTATCTTGGTTAATTTTCATCGTTTCTCCCCCTCAAATTTCAAGCAAAAACACTTCTTGCGACGAAAGCGATTCAAACACAACGGTTTTATCCCGAACTGCAAGTGTTTTAGGGCGCATATGCCGATCGTAAACCGTTACATATTCTTTGTCTGTATCGACAAACAGCTCTGCATTTTTCCATGCATCATTAGTCACATTAAAAAGCACAGCGTAATTGTGTTCCTTGCCTTGATATGTCCACAAACGCACACGATTGTGCGTTTTTACATATGCAAGCCATCTACCGCCTGCCAGATACTGCATCAGATTTTTCATCTGCATTGCCTTATAGTAAAATGATACGCGCTGAAACGCATAATACCCGGCCACGCACACCCTGCCGCCAAGCGCGTTTTCAAATACGCCCATACAACAGTCTGCCATTTTATTGCCATGATAGTCCACAAGCTCGGCAAGAATGCGCGCATTTTCGTCTGTTCGCGCAAACGAAAAACTGTCCCCCGGATAAAATGCCTGACGGCAATTTCGAATGCTCCCTACAGCACCCAGATTAAGCGCATCCGCCGTAAGTCTTTCATGCGCATCCACCGGATGTGCTTTATCCACCGCAAAACCGGTATATTTTCCAAAACCGCGACTGTTTAAGTAGGTAAGCGCATCTGCGTCCATATACACACCACCGCGCAATATTGCCATAATCTCTTCATCACACATCACACTTGCCGCCTTACCGCGTAAAAGCATCACCTGTGCACAATCTGTGCGGTATGCCTGCGGAAACCCAAGCTCTAAAAGCTCATGCGCAAAACCGCCAAACTCTTCCGCCGCCGAAAACGACGTGTACGGACCTTCCGGCACTGCCGCATGCGATGAAATGGTCCATCCGGTATGCACGCCATAAGCAGACAATCCATGAATTTTTTCAGAAAGCAAATTTTCAAACGGTGCAATTTCTGCTATCTTTTTAAGATGCGGTGCAAACATCTCCGCTGTAACTTTGTCCGGCAAAATATTCAATGCCGCGCCACTACACCCTGCCGCAATATCTAACAACACTTCCTGTGCATTAGAATGTGGCGTTTTTAAAATAATATCGTATGGAAAATTTTCGATTTCCGACTGAATACTTGTCACATAGCTCGGCAAATATGCACTTTGTCTACCGATGCATGCCACCTTGTCTGTGATATCATCGAACGAGCGATCCTGATACGCACCACCACCCGGACGCCACATAATTTCATACTTTCCGCCTTTGGAGAGCGCATCTGCATACCGCGCAAACTCATACCCTTCAAAAAAGCGGTCGCCCGTCATATACCCTAACTGAATTTTATCGTCAATCGCATAAACGGTTTTTGCAATCAAGCACATCAGGTTATATATAGCATCGCTGTTTTTCTTCATAAATGCTTTGCGCAATTCTATATTTCCGTCATCAAGTTCTTGTTTTAAAGTCTCCCTTGTATGGTTTGTTCCGTTTTCACGATTGAAAATATCGATGCACGTATCACAAAAGCAACACAATCCCACCGGCATATGCCCATAGCGCACATCGTCATCTACCCAAATAAAATCCGGATGTGTATTCGCAAGCATGGTGTAGGCCGGTACGACATACTCTTCCAAAAACTTTTGGTCATTCATGCAATAACTACCCTTGCATACATCGCCATGAATGCCCGTCATAAAGGTATACGCGCCTTGCAGGCTGTTATCCAAATCCTCGCAATGATGCCCAATCGTCGCCAAAATGTTGATGCCGGCACGAAAACCCGCCTCTCTCGCCTTAGCCATGCGCTGTTTTAACACAACCAGGCGTTTCTCCAACTCCGTAAGCGTCAGCGGCGCATGAGTGTAGGAGGTAAAAAGCGTGATATCACGAATCGCACAATCGTAGGTTTTCAAAAGCTCCAAAAGCCCGTTAAAACACGCTTCATCTTCCCAATTCGGCGGTGTAATTCTTATGGAATTTAATTTTTTCATGTTTTCACCCCAATTTTATTCAACCCTATAAAAATAACAATGTTCCCACGAAACAGAATACAATTCCAAGCACTAATTTTCTTGAAACAGCTTCACGAAACAAAAATCTTCCGACCAGGGCAGAAAAAATAATCGTCCCGCCAGTCACGAACGGATAGAGTACAGACGCCGGTAAGCTTGCTGCCCCCAAAAGCTGAAAATAATACGACGCACCGCTTACCGCCGCAGATGCGATAATAATAAAAATTGCCAATGTGTTGCTATCCCTTACGTATTCACTCTCCTGCTTTCTTACACACAAGTACAACAGCGCAGACAAAACAAATTTAAACAAACCGCCCAAGAGAACAAAGTCCGTTGCGGAAATACAGGGAAAACCATCTTCAATTTGATGCTTTTTTGAAACAACGCTGACAAAGCCATTGAGCAAAAATACCGCGCCGCACATAATAACCGTTTTTAAATCCATGTTTTTGCCGCCAGCGTTAGACACAATTACACCGACACAAATCAGCACAAGCGCCACTGTGCGTACCGCCGTTAAAGGCTCCCCCAGAAATGCCACGCCCCAGATGTACGGCAATGTCATGCCACCCGTCATCAAAAACAGCGTATATACCGCTACGCTACCACGCTTTAAAAGTTGAAATCCAAAAAAGTTGTAGCAAATTACCAGCAAATTCATCGCCGCCGC
This sequence comes from Clostridia bacterium, assembly GCA_045532715.1. Classification (GTDB taxonomy): domain Bacteria; phylum Bacillota; class Clostridia; order UBA1381; family UMGS1253; genus RGIG2041. Next base: position 29,960 of record JAZSGM010000318.1, read on the forward strand.
CATGAAAAAAGAATACATCGTAAAATTCACCCGAAATCCGTTTGCAACAAAAAACAGAGCCGCCGTAAACAAGCCGAGCAACGCATTAAATTTTAATATTGCCCTAATCGAAGTTCCTTCTCTTTTCTGATATATTTTGTTGCAAGCAAAATCCGCCGCCTGCAGCATAGTTGCAAAAATTAAAAGCATATATTGCAAGTTTCTCCCCTCCTACACCCCCATTCTATCATCCGTATTTTTTAAATACAACGCCCCGACGCAATCCCGCTTTTTGCGCACAAAAAAATGCTACAAAAACACAAATTTTTGTAGCATTCGTTTTTTATACTCGTCTTCGGTCCTTCTGAAAGGCCTTCGGGGCAAATGAATAGTACTTTGAAAATGTTTTGGAAAAATGCGAAACTGAGCTAAAGCCGCACAGCCTTGCCGTTTCTTCCACGCTTTTTCCATCACACAACATATCTCGCGCCTTCTGCAATCTCTGCGAAATCAGATATTCCTGCATCGTTTTACCCGTACTCTGCTTAAAAATGCGCGCAAGGTGCGTTCGATGGATATGCAGTGCCTCTGCAATTTCTTCAACGCGAATCGGTTGCATATAGTTTACTTCGATGTAATCCTTTACTGCCAGCACACGGTCGCTTTTCTGCGGCAGCTGCATAAACAACGAATGATACCAACGCATCAAAATCGAGGATAACAGTATATCCTTGCGCCCCTGCGCCTCATGGACGGCATCAATTTCTTCAAAAATCGCCTTGTCTACCGCGAACACAGGCGGTAACGCGGCAAAATCCGCACTCAGCTCCCCGCTCAGCGCAATCCACGAAACTCTGCACGCTTTCCTGCCCGGATTATAATAGTTATATTCCGCACCCGGCAAAATCACAAACACCTCACCCGGCTGCACCATATGCCTTTCGCCACGCAGCTCAAAGCAGAAGATGCCGTCATGCACATAATGAATAAACACATCGTTTCGTATTCGTGTACCACACATTATGCCGGGCTGCATATCATCATAGCCGAAAAACAACGGATTTAAATCCTTAAGCTTTCCGTTGACAAAGGTTTCCACGCGCATCTTCTCACCACCCTTACTTTTGCTACATTATAACACATTAAAGTTTCAAAAAGCAACATAGATACAAGAAAACGCTCTGCAGCTGCAGAAAGGTTGGCGCAAACCTGCTGTTAAATATCGGTCCGACCGCACAGGGCGGTATTGAGCCGTACCAGGGTGAGCTTCTGCGCATCATGGGTGACTGGATGAACATATACGGTGAAGCCATCTACGAAGGCAAGCCGTATCCGGCAAGATGCATGGGCAAAAACTTTGCGCTCAAAGGCGAGGACTGCCTGTATTTCTTCTTCCACGACCTTGCACGCGGCGGGGATGCAAACGTTGTTGCATACAGAAACGGTTCCTACTTTGGTGCAACCGCCTTCGATAATGTAACAGATGAGATTGCATCCGTTGAATGGATGGACAACGGTGAAAGCTTAAGCTTCACACAAGCGAACAATATGCTCACCATAAACGCAACGGGCTTCCCGTACGGTATGTCCACCTGCGTTCGCGTAGCAAAGGCAAAATTAAAGTAAGATACAAAAAACTATACCATACAGAAGATAAAAAAATAAGCAGATGATTGGGCGAGTAGTCTTTGAAACAAGACCACTCGCCCTTCTGCTTATCTTTTTATCCTTATTCTTCATATCGCGCAAAAACCTCTTTTGCGTATTCTCTCGGCGTTTTTTTCATTTTACGTTTAAAGGCATAGCTGAAATAGCTTTGTGACGAAAAACCGCATTCATATGCGATTTCAGCGAGTGTATCATCTGTTGTAACAAGCATATTTGCAGCCTTTTTGATGCGTTGACCCTCTACATATTCGTGAAGGGTTTGGTGCGTCGCTGCTTTGAAAACCTTATGAAAATGAACAGGGCTGAATCCTGCCTGCTTTGCAATCGTTTCCAAAGACAACTCCGATGCAAGATTTTCTTTGATATATTGAATCGCATTTTCGATCGCTTTGTAATGATTTCTTTTTATGTGATCATGTGACAACGGTTTTCTTGCATCGTTCATCAAAGTATGTATAAGCTCCAGAATAAGACTATGCAGAATTATTTCATTTGTGTCTACGGTACGATCATGGTATTTAAACATTTTTTGGAAGATTTCGTAGTATTTTTCATGTTTATTCGTTTTTACATAATTCGGAATAGCCATAAGCCGGTCGTACAGCTTTCCGTCTGTCAATATAAAATGTATATAATAGCATTTAAACGGTAATTTTGTGTATCGTGTCTGTCCCGGCTTTGCACATATAACCATATTCGGTTCAATGGACATTTTGTCAGTGCCTATGTAAGAAACCCCGCCTTCTTCAATCGGAATTTCTATTTCAAACATAGTGGTTTTTCTGTTTGTTGTAATTACTTTATTCTTTGCAGAAAAAGCTGAATTATATATGCCTATTTTTACTATATCGGGTAATTCCATCTTCATAATTAAAACCTCTTAATAATGATAAGATTTCTAATAATTTTAACAAGATTAATATATATTTCCGACAAAATATATTATACAATGTAAACAGGACAAAGTCAATATGACAGCTGAGCATATAAAACTGTATTTTATAAAGAAAGAAGGAATGGAAAATGAAAAAATTTGAAGTCAAAGATCATGAACCGAGTTATCTGCCGGAAGGTGAATGGGAGCTTGTATGGGCAGATGAGTTCGACGGGACAGAGCTTGACACAACAAAATGGGGTTTTCGCTTAAATTACTGGGGAAAGCGCTTTGAAGGTTACACAGAGCAAGGCGTCATATTAGACGGCAACAGCCACGTTGAGCTGCACCGCACAGAAGTGGACGGCAGATATGTTTCGCCGCAGCTGCAGACGGGTGCGAACTCTTTTGACTATCTGCTCGAAAACAGAGAAAACCCGTGGGGTCAGGATGGCATATGGCCGTTAGGCGAGCTTGAGCCACCGAAGTTTGTTCACCGCTACGGTTATTATGAATGCCGTTGTAAATTCCAGAAGGATCCGGAAACCATGTGGTCTGCGTTCTGGACACAATCCCCTTCCATCGGCGCACGCTTTGAGCCGGAATGGTGCGGTATTGAATCCGATATTATGGAATATTTCCACGAAGGCAGAGCGCATACAACAAACATTATGGGCGGTTACGGCAGACAGTTTTCAAGAGGCGGCAAAGTAAAGTATGACCTCGAGGAAACACCGGACGGCTGGCACTATTTCGGTATGGACTGGAGAGAGGACGGCTATACCTTCTACTGCGACGGTAAAGAGGTTATGCAGTGCACCGATCACGTTTCTCACGTGCCGCAGTTCATCTTGCTCACAACAGAGGTGCAGGGCTACCGCTCCGGCTTAAACGGCAACGCGGATGGCAAGTGGAAGCTGTTGGGCGGTCCGAATATTATCGTGGACGAGCCGCCATTCAGAATCAAAGACGAATTTGTCGATGATGCTTTCATCGTAGACTTTGTAAGAGTATTTGACAGAGTGAAGAAATAATTTTATACAAAAAAGGCAGAAACGACGTTTGAACTGCACCAATTTGTGCAGACAGCACAAAAAAGCA
>JAZSGM010000215.1:0-4907 GCA_045532715.1 Clostridia bacterium
CTAAAACTACCGAAGGTACCTTAAAAGGGAATAGTTTGGATGAAGAGCAAGGCAAAAATGGTCGACATCCTTGCGGATATCGACCATTTTTAACACAGCTATTCGCCAAAATATTTCTTTTTAAGGCGTTTAATCCCTAAGAGAAGACGCCCAAAGATGCGGTTTTCTATATTCACCAATAGCTTACCGAAGCAGCTTTAAAAGCGCGCTCGGGTCATTTGCCGTAATCAGCGACGCCCCTTTTTCGATGCAAAACTGCACATCTTCCTCGGTATCTGCGCAGTACAAATGCATCGGCAAGCCTTTTTTTGCATAAATGTCAAAGACCTCCGATTTTGCAATTGCCATCGAAATGCCGATTTCATCGTAGTGCGCGTAGGAGATAAACTCCTTCATTTGAAAATCGGGATAGCCCATCGTACGCGCATTGTATTTTTCCTTCAGGTATTTGATAATCCTTCCGTTAAACGCATAAAACCAGCAATTTTCAAAGAAGCCGTATTCTTTTAACAACGCAACAGAAATATCGACCGTTTCCTCGGTGTATTCCTTGATTTCAACACCGAGCTTGAAATTCGGATTCTTTGCCTGCACCAGCTTCAAAAGCGCCTCCAGCGTCGGCACTTCGACCTGCCCTCGAAACCTGTCGCCGAACTTTTCCTGAAAGCATGGGTCCAGCTTTTTAATCTCCGCAAGCGTCATATCGCGCAAATGCCCCGCCACACCGCAGGTTCTGTACGGATTGCCGTCGTGCATCAGCACCGGTACCTTGTCTTTGGAAAGCCAGATGTCAAACTCAATTGCATCCACGCCCATATCGATTGCCTTTTCATAGGAAAGCAGCGTATTTTCCGGATACAATGCACACACGCCCCTGTGCCCTTCTATATAAATGTTTCGCATAAATTCGTTCTCCTTTATATCATTTCTTCCAAAATGCCCAAATCCCAACAAAGGCGTGAGAGCACATATTTGTCGCGTATATCCTTCGTCGCCCGAAACGCGAGGTAAATTTCCTTTTCGTCTAAGCCGATTTCGCCCGGTGCTTTCGGGGCTTCGATTTTGTCTAAAAGCGCTTCAATTTCTGCACTCGACGGTAGTTCTTCGTCTATGATTTTGAGAATTACATCCCAGTTTTTGTTGATGATTTCAAATCTGCCCTTGTGTTTTTCTATGCTGTACTTCTGTTCCTTCTCTTCCAACACAATCATCGCTTCCGCCGCCTTGCCGAGATAGGCGCAAAGCGTTTTTTTCCACGCACCGTAGTCAAAGCTTTTCACATACGCTGTTGCCTTTTCTCTGTCCGGCGCAAGCTTTTTAATACTTTCATAAAGCTTTACCGCTGTCAATGTGCCGATGGCGCACTGTATACCGTGCAAATCCACCGGCGTGTTGAATGCCTCGCCGCGCATGTCCCACACGTGTGAAAAATAATGCTCCACGCCGGATGCCGGGCGGGACAAACCGGCAAAGTTCATCGCAACGCCGCCGAGCACCAACCCCTCAAACACCGCCTGCACCGCTGCTGCCTCTCTTTGTAAAAGACCGCCTGCATTGTCGACACACTTTTTTAAGGCACTGCGGATCAGTGCCGCAATTTCTTCGCAGTAGTATTCTCCTGTCACAAGATGTGCAATGCGCCACTCGCAAATGCTTACATATTTAGCAAGCATATCCCCGAGGCCCGATTTTAACATATGCAAGGGCGCGTTTTTTAAAATTTCCACATCGCCGATAACTGCATTGGCGCACTTGCTCGCAAGCGAAATCTTGAGTCCGTCACGCGTCATCGATGAAGTCGCAGAGGCATAGCCGTCCATCGACGGCGCAGTTGCGACGATAATGTAATTACTCTCGGTCAGGTTAGCCAAAACTTTGCATATATCGTTGATGACGCCTGAACCCACACCGACAACAACATCGCACGCCTTGTCAAAATGCAGCACCACTGCGCCGACCGCCGCCTCATTCGGCTCAAGCGCATCGCTGTCAAAGATATACCTTGTATACGCAATGCCGCCGTTTTCCAAAACAGCACACACCTTTTCTCCGGCAGCAGCAAAGGTGTTTTTATCCGCTACAACAAAAGCCTTTTTTCCGTTATAGCGCCCTATGACCTCCGGTAATTTTGCAATCGCGCCACTTCCGGAAATGCAGGCATCGATGCCTGCCGAGTGCACTTTACCGCACGCACATTTTTGATTGTTTATCACACTGCCGTAATGCATGCCACACCATCTCCCGATAAGACTTGCAAACCTTCTTTTCTTATGCTATAATTATATAAATTCAATCAATTCTTGTCAATTTTAACGAATTATGTTGAATAAAAGCGCAGTTATTGATTGTTTTTTTGATTGAAATGACCTTTATATGATCGGAGGGATATATGTGCCCTTTTATGAAAGAGAAGAAAAAATCCTGGGCCTTTTAGCTGCCGGCGAGGTCATCTCCGTCGAGGAGATTGCAGAAAAGCTGTATATCAGCAAGCCAACCGTGCGCAGAGATTTGGATAAACTGTCGAAAAAAGGCTTGATTGCGCGCACACACGGCGGCGCAACGCTGATTAAAAAGTCCGCCGATGCGACAATACCGTTTGCCCTGCGCGAGCAGGAGCAAAACAGCGCAAAGGCGATTATGGCAAGCAAAGCCGTGCAGTTTATCCAAAACGGCTATACCGTTATGCTCGACGGGTCGACAAGTGCGTTTGCCATTGTGCCGCTGCTTGCGGAATTTAAAAACTTAATTGTCATCACCAGCAGCGCAAAGTCGTCCTTTGTGCTCGGGCAGATGGGCATCAAAAATATCTGCACCGGCGGACATATGGTAAATAAATCGCTTTCCTATGTTGGTGAGGATGCCGTAAGAACCGTAAACAGCTACAATGCCGATGTGGTGTTCTTTTCCTGCAGAGGTGTTTCGCCGGACGGCTTTCTTACCGACAACTCCATCGAAGAAAACCAGCTTCGGAAAGCAATGATAAAAAAGGCACGCAAAACGGTCTTTTTGTGCGACCAAAGCAAGTTTGAAAAAACCTATTTAAACAATTTATGCCACGTTTCCGAAATCGATGAAATCATCAGTGATGGGAAAATTCCTGAAACGTTTGTACAATGTATAGGGGGTATGTAATATGCAAATTTCTTTTACCCGAAACATGGCCGTTTTCTGCACGGATTTTCCGAGGATTTTCGCCTCACGCAAAAATTCAGCGGCGTAAAAGATATTCCATGCGGCTATAACAACACGGTGGACTTTATGCGCGCCGGTCTTTTGCACAATTATACCGCCGACACCGGCTCGCTCTGGGCAGATGACGAGGGTACAAAATGGACAATGATTAACGTCTCCGAAAACACGCTCACCTTCATTTCCGAAAACATCAGCGAAGACGAATGCCACTATGCTTTTTAACAGCAGGTTTCGGGAAAGCTGACGCACATAGAAAACGGCAAAAATACGGACGATATTGCGGCGACGGCAGATTTTTGCAAAGCCGGCATGGCCCCGTCTATCCGCTATACAAAGCGAGAAATTATCCCCTATGTAAACGGAAAACCCGCTCGCGGAATGGGTATGTTATTCGCCTTCAATAAACCATGATTATCGCCTGTAGGTATCATAACATAATATTTTTATTATACAACAAAAAGTGGATATAGATGGCGAAGAAGGTGCGTCGCCATCTATATCCACAATTATGCGCAAACCCTTGTTACGGTCGGGTATGCGTGGAATTTTCGAGGTTGTAATTTTGTCAGTACAAGCAAGTCCGCTATGCAAATCTTAAAATTATCTGTACTTAAAGCTATGCCAAAAATACGGCCATACATTATCATCAGCAGATCCGCCTAATGACGACCAAACGGTTTTTTCCCAATCGTCATATCTCAATTTATCGTTGTCCTTCTTAAAAATTAAGATATGACCGGCAGAAAAGCGCTTCTCAATATAATATATTTTTGCATATTCCTCCTTGTAAGAAAGAATTTTAAAACATTCCGGCTCGGAAATCATTGTATTCTCTTCTATAACGGACTCGAAATCAAACTCGTGACCATACCGCGCTGTAAGATATTCACATTTTAACATACAGCTCCCCCAAAAAGCGAAAACAATAAATACAATGATACTTATACACTTCAAGAATTTTTTCATCTTCCACGCTCCTTTTATAAGCCTAATAAGTATTGCATATAATAATAGTTTGCTTTTGCAAAATCACCAAAAGGATTTGATTCCGGCGTGGAATGAATACCTTTCTCTCCTCCGCGTTCTCCAATGTTATACAGCGTTGCCAAAATATCTGTTTTCCCGTCAATTATCGGATACTGCACACGCCACAAATCTTGTATCAATTTTAGATACGCGGCAACATATTCAACACATTGCTCATCAATACGCAATCTTTTTGAAATAGCTTGTTCGTGTGTGCCTAAAAATGTTCCGTACCCGGGTATGTACCAAACATTCTTTTCTACAGAATTATTCCCGTGCCACTCCTGTTTTTTCCCAAGATACTTTATTTTTTCGATATTGGTATTATTCTCAATTGTTTTGGCGGTTTCAATAGATACTTGTCCTATGCCTACAGTCGGATTATCCCAATACATCCGGTCTCGCACTAAATCGGTAACATTATAGTTTAACATCTGCTCAGAATAAATGCATGCAGCAATAATTGAAGGGTTTACTCCGTATTTGCTTGCGGCACTCTTTATTGCGCCAGCGTTCTTTTCGATAATATTACTTGATCTTCGAACATTCCAAACCGGCTTATCGTTCATTTTAGCGTTTTCTTTAATCCTATTATCACGCTCGTTATCATTAACATTCAAAGATAGCACTTTATTATCTGAGCACTGTGCTATATCATAATTATTGTTCGACTTGAAAGTAGCAACATT
>JAZSGM010000084.1:0-4642 GCA_045532715.1 Clostridia bacterium
ATAATTCATGCTTGCATCCGTGCTTGCGATGTCACCTTCATTGTAGGTAACTGTCAGCTCGGTTTCTTCCCAATCGCCTGCCTGCACATCAAACACAATTGTCAACAATGTAACATCTTTTTCCACGTTTTCAATATGGGACCAAACATAGGTAGCAGAATCAAGCGCCGCCAAATCTACATTCGGCTTTGTCAGGTTCGAGGTTACCGAACCTTCGCCAAACTCTTTACCGATGGTAAAGCTGCTTGGTGTAAGCTTCGTCTTATCAAAATTCAGCTTGATATTGATACCTGCAATGCCCGGGTTGCCTTCGTACACAACCTCTACTTCCACCTTGCCGTTTTTAATGTCGCCGGCAATAACTTTGAGTGTACCGTCACCGGCAGCACTGACGCTCATACCTCCAAACAACGAAAGTACCATTGTCAGGGCCAGTAACATGCTTAAAATTCTTTTTTTCATGTCCTCAATCCCCTTCGTGTTAATTTATTAAGCATATTTCTTTCGAAATATAAACTCCTGAATTTATCCGATATCACCAAACGGTGGCTCAGTCTAATGTAACATCCCATTCAGCCAGATACTGCGCAAGCTTAATGGCATCCTTTACATTGATCACTGCGCGTCCGCCAACATCATCATTGCGGAAAACATTGGCAGCTGCCAATTCATTGTCCGTAACAACAACATCCCACTCTGCCAGGTACTGCGCGAGCTTGATGGCATCCTTAATATCAACTTTACCGTCATTATAGATATCGCCCATGATCACATTCACGATATTGACCTGACCGTTTACGACGCGGATTTCAACATTCTGATAATCCTGATTTGAAACATTATCCTCATCATAGACCAGATTCAGCGGCGCAATACCGATCTGTGCATCGTCTCTGATCTTAAAGGTAACGGAATAGAGCACGCCGTCCGCCGTTACATCGCCATCGCCGGACCATGTTGCAGTCACCTCGCTTAAGCTTGCGAGATCCACATTCGGTGCGCTGATGTTGGAATATAAGCTGCCTTCAAAAACGCTGCCCTTGGCAATCGACACCGGTGTAAGCTTCGTATTATCAAACTCAAGGTTAAACTTGAAGCCTGCAATACCGACATTGTTTTTAATTGTGACATCCACCACAATTTCATCACCGATGCATTTTGTTGCGCTGCTTACCTGCACCGTAGTCTTTTTGCCGACATAGTTCACCGTTACTGTATCAGACAAAATCTCTACGCTATAACGGTCATCCAGCAATGTTTTGTAAACAGCCGATACGCTCACATAGACTCTGCCACCCTTAATTAACAGATTGCCGTCACCTTCGGTATATGTTACCGACTTGCTTCCCTTTTCAAACTTCGCCTGTTTGTTTGCAGACGACCATGTAACGCTTGCATCAATTGCCTCCGCTACCGTTCTGACCGGCGCAAAGAGCTTGCCATTCTCAACAAAAGGTGCTGGCTCAAGCTCAACATACTGACCGTTCGCAATCGCAATACTGCTGCCGGAAACAAATTCAGTCAGCACATCATCATTTACATAATACTCAAATATTGCAACTTCACTGTCATCCAGCCCGGATTTTACGGCAATCGCCTTGATTACCGTATCCTGCTCAAGCAGAATGCTTTCCGTATATTTTGTACTTGACTTTGTCGGTGTTGTGCCATCCGTCGTGTAGTAAATCGTTGTGCCTTCCGTGCCCGAAGACAACGTAATGCACGTTCCCTTGGCAACGGAGCCGCTGAACACATTGGCTTCCGGCGTTGCCGCAGCGATATCGCCGGCATCATAACCGGTCTGTGTCGGCAGCACAAAATTCACAGTCCGGCTGTTATTAAAATCAAAACGTTTGATCGTTGTAACAGAGCTGCTGTACGACGGTATAGACGTAGCCGATGTAATGCTGCTGCTGTTATTATAATAGCCGTAAGGCTTCACATAGTCCGCGTAAGCCGATGCATCATAATACAGGCTGTAATACTTATACGAACCTGTATCCGTATAATAATTTGAAATATCAAACTTATAATCGGCACCGTTGTTGCCCGCAGGGATTGTTACCGTTCCGATTCTGTAATTATTGCCGATATAGTAGTAGCTTCCGCTTCCGTATTTATCCGTATAGGTTGTGGATCTTGTCTGCAGAATCAAATCCACATCCAAGCCACCCGTCGGCGCAAGCTTCTTGTTCTTTAAGGATACTGTACCGCTCAGATAACTTCTGCCGAGTATTAAATTCACATTCGAATATGCATAGCCATAGTCAAACTCATATGCAGAATAATTGTAGGAATGGTATTCAAGCGGCGAGTACGCCATCGCAACTGCCTTGCCGGATTCGTCATAATAACCGTACAGCTCTGCATCCGTTTCCTCGTAATAGAGTGCAAAATGCGGATAGCTGCTCGAATAATAGCGCGCTACATCAAATGTATATTCCGCCTCGGTTTCACCCTCGTCGAGTTCAACCGTGCCTACAATATAATTATTGCCGGTCGAATAAATATAACCGCCATAGACAGAATATCTTGAGTTCGTCTGCTGCAAAATCAATTTTACGTTGAGACCGCCGACCGGCGCACCGTCCGGACAATACACGTTACCGGAAACCAATGTTGTCGTTCCTGCCATCAGCTCAAGTGCCTCTTCATTCGCAAGCTCTTCCATCGTTTTTTCGTTGGAAAATACAAGTGTCTTTGTCGATGCATCGTATGTATAGCTGATGTTATACAAATCACAGAAGAAACCAATCTCCATCATCGGTATATCCTGCTCTACTCTGAAAAGCGGTCCGCATGGGATCTCTCCCTCACCGCACTTAAAGCTTTCAGCACCGTCGGTCAATTCAACAAAATTGCCAAGCTTATCCGTTAAAAGACCGGTCTTTGTTTCCGCGTCATACGCAAAGCTCAGATTCAGGATGCTTGCCAGGTCTGCCACTCTTGCGATTAAGCCATACTCCATTTCCATCGGCTCAATATACATCGGCAGGACATTGCCGTTATAACTCATCTTCGCAATCTCATCGCTGAGCTTTTCTTTGTCGATTACAATTCTGTTTTCGGACGCATCATATGTATAGGAAGCGGAAAACATATTGCAGAAAAAGCCGATTTCCACCATCGGTACGCCGTTATTTACATAAAAATACGGTGCGCACTCATAGATATTCTCGCCGCTGTAAAACACGGTTGCATTATGCATCAGCACAATTTTTCCGTGCAGCTCATCGTAGAGCTCAAACGCCTTGTTCGCGGAATCATATGCATATTCCAGTCCAAAGGCCTTTGCCGCATCCTCTGCACAAACCATCAGTCCGGTTTCATTGACTTCCGGCGCGGCGGACAAAACATAATCCGTCCCGTCAACGGAAATGACACCGTTCGGCGTTTGTGCCGTAACAATTGCCGGCATAAGCATCGGCAAGGTCATGCACAAAACAACCAGCCAGGCAAGCCAGCTTTTTTTGCTCACTGTTACTTCCATTTTACATTCCCTCACTTAAATTTATTAAAATAATAAAATTATTTTCCGTTTTGTACAAGCTGATACAGCAGCTTGTTTCTGTCAATAACACTTTCTTCCTGCCTTCTGCTTTCAAGCTGCGCCTGAATCTGCGCTCTTTCAGACGCCGTAAGGAAGCCGCGCTGCTCCGCTTCAGACAAATACGTGTTTAAAAAGACATAGGTTCTTTCCTGCTTTGGTGCCAGATTTACATGCTGCATACACAGCTGCGCAAGCGCACCGTCATTTAAGCAGTAATACATATATCCCTCATGGATTTCGGGATCGTGCGGCGAAAGTGCAACTGCCGCTGCAAGCTTTGCCTTCGTTTTTTCTGTATCCCCAATCGTTTTTTCCTCCAGCGCCGCCTGCGATGCTTTCAACTGCGCATCCAGAGGGCATATTTTCTCCAAACGCGCCGCTCTGCGCGCCGCTTCCGGAAAATCATTCTGAAGATACGCCTGCTCAAACGATGTACGAAGCGTATACTCCGTAAGCATATACACACTTGAAACACATACAACCGCAATTAAAAGGCAATTCAAAATACGTGCACCGGATTTCACGGTATCCTTGCGCGGAAGCGATGCGCCCACCGAAAGACCGAGTAAGCACAATGTAACCCCGAAGGACAAATCACAGTCAATCAGCGCGTGAATTAAAATCACCGATGTCATTGCCGCGAGCGAATATCGTTCCGTACGGATTGCATTTACAACTGAATACACAGTCAAAGCTAAAAACACAAGCGTAAACACAAGACCGTTTTCAATCAGCATTTGAAGAATACCGTTGTGCAAGAAGGTAACCGTGTATTCCGTGCACTGCACACCATACTGCAAAACACGCCAGCTGCCGAAGCCGTTGCCAAACAGCAGCCTGCCGCGCACAAGCGGCATCGCATCTATCATATACACAATTCGCTGAAAAAATGTATCGACAAGCGCCGGACGCCAAACGGCAATCCCGAGTGCAGCAATTGCGCCCATTGACAAAAAGACAATCCAGATGCCAAAGCAATCTGCCCTGCGCAATTTAAACTTACCTAATATAATTATACCAAATATTAAAACTATAAACAAGAGCAAATGCAGATTTTTTCGGGAAAAATACAACATTGCCAGCAGCAAAAAG
>JAZSGM010000216.1:0-8478 GCA_045532715.1 Clostridia bacterium
TCTTTTCTAAAAACAGGAAGCTCGCACGGGATGCTTCAATCTGTGTGCGGCTGCGCATCACAATTTCAGCGCCGTAGGATATGACGCTCATGCTTTCGCCGAGCGGCATTGCATCCTCTGTTATGTAGTACTCCAGCATAAAACTGCGTCCTTCTTCGGGCAAATCTACCTTTTTGGTTTTGTATAATTGCTTGTCCAAATTAATCACCTTTCCTTGTTTTCTACAAGTATATTTTACCATAAATCCTGTGCTTTTGAAAGTGTAACAGAACGCGCAATTCGACTTGTATACACAATATATTGTGATTATTATAAAAACGGAAGGTATATTTTGCGGTTTATGCGATGTGTGTAGGTATGCGCGTTCACTTTTGGGCATACAATCCGACGGTGACGCCACTGTAATAGGTTTTTAAAATTTCTTCGTAGGTTTTTCCCTGAGACGCCAGATAGTTTGCGCCGTATTGACTCATACCGACACCGTGACCGCTGCCGGTAACGGACATTGTGATGGAGCTTGCACTCTGGGTGAACTGAATGTTTGTGCTGCGCAGGCCGTATAAATTGCGAAAATGTGTACCGCTCAGCGTTATGCCGCCGCTGGTGATTTCTTTGATGCCGCCAGCCTGCGAGCGAAGAATTTCGCCAATCAGCGGCTCGCCGTCTGCAAAGTGCGCTTCGGGGTAGACCGCAAGAAGCTTGGTCTTATAATCTTCGGCGCTGAGTGTCAGTGTGGAGGAATAGCGTGGGGATAACGTATCTCCGTAGCTGGCAACGCTGACGAGATAATCAACCTCACTGCCCCATACATCCTTGGCGTTTTCCGTCTGACCGGAGGAGGTGGAGTGAAATACGGCGTTGACCGGCTCACCATTATAAGTGAGTACAATGCCGGCTGTGTCATCTACACTGGTGGAAATTTTTTGCATGTTTGTTTCATAATCTGCGCCCCACTGTGCGCGCAGCTCGTCCTCGCTTTTCCAGGCATTGCAATGGGCGCTGTCCGTGCAGGCATATGCTCCTTTGTGGGCTTCCGGGGGGCCGTCGCGCAGATAGCCTTCCATGCGGCGCAGTATGTAACTTCGCGCGGCAACTGCCTGTGCGCGCAGCGCTTCCGGATGAAACGAGGCCGGCATTTCCGCGGCGACAACGCCCTTTAAGTAAGTGTTAAAATCCAATTCCAGTACTTCGTCCGTAGCGGCAACATAGGTTGAAATGGTTTGAATCGGCTCTTTGTTTTCCGTGGCAGGTGCACGATGTGACAACGAAACAATCAACAGCGGAATGCCGAGCACCGTTAAGGTGTAAATTAAAAATAAAAACAGTATTTTTTTCATTTTATCCCTCTACTTCCGTAGCAGTAAATATAAAAGCGCCAGCACCAGCGGCAGGTCGATTTTGTCCTTGTCTTCACCGAGCAGTACCAATAACAGGATGCCGACTAAGATTAAATCGTCCTTGGCCATATCCCCGAGCATCCCCTCCAAAGATAGAGGCAGAGGAATTGCCTGCTGCTTTGGCTGCGGTGGCGGCGCCGGCGGTTGCTGTGGCGGGGCGGCGCGCCGCATACCCGGTGCCGGGTCGTTGTATCTGTAATAGCGTCTGTACATAGCAGTTCTCCTACATGAAATCCTTGAATTCTCCGAGCAGTGGCATCAGCTGAAACAGCATCAGCATCCGGATGGCCGTATCGACATCGCTACGTCGTGTTTCGCGCATAAACGGGCGCACGGCGCGTAGTAGTGCAACCCGCCTGTCAGCATTGCTGCGGTCGATGGATTGGTAGGCTTCCATCACCTTTGCAAGCAGCTCCGGCTTTAGTGGCGGCGTCTGCGATTCTTTTGCAGGCTCGGCTCCGAGTCCGACGGCGCCGAGCATCGAGGAAATGGTGTCTGCCGCATCCGGACTGTTGAGTATCTCTTTTAATGTATCAATTGCACCATCCAGTCCGTCTGCCATAAATCTACCTCCTTTTATTTCAGCTTGTTGAGAAAATCCTTGTTTTGCATTGCTTTTTTGAGCGTATCTGCATTGATGTTTTGCAGCTTGGATTTGATGGTTTCTTTATCCATTTTTGCAAAGGTTTCCAGAAGCTTTTTCGTATCAATGCCGTTCAATTCTTTTTTGAGCTGCTGCCCCTCGCGTGTGGAAGCAAGTGCTTTGATATCGCGCATTGCATCCTCCTCGATGTTTGATAAAAGTGCATCGTTTTCTTTTTTGCGCATTTTTTCGCCTCCTTCCTCCTAATTTATCGTATGCATCGGGCTTGCCTTTGATGCCGGCAGAGAAAATTTGTTACACATACTTAATAAAAAACCTATTTACATATCAGCATTTTGTGGTATAATTGAATCATAAAGGCATTATATAGTACAAAAACAGAGGAGGCAGAGAATTATGAAAAAGATACTTGCAATGATGCTGGCACTTGTAATGGTGCTTGCTGTAACGGTGCAGGCCGCGACATTCCCGGATCTGGAAGAGGCTCGTTGGGATTGGGCACGTGAAACCGTTGAGGAGCTTGCAGGCATCGGAATAGTAAAAGGATATTCCGACGGCACATATAAGCCGGAGAACAGTGTGACCAAAGAAGAAGCGTTTACATTGTTTGCGCGCGTAATCGGCGTAAATGACGAAACGAATGCACAGGCAGTTGCCGATGCACAGAAGCTGTATGCATCTGTTGCGCAGCAGTATGAAACCTACGCAGTCAAGGAACTCTGCTTCTTGTTATATCGCGGTATTCTGGAGGAAGCAGATTTGGCTGAATATCTGGCATTGGATATACAGGACACACCGATGAAGCGCCATGAAGCGGCGAAGCTGATTACCAGAATTTTAGATGGCGAAGAGGAAGTTGAAAATGCGGTAATGTTCGTGTTTGATTACACGGATGCTGATGCCTTCCCGAACGAGGCAAAGGGTTATATCTCCTATGTAACAGAGAAGGGCATTATGTCCGGTATGGGTGACGGAACATTCTCCCCGGATACAGGTGTAACACGTGCGCAAATTGCAATTATGCTCAAGCGCACGATGAATATGCTTGATGTAGCATATATCAGCGGTCCGGCTTCCGCAGTGGATGAAACCTCTTTGGTTGTAAACGGCCAGTCCTATGAGATTTCCGAAAAGACAATCATTCACAGAAACGGTGAGGCTGCAACAATCGCAGACATTGAGAATGGTGATGCGGTTACGCTGACAACCACCTATAAGGGTCTGCTTGCAATCGACGCAAATGAAACGGATGCAAGCGAGAGCAATACGGCTGTAATCGAGGGTATCTATCGCGGTTCGCTGACCGATTCGCGTGGTACATATATTAAGGTGTACGACAAGGAGCTCGGCACCAATTCTACGGAGTCCTATAAGCTGGCTGATGTAGTATCTTATATCTTAAACGGTGAGCCGGTTTCGTCGCTTGGCTACATTACGGAGACAGACTATGTGTACGTAACAATGGCGGGTGGCATCGTAACAAGCATCGTTGCAGAGTCGAAGACGACGCAGGTGGATAATGCAACATTGGCAACACTGATGCATGACGGCGAAAACAATATTATGACAATCGAACACCGTGATATGGCATACGACGGCGCTACCTGGCCGATTTCGGAAAACGTATATGTGAAGCGTAACGGAAAGACAGCAGCTTTAACAGATCTTCTGGTTGGTGATGCAGTAAATATAACCGTAAACTACGGCGAGATTACATCGATTACGGCGACCTCGAAGACTTCGACGGTAAAGGGAACAATTTCCGAAATCCATATCGCGAAGGATAATCCGTATATTACGATTAAAATTTCGGATGAGAAATCGCAGGCGTTGTATCTGACAATGGATACAGTAATTGATATTGATGCAACAGCAGGCAGCATTTATGATTTGGAGCTTGGTTATAATGTAACGGTAACAACCGAGAGCAGTACAGCCACGAAGATTACGGTGGCCAGCGTTGCGCAGACAACAACACTGACGGGTACGGTTACATTGGTTAATCCGTCGCTTGGCTTTATCAACATCAGTATGAGAGATCCTGCAACCGGTGAGGTTGTAACAAAGCAGATTTTCGTAAATGAAAAGACTGCAATCCGTGCGGGCTCGAATGCTGCACCTGTAAAGCTGACGGCGTTGGTTGAGGGCGACTCTGTGTTTGCAACCGGTGCAGAAAAGATTGGCGCATTTGAAGCGACAACCATTTTGGTTATCAATAAATAAACAGGCATGATTCAAAAAACCGCCTTTGCAAGTTGCAATGGCGGTTTTTTGAGAAACGGAGACTTTTATGAGGGAGCAGACCTGCTTTTTCACGGGACACAGGACCATTCCGACAGAAGAAGTTCAGCGAATTTATGAAAAGACATATACACTCTGCGCAGTTTTGACGGAAAAACTGAATATCCGCACGTTTGTGTGCGGCGGCGCGCTCGGATTTGATACGTTGGCGGCGAAAGCAGTGCTGAAACTGCGCGAGCAGAATCAGGATGTCCGATTGCAGCTGGTACTGCCCTGCAGAGAGCAGGCGAAGCGGTGGGGTGCGACGGCGCAGCAAACATACCGTGAAATACTTGCAGCGGCAGATGCGGTGGAATATGTCAGTGAAGAGTATACAAGCTACTGTATGTACGCGCGCAATCGTCGTATGGTAGATATGAGCTGCTGCGGTATAGTGCTTTTGCGCAGAAACAGCGGAGGAACTGCATACACAGTGCGTTATGCAAACGAGCAGGATGTAAAACTGTATTCGGTCGATAGAGTGCCTGAAAAAGAGGATATGGAATAAAAGTAGCTTTCCGCAAAAGGAAGCAGAAATAAAAAAGTGAGTCTGTCGACTCACTTTTTCTTATTTATATACGGCTTCGCAGGTTAAATGAATGCCCAGCTTTTTAAACACACGATCGTCAACCTGAGAAAGGAGGACGGTTGAATGTGCCTGCGCGTCGCGAAGAGCGCTCAGCCCCTCAAGTGCCTTTTTGGCAATGGGGTCGCTCGCTGCACAGATCGAGAGTGCAATCAGCGTTTCATCCATGTGCAGGCGTGGGTTTTTACTGCCGAAATGTGTTGTTTTTAAGTTTTGTAACGGCTCGATAACCTCCGGGGAAATGAGATGGATTTCATCATCAATACCGGTGATTGCTTTCAGTGCATTTAACAGCGCAGAGCTGGATGCACCGAGCAGGTCGGAGGTTTTACCGGTGATGATGCGTCCGTCCGGCAGTTGGATGGCGCAGGCGGTGTGCGCTGTCTGCTTCGCCTTTTCGAGCGCCGCATCTACCACGGCGCGTTGGTGACAGTCCACCTCTGCCTGCTTCATAATCAGCTGCATTTTATAGACAACCTCGTCATCACACTTGCCGTTGACCTTGTCTTTTAAAACCTGATAATATCTGCGAATAATCTCGTCTTTGGATGCCTGCCGGCAAACGGCATCATCCACAATGCAGTTGCCCGCCATGTTGACACCCATATCTGTCGGGGACTTGTACGGACTTTCGCCGAGAATTTTTGTCATAATCGCATTGAGCACCGGGAAAACTTCAATATCACGGTTGTAGTTGACCGTGGTTTCGCCGTAAGCCTCCAGGTGGAACGGATCAATCATATTTACATCGTTTAAATCTACCGTGGCCGCTTCATAAGCGAGATTGACGTGATGCTTTAACGGCAAGTTCCAAATCGGGAAGGTTTCGAATTTTGCATAGCCGGCCTTGATGCCGCGCTTGTTTTCGTGATAAAGCTGTGAAAGGCAGGTTGCCATTTTGCCGCTGCCCGGACCCGGCGCGGTGACAACGACAATTTGTTTCTCGGTTTCGATATAATCGTTTTTGCCGAAGCCTTCATCACTGACAATGTATTCAACATTGGAGGGATAGCCCGGAATCGGATAGTGCAAAAAGACCTTAATCCCCATATTCTCCAGGCGTTTTTTGAACATATCCGCTGCCGGCTGTCCGCTGTACTGCGTAATGACGATACTGCCGACAAGCAAACCCAGACTGGTAAAGGCATTGATTAAACGAATGGTATCTAAATCGTATGTGAGATTGTGATTGCTGTTGACCTTGTTTTTCACGATATCAATCGCGCTGATGGCAATTACAATCTCAAGCTTGTCCTTTAGGTGCATCAGCATCTTGATTTTGCTGTCCGGCTCAAAGCCCGGCAGTACGCGCGATGCGTGATGGTCGTCAAAAAGCTTGCCGCCAAGCTCCAAATAAAGCTTGTCGCCAAACTTCAGTACACGCTCGCCGATATGCTTCGACTGCATCTGAATGTATTTTGCATTATCAAATCCGATTTTGCCGTTCATACAAACGCCCCCATCCGTCCCTGTTCACACTTATTTATTATACTACTGATTTTTCCCGATTTCAACCCAAAATACAACAAAAAATTAAGAAGGTCAGGTATGCACCTGACCTTCTTTGGATTTAAGGATTATTCGTAGACCGGCGTCATTGCCCAAAGTGCAATGCTGCACACGCCGCCGCCCATGCTTGCTTCAATGCGCACGGGAATATCGAGTGTATTCTGAAATCTGTAGTCCAGATGTCCCCAAGAAACGGTAGCTTCATCATCGCGGCTGCAGTAAGTTACCGGCAAGCTGTGCGCATAGCGCTCCACGATGCCGAGTCCCGCCTGCTTGGTTGCCATGTACAGTGTCGAAGAAATCTGACAGATGCCGCCGCCGAGACCGGGCACCTTTTTTTTGCCTTCAAACACGGTTGCAACCTTAAAGCCGCGCGCCACGCTGCGTTCGCCGACCGTCTGGTTGTAGGAAAAAATCTCACCCGGTTGCAAAACCTTTGCATGGATGGCTACGGTGGCAAGGCGCATATTTTCATTGCGGTTTGCCTGCGCTGCGTATGTTTCGTAATACGTCTTTGCGCGCCCGAGCTCTGTTTCGATATAGCCGACCAGGCGTTTCGGTACAGGCATAGCAACCTGCAACGGTGCATTGTCCCAATTGTATGTATCTATATTTCCGATGGGAGCGGCGTGCCCGATGCAGCCAAAACAAAGGATTAAACAAGTAAAAAGTGCAACCAGCTGTTTTTTCATTATCGCTTCATAAGCTCCTTTTCGCAGAACGCAAGATCTTCAACGGTATTTACACCGAAATACTCTGTGCTGTTTTCGATGGCGAAGGTTTCAACCGTCAAGCCCTTCTCGATAAAGATTTGCGGCATGTCAGTGAGATAGTACTCGTTTTGCGCATTGCTGTTTTTCAGCTCGCCCAGACCTGCCATCAATTCCTTTGCGTCGAACACATAGATGCCGACATTGACTTCCTTAATTAATTTCTGCTCCGGTGTGCAGTCCTTTTCCTCAACAATAGAGGCCAGCTTGCCGTCCGCACCGCGAACGATTCTGCCGTATGCCGGCGGATTGTCCTCGACTGCAGTTAAGAGTGTGCAGTGTGCACCGCTTTCAAGATGCTTTTCCACAAGTCTTTTATAGGTTTCCGGCTTAACGAGCGGCATGTCGCCGTAGCAGATGAGCACCTGACCGTCATAGCCTTCCATATGCTCGCGTGTGCACATAACGGCATGACCGGTACCGAGCTGCTCCTCCTGTACGCTGTAGCCGTAGGCGTCGCCGAGCTCTTCCATAACCTTTTCGCGCATATAGCCGACAACAATCTCGATATCCTTCTTTTCAATGAAGTTAATGCTGTCCAGCACATAGCCGATGAGCGGTCTGCCGTTTGCGCGGCGCAGTACCTTCGGCAGATTGAAACTTTCGGATTGCAGGCGCT
The DNA here is from genome assembly GCA_045532715.1 of Clostridia bacterium. Taxonomy (GTDB): domain Bacteria; phylum Bacillota; class Clostridia; order UBA1381; family UMGS1253; genus RGIG2041. The sequence continues at coordinate 7,766 of JAZSGM010000216.1, forward strand.
TACCCTTACCTGCTGCAAGAACGATTGCTTTCATAATTCAAAAACTCCTTTTATAATATGTATTAGGAACAAATCCATTTTAGCACACCCCAAAAAGGATTGCAATAGGTATACAATGCAAAAAAGGACGAAATATTTATAAAAAAAGCCCAAAAAGAAAAAATTTTGATTGACAAATCAATATTTGCGTGTATATAATAGGTGAGTGGCACTGTCGCCGGAAGGCAGAAATGCTTATTTAGCGGCGCAAAATAGAATTGCTTCCTTATATATAATATAATAAAGCGATTGAAACTGCGGAATGTGTCACAATCGGTTGAAACATGTAAAATACATGTAAAAAAATTTTGGGGGATCCCACCGTACATGCTTCGGTATGTGCGTGAAATATATAAGGTAATATGTCTGATGTATTGCGCTGCAGGGTGCAATAATACAGGCAAATTACTAATTTTACAGTTATATTACAACTGTATTAACTGCATTGACTACATAATTTTGGGATGTTATAATCAATGCAAGAAGACAACTTAGGGCAGTAGTGCCCCTGTTGCCGTCGGGCGGGTCGCAGAGAAAGAGGGTGACCGCGGCCTGCTAAGACACAACACTCTTTCAACAAAAAAATTTTTTTTAAGGGAGGAATTGAGATATGAGAAATCTCAAGAAACTGTTGGCACTGGTTGTTGCTTGTGTAATGGTTTTCGGTGTAGTTG
>JAZSGM010000159.1:0-21344 GCA_045532715.1 Clostridia bacterium
GATGTATTCCGAAAGCTGCATTACGCGCCGGCTGATATAGTCTTTCATGCCCTCACCTCATATTTTTTGCTCTCACCAAAATATATGAGGTAGATTCGGACATTATGAATGCCGCCTTAAAAGGCGGCATTTGATATTAAAACTTTACAAAATATTTTGCGAGCTTACGCACAATTTTGTACGGGGTGCGTTCGAGCTCTTTTTGTGCGTCCGCTAATTTTTCGCGGATGTGGATGCCCTGCGGACAATGCTGCTCACACTTGCCGCAGCCGATGCAGTTTGAGGCAGCGGTAGGTGTTTTTCGCAGCGTGGTGCACATAATATATTCCTTCGTACCGGCAAACCAGCCCTCGCTATGCAGGCGGTTGTACGCGGCAAATGTACCCGGAATATCTACGTTCTTCGGGCAGGGGACACAGTAGCCGCAGCCCGTGCAACCGACCTTCATCTTTGCATTGATGGCATCGGCTACGCGATGCAGCATCGCTTCCTCGTCTGCGCCGATTTCACCAATTTGCGCGTCGGAGGCGGTTTTAATGTTGTCTGAAATCATTTCCTCCGAGTTCATACCCGAAAGCACCGTGGTGACCTCCGGCTGACTGAAAAGCCAGCGAAATGCCCACTGCGCCGGAGTGCGCTTTATTTTGTATTCCGCAAAGATGCGCTTTGCCTCCTCCGGCAGACGGCTGACAAGCTTGCCGCCGCGCAGCGGCTCCATAATGATGACGGGCAGACCTTTTTCGTTGGCATATTTGAGTCCGCGCTTGCCCGCTTGCGTGTGTTCATCCATATAATTATACTGAATCATACAAAAATCCCAGTCGTTGGCATCAATTAACCGGCAGAACATCTCGGTGTTGCCGTGATACGAAAAGCCGACCTGGCGGATTTGACCACTCGCCTTCTTTTCTGCAAGCCAGTTTAGAATACCGAGCGACTTCATACGCTCCCACGCATCAATATCGGTGAGCATATGCATCAGATAATAATCGATATAGTCTGTGCGCAGGCGCTTTAGCTCCTCGTCAAAGAGCTTATCTAAGGCCGCGCGGCTTTTGATTAAATAGTGCGGCAGCTTGGTTGCAATATAAATTTTTTCGCGGATGCCGTTTTTTTCAAAAATTTCGCCGATGAGCGCTTCGCTTCCGGGATAGATGTAGGCGGTATCAAAATAGTTCACGCCACCGCGGTACGCCGTCATAATCTCGTGCTCCGCTTTTTCAAAATCAATTTTGCCGAGCTTCGTTGAAAAACGCATACAGCCGAAGCCGAGCAAAGAAAGTTCGTTTCCGTATTTGTCCTTGCGATACTGCATAAAATTCACCTCGGAAAGAATTATACCATAAGGAAGTTAAAAAATAAATAGAAACACGCTGTTGATTTTCCATTTTTTGTTCAAATTGACAAAATCTGTGTTTCTGCGAAATTTTCATTGATTTTTTGCAAAAAAAGTGCTATGCTAATATCGGTAATTATTTTGGTATAAAGGAGTTTTGTTGTATGAAGAAGTTATATGAAGGTAAAACCAAAGACGTTTACGAGCTGGATAACGGCAATGTAATGCTCAAGTTCAAGGATGATTGCACCGGTAAAGACGGCGTGTTCGACCCGGGCGAAAACAGTGTGGGCTTAACAATCGAGGGCATCGGCAAAGCAAATCTTCGTACATCGGTTTATTATTTTGATTTATTAAAGCAGGCAGGCATCAAGACACACTATGTAAGTGCAAACGTGGACGAGGCAACGATGGAAGTGCTTCCGGCAACCGTATTCGGTCACGGTCTTGAGGTCATCTGCCGTCTGGTTGCAACCGGCAGCTTCATTCGCAGATACGGCGAATATATGGAAGACGGCACCGTACTGGAAGGCGGCTACGTAGAATGCACCTTCAAAAACGACGAAAAGGGCGACCCGCTCGTAACAAGCGAAGGTCTTGCAGCGCTCGGCGTAATGAGCGAGGAAATGTTTGCAAGCATGAAGGAGCAGACACTTAAAATCACCAAGATTGTTGCAGACGATTTAAAGACCATCGGTCTGGATTTGTGGGATATCAAGTTCGAGTTCGGCTACAACAACGGTGAGGTTATCTTAATCGACGAAATCGCTTCCGGTAATATGCGCGTTTACAAAGGCGACAAGATTGTGGAGCCGGTTGAGCTGACAAAGCTGATTTTGAACAGATAAATTCAGTAATCAAAAAATCCTTTGTTCATTACGAACAAAGGATTTTTTTTATAATCAGCTTTAATTTTTTGTACCACAGTCTGTGCGTCATTGTTTTGGTGCGCAGGTCGATTTTTTGCCCGTCGGACGTTTCGGCGCAGATGACCTTGGCGAGAATATCCTTCGGATATATGGGGTATTCGATTGCACGCTCATTGTCCCCGCACAGCATAAAGCCGCCGCGCAGCTTGCCGACGATTCGGTGCATAATGTATTGTCCGCTTGGGCGGCGGTAGAGCACAATATCACCTGTCCTCCACTGTTTTGCCGGGGCAAGGGTTACTGTGTCCGTGCCGTTGTTTAAGGTCGGTAGCATACTGATGCCGTACGGCGTGAATGAAAAGGTTTTGCCAAGGGCAAACGCTTCATCCATCAAATCGACAACAACCTGCATTTCTATGCGCTCTTGCATATTACGCTTCCAGCATGCCGGCGCTTTGCAGCTTTTCAATAAAGCGCTTTAAATCTGCAGCGGCAAAATCTCTTTCCACATTATATTCAGCTAAAAGTGCGTCCAAAAGCTCTGCCTCGGTTGCCCCAACCTGCAGCTTTTCCCACAGGAAAGCCGCGCTGCCGGAGAGCGTAATTACACCGTTAAACGAAACGCTTGTTTCGCCGACAGGCACGACAATTTTGCTGCCGGCAACGGTTTTAAGCAGGAAACCATCCTTCAGTTTCATAGAAAATACCCCCTTTTGGTGTATATGAAGCCAATCTTGCGCTCAGTATAACAAAAATTGATTTCACTGTCAATGAAATGGAAGAGAATGTAAGAAGAATGTAATACGATATCAAGCTTGAAAATTTCTTGCAAAAAGTGTATACTATATATAAATCAAGATACGGAGGGTACAATATATGTTCGGATTCGGGAAAAAAGTCACAAAAGTATTTCAAGTGGAGGGTATGGCGTGTCCGCGCTGTAGCGCCGCTGTAAAGACGGCGATAGAGAAGCTGAAGGGCACCAAGGCGGAAATCGACCTTGAAAAGGGAACGGTCAGTGTAACGGCTCCTGCTGTCGATGCGGCGGCAATCAAGGCTGCCGTCGAGTCGTGCGGCTTCGATTTTGCCGGAGAGATTTAATAAGAAAAACCTGCTGAAATATCAGCAGGTTTTTCCTTTGTTTTGCTCTTTGCATTCTGCAGTATTGCCGCCTGCATATACTCGGACGGCACTGCCCATTAAGTTTAAAGCAGTTTATCATACGGAAAGGTTTTCGTCAACCAACCCTTGTCAAAAACCATCTTTTTTGATACAATAAATGCGAGTATGATTACAGGAGAAAAACGATGGAAAAAAGCGCAAACATCAAGAAAAATGATATATTTGAGGTTGAAATCACTGACCAGTCCTCAAGCGGGGACGGCATCTGCCGCATTGACGGATTTACTGTGTTTGTGCCACGCACCGCGGTGGGGGATACGGCGCGTATCCGCATTGTGAAGGTAAACAAAACCTATGGCTTCGGGCGGCTGGAGCAGATTTTAAAAGCTTCTGACGTGCGCGTAGAGCCGATGTGCGATGTGTTTGAAAAATGCGGCGGCTGTGACTTTATGCATATTCATTACGAAACGCAGCTGCAGCTCAAGCGCCGGCAGGTGACAGACGCGCTGGAGCGCCTCGGCGGTTTTAAGGGGATTTCGGTCAGCGAAACGCGCGGTATGGAAAAGCCGTATGCGTATCGCAACAAAACACAGATGCCGGTCGGCAAGGATAAGGACGGCAGAACGGTATGCGGCTTTTACCGCCGCCACAGTCACGATTTAGTGGAAACGGAGAGCTGCTGCGTCTGCAGTGATGCCGCAATGGCGGCGGCAGAATGTGTCAAGGAATATATGCGTATTGCCAAGGTAAAGCCGTATGATGAAAAAACGCATACCGGCGTGGTGCGCAATGTGTTTGTGCGCACGGCAAAGGACGGCAGCGTAATGGTCGTTTTGGTGGCAAACGCGCTGTTTTTGCCAAAGCCGGAAACACTTGTATCCCTTTTGCGTGAGGGGGTAGAGGGTTTGGTGAGCGTGCAGCACAATATTCATACCGACAAAACCAATCTGGTGCTCGGAAAAAACAACGATGTGCTGTGGGGCAGTGCGACGCTTTGCGATACCATCGGTGATTTGGTATTTGAGATTTCGCCGCACAGCTTTTTTCAGGTGAATCCGATGCAGACGCAGGTCCTCTATGAAACGGCAGTGGACCTGGCGGATATCAAAAAGACGGACACCGTTTTTGACCTGTACTGCGGTATTGGTACGATTTCTCTGTTTGCCGCACAGCGTGCCGGCAAGGTCATCGGTGTGGAAATTGTGGAGGATGCCGTCAAGGACGCAAAGAAAAATGCGGTGCGCAATGGGATTGATAATGCTGCCTTCTACTGCGGCGATGTGCAAAAGAGCATTCAGTATCTTTACAGTCAGGGCGAGCGCGCGGACGTAGTGATTTTGGACCCGCCGCGCAAGGGCTCGGACGAAACGACGCTTGATATTATTTTGAATATGCAACCGGAGCGCATTGTGTACGTTTCTTGCAATCCTGCAACACTGGCGCGTGATTTGAAGTATTTGTGCGCAAGCGGGGAATACAAAATCAATACGGTTGTGCCGGTGGATATGTTTCCGCACACGGTGCATGTGGAATGCTGTGTGCTACTATGTCGCACACAGCATTCATCGATATAAATCTCTTGCGAGATTTACTATATATCCTAAAAGGATTCGATATGTGCTAACGCACTCGATATGTTGCCTTACGGCAACGAGATTTAAGTCATATCGAAAACGAGCACAGGGGGGGGATATCGAATTTTGCGAAGCAAAATATATCGAACACGCATAGCGTGTATATCGACAAAGGAGACTATACTATGGAAAGTAGCAAAAATATATTAAGAGAAGAAACAATTAATTTTGCAATAGAAATATCTGATATCTGCGATAATATTAAAGGTTGTTCGGTATATATTAATCAACTTTTGAGATGTTCTTCATCAATAGGCGCAAATCTTCACGAAGCAAAATACGCTCAAAGCAAGGCTGATTTTATAAACAAATTAGAAATTGCTTTAAAAGAGAGTTTTGAAACTGAGTACTGGTTAGAATTATTATTTCGCAAAAACAAGATTGATGAAGCTACATATAAAGGTTTAATTAACAAATGCGGAACGATAAGAAGAAAATTGATTGCATCTGTGACTACGGCAAAAAACAGAAAGGAATAATGTGATGAAAAAATATGTATTGGCGTTAATGCTTAATATTATCCCTTTCTGTTTAACTTGTTTTTTATACGAAGGCTGTATTGCTATCTTGTTAATATTCTCAGCTCTTCAATTCTTGATAAACACGGTCAATTATAAATGGACAAAAAGATATTATCGTTTATAATTTTGAATTTAGCAATGTTTATATCAACGATAAATAGTATTGAAATTATTACCAAACTATACTATAACAATATCAGCTCGGATACTGAAACATTGGCAGTTGGAAATCTTGCTATGTTGGTTGGAATTATTCTTATTATTGCCATGACGCTGATAAGTATAGTTTGCCGAACAGTGAGCAAAAAGTTAAATAACAGTGTCGCAAAAACCATACAACTCATGTGGAATCCGTCGCACTTTTGGTGAAAGAATAGAGCAAAAGCAGCATAAGTATAACAGAGGTGAAATTATGAATGCAATTGTAATTTACAAATCAAAATACGGCTCGACTAAGGCATATGCCGAATGGATTGCGGAGGAACTCGGCTGCAGCGCGGTCGATGCAAAAGGTGTTAAGGCGGCGGATTTGATGCAGTATGACACAATCATTTACGGCGGTGGCTTGTATGCCGAAATGATTGCGGGCGCAAGCCTGATTACCAAAAATTTCGAGCAGCTCAAGGACAAAAAACTGGTGGTTTTCACTACAGGACTTACACCGATAGATTGCAGAGAATATTACGACAAAATGGTGATGGAAAAGAATTTTAAGCCGCATATGACGGAGAAAATCAAGGTGTTTAATTTTCTCGGGAGAATGATTATAGAAGAGCTGAGCTTACCGCACAGAGCGGCAATTAAGGCGCTTAAAAAGCTGATGTCCGGCAAGGAGAATCCGACGGAGATGGAAAAGCTTTTAATCAAGCTGTGCGATGAGAGCGGTGATTTTACAAACAGAGCGGCAATCGCCGATTTGGTAAGCTATGTAAAAGAATGATAAAAAGACGGTGGAAAACCACCGTCTTTTTCAAATCAAAACCAAAATTAAAGCTTTATGAAACTTTTATGAATTTTTTCCGGCTTTTCTTGTAATTTCTGCATAAATAATTTAAAATAGTAATGTTTGGTGAAGGGAAGTGACGGATTTTGATAAAACAGCTTGCAAAAAGCATCCGCGAGTATAAACGCGACTCGATTCTGGCGCCGATTTATGTCTCGATGGAGGTCATTATGGAGGTGCTGATTCCACTTTTGATGGCAACGCTCATTGATGATGGTATTGATATGGGCAATATGAGCTATATCGTGAAGGTGGGCGTAATTTTAGCACTTTCTTGTATTGTATCTCTGGTGTTTGGCGTACTGTCGGGGCGCAGTGCGGCAAGGGCCTCGGCGGGCTTTGCGAAAAATTTGCGTCACGATGCGTTCTACCGCGTCCAGAACTATTCGTTTTCCAACATCGACAAGTTTTCGACGGCGAGCATTGTCACGCGCCTGACGACGGACATTACCAATCTGCAAAATGCATACCAGATGATTATCCGTATCGCGGTGCGCGGCCCGATGATGCTGATTTTTTCCTTTGCGGCGGCGGTATTTGTCAATGCAAAGCTTTCAACGATTTTCCTTGTGTTGATTCCGGTGCTGGCAATCGGACTTTATCTGATTATGTCCAATGCGCATCCGATTTTCGGTCGCGTATTCAAAACATACGACCGCTTAAACAATGTTGTGCAGGAGAATTTGCGCGGTATGCGTGTGGTGAAAGCGTTTGTGCGCGAGGACTATGAAACGAAGAAGTTTAACGATGTGTCGGACAGTATTTATCAGGACTTTTCCAAAGCGGAGCGCCTGCTCGCATTTAATGCACCGCTGATGCAGACCTGTCTGTATTCCTGCATACTGCTCATTTCGTGGATTGGGGCGCGCCTGATTGTCGGCGGTAATATGACGACGGGTGAGCTGATGAGCTTTATCACCTACGGTATGCAGATTTTGATGAGTCTGATGAACTTGTCAATGATTTTTGTTATGCTGGTGATTTCGCGTGCTTCTGCCGAGCGTGTGGCAGAGCTTTTAAATGAGGAAAGTGACATCCAAAACGGAGAAAATGCACAAACGGATGTCAAGGACGGTTCGATTGTATTTGAAAATGTTAGCTTCGGCTACAAGAAAAATATCTGTCTGCACGATGTGAATTTAAACATCGCCTCCGGCGAAACTGTCGGTATTATCGGCGGTACGGGCAGTGCGAAATCGACACTGGTGCAGCTCATTGCCAGACTTTATGATGTCAGCGAAGGTAGCGTTAAGGTCGGCGGTGTGGATGTGCGCGACTACGACCTTACCGCGCTGCGCGACAGCGTGGCGATGGTGCTGCAAAAGAATGTGCTCTTTTCGGGCAGCATCAAGGAAAATTTGCGCTGGGGCAATGCAGAGGCGAGCGATGCAGAAATTGAGCGCGTATGCAAGCTTGCCCAGGCAGATGAATTTGTGCAGAAAATGCCGGACAAGTACGACACCTACATTGAGCAGGGCGGCAGCAATGTTTCCGGCGGGCAGAAGCAGCGCTTGTGTATTGCACGCGCACTTTTAAAGAAACCGAAAATTTTGATTTTGGACGATTCGACCAGTGCGGTGGACACCAAGACGGATGCGCTGATTCAAAGAGCGTTTGCCGAGGAAATCCCGGACACGACAAAAATTATTATCGCACAGCGTATTTCCTCCGTAGAGCATGCGGACAAAATTATCGTGATGGAAGGCGGACGCGTGGATGCAGTCGGTACGCACGAAGCGCTTCTGGAAACGAACGAGATATACAAGGAAGTCTATGCATCTCAGGTGAAGGGGGTGAGCGCCGATGCGTAATGCACCACCACCGCGACACATGCCCCGTATGCCGGGGCAGAAAATGGACTGGAAAGCGGCGCGGCGACTGCTTTCCTATATTACAAAGCGTTATAAGCTGCGCTTTGCGCTGGTGCTTATATGTATTTTACTGAGCACGCTTGCCAATGTGGCGGGCAGCCTGTTTTTACAGGTGCTTATCGACGATTACATCACGCCGCTTCTGGGCAATGCCAATCCGCAGTTTACGGGGCTTTTGTATGCAATCATGCAGATGGCGCTGATTTACGCGGTCGGCGTACTTGCCGCGTGGATGCAGATGCGTATTATGGTTACGGTTGCGCAAGGTGTGCAGCGTGATATCCGAAATGAAATGTTTGCGCATATGCAGACCTTGCCGATTCGCTATTTTGATACACATACACACGGCGACACGATGAGCCGCTACACCAACGACACGGATTCACTCAGACAGATGCTTGCGCAGAGCCTGCCGCAGGTATTTTCCTCTGCCATTACCATTGTAACGGTATTTATCTCTATGTGCTTTACCAGCCTGCCGCTTACGGCGCTGGTGCTCGTTACGGTCAGTCTGGTGCTCACCATTACAAAGAAGGTTGCCGCAAACAGCGGTAAGTTCTTTGCAAAGCAGCAGAAAACACTCGGCGATGTGAACGGCTTTGTCGAGGAAATGATTCAGGGGCAGAAGGTCGTGAAGGTGTTCTGCCACGAGCCGGAAACCAAAGCGGAGTTTGACCGCAGAAATGAGGCACTGTGCGAAAATGCGACCAAGGCGAATTCCTTTGTCAATATTCTCGGTCCGATTAACAACAACTTAGGGCATCTGCAGTATGTGATTATCGCCATTGCGGGCGGTGCGTTGGCGGTGTTTACCAAGAGTATTTCTTTAGGTAAGATTGCAACGTTTTTGCAGCTGTCCAAGAGCTTCAATATGCCGATTAACCAGATTTCGCAGCAGATGAATTCCGTCGTGATGGCACTTGCCGGTGCGCAGCGCATTTTTGAGCTGATGGATGAGGCATCGGAAACGGACGACGGGTATGTTACCTTGGTCAATGCCAAGGAGGAAAACGGCGTTTTGACGGAAGCGGATACGCGTACGGGTCTGTGGGCATGGAAGCATCCGCACGGAGACGGAACGGTTACGTATACAAAGCTGTCCGGCGATGTGCGCTTCTATGACGTGGATTTTGCGTATGTGCCGGAAAAGACGGTTTTGCATAATGTCACGCTCTACGCTGAGCCGGGGCAGAAGGTTGCGTTTGTCGGTGCGACCGGCGCGGGCAAAACCACGATTACAAATCTGATTAACCGCTTCTACGATATTGCTGACGGCAAGGTGCGCTACGATAACATCAACATTAACAAAATTAAGAAAAGCGACCTGCGCCGCTCGCTCGGAATTGTGCTGCAGGACACAAATCTGTTCACCGGTACGGTAATGGAAAATATCCGTTACGGCAAATTGGATGCGACCGACGAGGAAGTGTACGCCGCAGCGCGGCTTGCAGGTGCAGACAGCTTTATCCGCCGTTTACCGCAGGGCTATGATACGCTGCTTTCCGGTGACGGCAGCGGCCTTTCGCAGGGACAGCGTCAGCTCCTGGCAATTGCGCGTGCGGCAGTTGCGGACCCGCCGGTGATGATTATGGATGAGGCGACGTCAAGCATTGATACGCGTACCGAGGCGATTGTTCAAAGAGGCATGGATTCGCTGATGCGCGGCAGAACGGTGTTTGTCATTGCGCACAGACTGTCCACAGTGCAAAATTCAGATGTGATTATGGTGTTGGAAAACGGACATATCATTGAGCGCGGCAGCCACGAAGCGCTGATTGCTGAGAAGGGGAAATATTATCAGCTTTATACCGGGGCATTTGAATTGGAATAAAAAAATGGGATACTTCGTTTGAAGTATCCCTTAATTATTGTTTTATGCTTTTACGCTTACAGCGTCTTCAATTGCGCCGGCAAGACGCATTTCCACTTCCAGCGCCTCTGCCGTGCCCGAGAGCACCAGCTCGCTGATTAAAATCTGCTTCGAATTGGAGAGCATCTTTCTTTCGCCGGTGGAAAGCCCTTTGATTCTGTCGCGCAGCATCAGGCTCTTAACTACATCAAGCACCTTATAAATATCGCCGCTGCGCAGAAGCTCCATATTTTCGCGGTAGCGCTTGTTCCAGTTGCCGTCTTCATTCACAATCTCGCCCGCGATGGACTCAAGCACCTTCCTGCCTTCTGCCTTCGTGATAAGGTCGCGTACACCGATTTCGCTCAGCTTCTTAATCGGAAGCATCACCTTCATGTCTCCCGCAGGCAGACGCAAGACATAATACGCATGCTTTTCACCGAGAATTTCCTGCTCTTCAATTGCCTCGATTGTGCCTGCGCCGTGCATCGGATATAAAATTCTGTCACCTATTTTGTAAGACATGCTGTCGTCCCCCGCTACCCTTGTTATCATTTTGCCAACATATAAAGTTTACCACATTTTAAAAATTTTGTCAAAATGATATTTAAAAATTTTTAATGGAAAAATTCGCGTCCCTTTTGCTTGACAACGCTATTGACGGTGATAGTATAAGTATACGAGGGAAAAAGAGTGATAAAAATAGAAATAAAGGTTGGTTTAAAAGATATTGCGCAATACAATGAAGCATGGGAATAAATTGAAGTGTATTTTCTCCTTTCCCACCAATTTCCTTACACAAAGATTCCTTGTTTGTACATAATAGCATTGTAAACCAAACAAAAGGAGAAGCGGCATTATGAAGTGACAGGAATAGGCAATACCTATTGTGGTAAAGAGATTTGAATATTGTACTTGTAAGTTTTGTTCTAGTATTATATAATGAAAGCATAATGAGGTGATTATAATGGAAAAACGAAACATTTCTATTCAGTTGTTGCGAGTGAGTGCTTGTTTGCTTGTATTTTTAGTACATTTTGGACAGAGAGTGGGTTTGAGTGGTTTTTTAAGAGGCTTTTCGGATTTTGGCGCCCATGGTGTTCGACTTTTCTTTTTGATAAGCGGATTTCTCGCAGGTAAAACTTTTTATGAGAATCCAAATACAGACATCTTAAACTATTATAAAAAGCGTATGATCGCAACATTGCCGTTGTATTACTTGGTTATTCTATATTATTTTATTTCCGAAAATATATTAAATCATTTTGTTTCAGTTATTCCTGCTGATGAATTGGGAATTGGATGGTTTCGGTATATTTTTCTATTAAATGGATTTCTTAAAAGCGATACATATTTTTGGAGTAACTTAGGTATAACATGGACAATTCCGATTTTTATGTTTTTTTACCTTGTTGCGCCTTGGATTCTAAGAAAGGTTAGAACTGTTTTTGCGAGTGTTGTTGTTTGGGTGATTGTTTTTTTGGCAACCCAAATTTTGGGTGTGTTCTATAGTTGTACCCTATTGGACCAATTGCACTTCTTGTTTTTAGGAGCTATGGTTTATGTTTGTGTAAAAAAAGAATGTGCCTCACGCTGTCTTGTTGTTTTTCTCGTGGCGGCAATATGTATGACAATCATAGGTAAGATGCCGTATGCGTATGCTTTGATTTTTGCAAGCATCCTGATTGCTATGACTAATTTCGACACAATCTGTTTGCCTAAATGGATGTACAATATAGTAAATGTTCTTGATAAGTATTCGTATACGATATATCTCATACATGGTGTAGTATTTTGTAGTATTCTTGATCGACTAAATGCTTTGGATGCTTCTAAAATTATCATTGCTATCATAGCGATAGTAGGCACTTTGGCAGCAACGGTATTTGTTGGAAAGTTTATGGAAAAACCCATTCAAAGTTTTCTAAAAAAGAGATTTCTAAATTCACAGAGTAAACCAGAGTAATTCGGGGACATTTTCTCCTTTCCCACCAATTTCCTTACATAAACATTCCTTGTTTGTACATAATAGCATTGTAAACCAAACAAAAGGAGCAGCGGCATTATGAAAGCGACAGGAATTGTAAGAAGAATAGATGATTTGGGCAGGGTTGTGATTCCGAAGGAAATCCGGCGCACCATGCGTATTCGCGAGGGCGACCCCTTGCTGACAACATTGACACAAACAGAAAAGCGATACATCTTCACAAGCTCCTTCGTCGCACTTGGCGAGAGATTAGGAACAACCACAGACTAAAAGAAAAACGCCTACACAGTTGAATGTGTGGGCGTTTGCCTTATTATCTATTTCTTTTCAAAAGGTCAGCCGTTGCAGATACAAGTGGAGCAGTACCGGAAACATAGACCACCTTTTTATATACATCAGCCTTTTTCTTTGCTGTTGTATGTTCATCAGCATAACTCTTGATTTTATTCATTATGCTGTTATCTTCACCTTCTTGTGCAGTCAACCAAAACTGCACGATTTTCAAATCTTCATTTCTTGTAATTCTCATTTATGCACCAGCCTTTACATATATATTCTCCTTTACTGGTGTCATTTATACTCTCTCATTTAAACGGATTGTCTTTTGGCAATCTGTTTTCTAAATCAAAATACTGTTTGTTTGTGTACTCGCTAACGGTGCCGTCAGCGTGTAGTTGTATTATTGCGTCGAGTTTGTCTAAAAATTCTTGTCTGTCAGCAGCATCTTCGTCGAGGTATTGACTGTCAGGACTGTTGCGACTGCTTATAATGACCATTGTATATAATGCTTGCTTGTCATTGTAACGACAATGCAGAGTATATGGAAATCCGGAAAGTAGTTGCGAAACCATTTCTGTAAGCGGAAATCCTTGCTTGAAATTGTCGAGCAACAGTATCGGCTCTTTGTCGTAGCCGTCAAAAATTGCTCTTTGATAGCCACAGAAACGAAAAATATTTTCTATGCCATACTTGTCGAATATGAATTCAAGCCTGTTTGTAGAAGTACCACCAAAAACATATACCACAGTAAGCTCACGCACCGATTTTGCATTTTTTTCAGTCTCTATCGCCAATCGGGTGCGAGATATGAAATTAAGCAGCCTCATATTCTTGGGGTTGCTTTCGAGGAGCTCGTAGTCAGTAGCACCTTGCTTAATTTGTGAGTAAAGCTCTTCGAGGTCATTTCTTTGCCCTCTAAAACTGTTGCTTGGTGTTCCGTATTGTTCGTACGACCCCTCTATAACTGTGTCAGCCTTTTCGCTGTCTTTCCACTTGCCTTCTTTTTTTATATAATCTATGTTGGCTTGTGAATCAGCGAAAGCTTGCTCTATATGTGCCGTTGGAAACGCCTTCTTTAAGGTGCTGAATCTTTTAGGACTGTTGTTGCTGAATTCGCAATAGCAATGTGTGTGGAAAACCTGATTTTCAATCCCGCGCTCATCTGCCATACATATAAACTGAGTTGATTTCAGGCGTGAAAAAAATGTTTCCTTTATGACTTCGTGAGTTACCCCGTGTTTGTCGGGATTATTCCAAGTCAGTTGAAAACGCCTTGCTGACTTATCTTTTTTCATCGTCAGCGGTCTCCTTAGCGTATTCAAGTTCTTCTTCTGCTTCTTCATCTGTCATATAATTGAACCTAATAGTACGGTCAAACTGCATCATACGATGCTCTTCTATTTTTTCAAGTATTTCTTCAAAGTCAGCATCATCTTCTTCTGTGTGAGGCACCGGTGTCCCATCATAATCCGCAAGCGGATTTTTCTCGATAGGAGCAGCACCATTATTTGTTAAATTATTTTTATTTTCTTTATCCATACGGATACCTCCTTGTATTATATTTTTAGCTACATCTGTGTAGCTGTAAGTTTATATTGTGATTACGGCACTAATGCCATAGCTACATAACTGAGCATAAAAGGTGTAATACTAGACCTTTTATGCAATCTTGCTTTTGCTACGCAAAAGCAAGATTGACTTGTATTTATGTATAATACTGCTGACCGAGAGCTTGCAACTCTTTTTTTAACTGCTGAGGGCTTGAAAGCTCCGGTATTACAATTATATCTACATCTGTTTGTGGAGTGGCTATATAGCCGTGGTAGTTAGGTAAGCGGATGCTTTTGTCAATGGATACATTAGGAAAGAGCATCGTCGCCGTTTCTGTATAGATACGATTTCCCATGTGAACCCTTGTAGCAAACTGTTCACGGATAGCAGTAGGGAGAATGTCAGCGTTAAACTGTTGATTTATCAAAATCAAGTGGAAACCGAAGCTTCTTCCCATAAAGGCAATATGACTAATTTTTTCCATAAGCGCCTTTTTTTCCTTGCTGTCCTTAGAGAGTACATAACTACCGAATTCATCACAAATGAGGTACCTCTCACGATACTGCTTGTTTTTGATTGTTTCAATAAATGAGTTATAAAACTCGTCTATAATTCTGTCACAGTCTGTATATTCGCCGTATCTGTCGGAGCGGAAGATGTTATCCCAATCTTTCCCAGCTTTGAAATCAGCAATTACGATATCTTTCTTTTGACGCATAAGCTGACGAACCAGCAGCTGAACAGTACAAGTCTTGGAACTTCCAGAAGGACCCGCAAAAAGAGCGTGAGGATCTTTCTTGCATTCTAATATATATGGCGACACTATACCACCGCTGTTCCACTTTGTAGCAGAGTAGCCAAGTATGAGGTCATTGCCGTTGCTTTTAGGTATATGGCACTCTTTGAGCGTGCCGAAAGAGCCGTCTGTTCTTGACATAATTACCGAGTTTATTGTTTTGTAAAAATCGGGAAGTTCCTGCTGATATTCACAGTAGATTATGAAAATACAGACTTCCGTATTTTGTATATAGTAGTACGGAAAGAACGGCATTGATAGATTGTATGCTGTTTGATAATGCCTGAACTTTGACACTATATGCTCCATAACTTCTATGGCAATTTCGTCAGTAGCAGCCTTTTGAGTAATAAAGCCTACTTGTATGACCGACGGAATCGGCGTGTATATTACATTTATGTACGGCTCAAAGGAGTTGAAAGCATATTGTTTCAGCACCGCCCTGAAGTCGCACTCTAAACTATAATCAAATATGTGTCGGGGTCGGCGGTTACGACGAAACTTTTCGAGAGCATCGCAAAAGTCTGTGTATGCAACCGGTATCCAACCGACAAGGATTGCTTTTGTTTCTTTGCAGAAAGAACTGAAAGCAAGCCAAGTATTGTGCAAATCTTGCTTGACTGTGATACCCCTTGCTTTGCAAAAGAGTATTTCTACCCAAGCACAAGCGGCAAACGCAGCCAAAACTAAACCAAACATTAAGTATTCTAACATTGTGAACACCCCTATTCTAAATATTTTTGAGGGGCAACTACCGGAGCAGTCACCCCAAGAATAAGACCGCCACCACCACCGCCAAATCAAGAAGATTAATTCAAACCAATGATTTTACCTTTACTATTATAAGTTACATCTGTCTCAGAACCGACAACTATATCCTTATAATTAGCAATAGCAGGAGAAATAAAAGCCTTTTCTACATACATTCCTTCTATACCTTCAAGACCATTCATTTCATCAGCAGCATCGAAACCGAGCCAAACTGAAACTCCATTAATCTCCTTACCTAGATCATTGGTAAATGAAATTTTCTTCTTACCAAGCACGGTAGCTCTCACTTTTCTCACCCCCAATCTAATCAACCCTTAAAGAAGAAAAGGGCAGACCGAGTATTTTGTTAAGTAATAAACCTGTAGCCGTCTGCGGCCACATAGTATAGTAAAATATTTTGACCACTCAAAAATGAATCATGCTTCATCTTTACTATTTCATGTTTTTTGAGGCTCAACTGCAGTTTTTACCATACCTGTCTCATACCTAAATATTTACACAGCACCCCTTGAAAAAATTTTTTTGATAAAATTTTTGAAAAAAACTTGACAACGGGAGAAAAATCATTTATAATAACATTGTGAATAGTCTAAAATGGGATATTTCTACGCTGTGTGTATCATTAAGTATAGCACAGTTGTTTTCTGCTGTCAATATAACATGAGCAGTTGTAACATTAATGTAACATTTATTTTCATCCGTTCCGAATCTTTTTGGGACGGATTTTTTAATTTTCCTTGTAATCTCAGAACTTTTGGTGTATAATATACTCACCACATCTTTTTTACCAACAATTTAATATGCAAATATTACGGCATAGCTATGCCCATATGTATAATTCTTGAACACAAGGACGACGCTATTTTTGTAAAAAGCGTTGTTCTTCTTTCACCTATCCTTGTTGTTCAAGTGCATATGGTAAAAAAGTGTGTGGTAACCTTTGAAAGAGACGGCGTTTTTTGGTGCGTGGCTCTTCGGGGTTACGCACTTTTTTATTTCGAGGTACTTTTATGAGTGATATATCAAGCTACGGTACCGAGCCGACCACCTATGAAACAGAGCAAGAGCAGACCTGCTGTTTTTTTGGTCATAGGAAGATTGAGGACACGGAACAGTTACGGAGTAAACTATATAAAATTATTGAGGAGCTTATAACATATAATGAGGTAGAAACTTTTCTTGTCGGGAGCAAAAGCGACTTTGACAGTTTGTGTCGGGAAGTTATCGGGGAGCTACGGCAGAAGTACCACCATATTAAAAGGGTGTATGTTCGGGCAGAATACCCATATATCAGCGAGAGCTACAAGGAGCATCTGCTGAAAAGGTGCGAGATAACCTACTACCCCCTCCGTGCCGTCGAGGCCGGAAAGGCTGTGTATGTAGAGCGTAACTGTGAAATGATAGACAAAAGCAAGTTTTGTGTCGTGTACTACACAGAGGGATACGCACCACCGACACGGAAGAACAGCAAGAAGGACTTGTTTGCTTATCAGCCAAAGAGCGGCACGCAGATTGCATACGAGTACGCCAAAAAGAAGAAAAAACATATCATAAATGTATCAGAATAGAAGTTTTATCGTGAAAAGTACCGCCTTTTTTGAGATTTTGTGCGGTATTTTTTAATTTTAGTCGTTTTGTATATTGTATTTATTGATTGACTATGCTATAATTAATGTGTAATAATAGGGGAATTGTATTAATTAGAAACGGAGGTGTTGTTATGAATCCTGTATTGAAATATCGTGGAGGAAAATCAAGGGAGATTCCTCGTTTCTTACAATACATACCGGACGATTTTAACCGCTACATAGAACCTTTTTTTGGTGGCGGTGCGGTTTATTTTTATTTAGAACCTGACAACGCTATCATTAACGACTTGAACCAAAGATTAATGACATTTTACAGTCAGTTAAGAAATAATTATCCTGAAATGCGTTCGCAGTTGGACGAATTACAAGCACTATATGAAAAAAATCAACTTGAGTTCAAGGAGTTGAAATCTAAAAATCCGGAAAAGCGAGTACCAAACGCAAACGAAGAACTGTACTATAAGATAAGAGCATTATTTAATAAACCAGACGATACTTATTTGGACGGAGTTTTGTACTTCTTTATTAACAAGACTGCATATTCGGGTATGATTAGATATAATAACAACGGAGAATATAATGTTCCTTTTGGAAGATATCCTAATCTAAATACGAAACTTGTTACTCAACAGCACAGTGAGTTATTACAAAGAGCCGAACTTTATAGTGTTGATTACAGAGAAATATTTGATATGGCACAAGAGGATGATTTTATATTTTTAGATCCGCCGTATGATTGCGTGTTTAATGATTACGGCAATATTGACCTAATGAACGGATTTGACGAAACCGAACACCGGAGATTAGCAGCAGATTTTAGAAATTTAAATTGTCGAGCTCTAATGGTAATAGGAAAAACGCCGTTGACGGAAGAATTGTACGGCGAATATATATTTGACGAATACTATAAAAATTATTCTGTAAATATTAGAAATCGCTTTAACAATGACAAAATGCATATTGTTGTTAAAAATTATTAAGGGGGTGTTCAAATGGCGAGAATCGATAACAAAGTATTATTCTTCACAACATCACCACGAACACCAAGCAAAATGATACCGGAGATCAAACTCCTTCACGAACAGTTTGACGGAAAAGCTTGGAATACACAAACACAAGAAAGTTTTATCGATTGTTTGGCGTCCTCCGAGTTCTTCGAGGGGAATGGATCACCAAATGACAAGGCGTTTAGTGCTCGTGATAGAATTAACCGTGCTCCAAAAGCACTTGGCTTTATCAACCTTAATCCCAAAATAGAATTAACCGAAGCCGGAAACGACCTGATATATGGGAAAAGACCGCAAGAGATATTTTTACGACAGCTACTTAAGTTTCAATTACCTTCACCATATCATAAAGAAAATCCCAAAATAAGCGGAACTTTTTATATAAAACCATACTTGGAAATGTTTAGATTGGTGCGAGAACTCGGGTATATTACATTCGACGAATTAAAAATGTATGCAATACAGCTTACAGATTATCGAAAATTTGAAATTGTAAAAAATAAAATACTCACCTTCCGCACCGAAAAAGAAAAACACAAAGGGCAGTATAAAAAATTTGTTAACGAAGAATGGACTAACGCTATTTTAGAGATATACAGCGATAGAATTGCAGAGGGAAAAACAAAAACAAGAGAAACCAAGGATGCAAGTCTCAAAAAATTCATATCTACTCAAAAGAGTAATTTGCGAGACTACGCCGACGCTTGTTTTAGATATTTAAGATATACTGGGTTGATTTCAATTACTCACAAGAGCAGAACTATTTCTATTTTTCAAGATAAGATTAAGGAAGTAGATTATTTCTTGTCCAATATTGAACGCAAGCCGATATACACCGACGACGAAAAATCATATAAGGAATATTTGTTTTCATCTGCGTTGCCTGTTCTTTATACCGATAACAAAGATAATATTATTGATAATCTTATGAGAATAAGCTCATATACAAGGCGTGAGCTTGAAACTCAAAATATTAACGACCTTAAAGATTTAAGAGATAAGGTTGTCAGTGACAGAAAAGAAGCTGTTATCAAGGAACAAGTAACGGAAATTAAGTCATATTCATTGTACTCGGAGATAATAGATACATTTAATGAGATTATATCAGACGAATTATACGATGCTCCGCTTATGTTTGAATATAACACATGGCGAGCTATGACAATGCTTGATGGTGGAAACATAAAAGGCAATTTTAAATTTGACGATATAGGGCAACCATTATCTACGGCACAAGGAAATATGCCGGATATCGAATGTGATTATGACGATTTTGCTTTATCCGTTGAGGTTACTTTGCAATCAGGACAAAGGCAATATGAATCAGAGGGAGAACCTGTTGCAAGGCACTACGGACAAATGAAAAAGAGAACCGGAAAGGACTCGTATTGTCTGTTTATTGCTCCTAATATAAACGGGGCAGCCTTGGCTCACTTCTTTGCTTTGAATAAAATGAATATATCCTATTATGGCGGAAAAACAAAAATAATTCCGCTTGAATTGGATCAGTTTATGAAAATGATAGAAAACTCATATAATTACAAGACACAGCCTACACCAAAGGACATACGAAGATTTTTAGATAAAGTAATTGAACAAATTGATTTATCCGAAAACGAGAATGAGTGGAACACCCAAATACAAAACTGCGTTGATAGTTGGCTTGTGGCGTAAATGATAAAACCGCACCGAAAGGGGCGTTTTTCTTGTTGAAAATATTCTTTTTTAATGATATAGCTTGCAATTTAAAGCGTTTTATGTTACAATGTTGTTGAGTAAAAAGAAAGGAGTTACAGATAATATGGAAACTGTTAAAATACAAGACGTAGACCTCGAAGAAGAGATTTCTATATATGCCCGTATTTCAGTAGATACAGAGGACGAAAACGACGACAACACAAGTATTGAAAATCAGTTAAGAATTATCAAGAACTACATACAACAGCATTTTCCGAAATGTAGTGTTAAGGAGTATGTAGATAGAGATAGGTCGGGTTACACTTTTGAGCAAAGAGAAAGCTATCAAGTAATGCGGAAAGAGTTAATGTATGGCAAGTCAAAAATACTGATTGTCAAAGATTTCAGCCGTTTCTCACGCCGTACAAGTTTAGGACTATGGGAGCTTGAGCAAATGAGGGATTGCGGTGTGCGTATCATCAGCATTATGGACGGCTGTGATTACCCCACCCACGACGATTGGCTTTCTATAAGCATACGCTTTATGACTAACGAGCTTCCTGTTACATCAACGAGCAAAAATGTCAAGCAGAGCGTTAAGACTATGCAAAAAGTCGGCGAGTGGCTTTGTGCTGTGCCTTATGGTTATATGCTTGAAACAGTACGAAATAAGACCGTCATTACAGTTGTACCGGACGAGGCAGTTGTCGTCAAAGAAGTTTACCGCCTTTATGCTTATGAGGGTTGGGGCTATAAGAAGATAGCAAACCACTTGACGAGCAAGGGCATACCTACGCCGAGGATGAAAGAAAAGCAAAGAGCCGAAGAAAACGGCAAGGAGTACAAGCGGAAAGTCAGCACAGCATGGAGCGTTGAAACACTTGACGGAATGCTCCGTAATGACTTTTATTGCGGAACATATCGGGGCAACAAATACACCCGAAAGAAAATTAACGGAGCAGACATCAAGCTCGACGAGAGCGAGCATATTGTCATTCACGACCACCACGAGCCGATACTTGACGACAGACTTTACCGCTACACACAAGACCAACTTAACCGCCGAACGGGGCAAGCAACACATTACAGAGGTACAAAGAAGTATGACACACCATACACAAGCTACCTTTTCTGTGGCGACTGTCAGGCCCCTATGTTCAGCAGAAGCACCCCAAGACTTGCTCCGTCATACATCTGCGGAACTTATCACAAGCGAGGACTTGCGGGCTGTACTGCACATCATATAAGGGTTGACTTTTTGGACGGCATACTCAAAGACTATGTCCGTTTCGTGAGGGATAACAGTCAAGATATGATTACAGAGTTAGAAAAAGCAATCGCAACCGAAGTGGATGCAGTCAAAGAAAGTGAAAAGACAATCAAGCTCCTTGAAAGTCAGCTTGAGAGTGCAAAAGCAGAACTCAAAGCAGTTGAGAAAATGAAAATCAAGAGAATGGCACAAGACGAAAGCCTTTCGATTGA
>JAZSGM010000231.1:0-7005 GCA_045532715.1 Clostridia bacterium
TCCCTATAGCCTAAATGGTGTTCTCGCATATCCATTATAACAGATATTTTGAATTCTGACGAGTAGATTGTGTAAATTTGTCCTTTTTTTGCCATAAAAATATGCACCTCCAAAAGCGTCTAACTTTTGGGGTGCATATCAAACAGCAGTGCTTTTAATTTTACTCTCTGATAAACGGCATATACAGTGTCAGCTCACCGGTGACATTGCGCACTTCTAAATAAGTGCCGTTTTCGTCGGTGATGATTTCACTGTCGAGGCTTTCATCCTCCAAATACCAGTTCTTCGTATAGTTCAAGTTCACAACCGCCTTGTCCATACACTCGGTTTCTGCAAAGAAACGTACCGTTGCATTTTTCAGGCCGCCCACGCCGATGCGGCGGCGGTACTGATAGCTTGCCGGTGTCAGCTCGCGGCTGTATACGTGGCCGCTCTCCTGCTCGACAAATACGCGACACTCTAAATGCGCAGCGCGCGGCAGATGGTATATGCTCTTGCCTTCCTCTAACACGGTTTCATAGCCGAGCACCAACGGTGCACCGAGCGGGAATTTCATTTTCAATGCAGTTGCCGTGTCCGGCATGTAGGTTGAAAAGAAATAGCCATTTTCCCTTCTTGCGCACATCACCACCGGCGTTTTCATACCGGCATACGGCTTTTCAAACGAAACGTGCATCCCGAATTTTTCAAGCGCACGACGCATTAAGGTTTCTGCAATCAGATACTTGTTGCCATCTTCCTTTTTCGGCATTTTCATTTCGCGTGTATAGTAACAGGATACAATCGTGCGCATCCACACAAAACCCTTGCCACAAGTCATAATTGCGCGCTTTACGCCGCCCTGCTCTGCGCTTGC
Organism: Clostridia bacterium; assembly: GCA_045532715.1. Classification (GTDB taxonomy): domain Bacteria; phylum Bacillota; class Clostridia; order UBA1381; family UMGS1253; genus RGIG2041. The sequence goes on from JAZSGM010000231.1 coordinate 857, forward strand.
CAACACTTCCGTTTCGCCGGTTGTAAAGGTGTCGATACCACCGTCACTTAAAAGCGCTTCGTGGCGGATAACCGCCGGGCTGTTTCCATCCATAAAGCTGTCGATTTGCGACAGGTCTACCGTAAATTCACCCTCTGCAGCCTCACCGAGTTTTACGCCGATAAGCTTTAAAAAGCGCTCGCTCGCGTGCGTTACGCTGCCATAGAAAATCACCTTGCCACCCTTAGCAGTATAGTCTAAAATCAAGGCTTCAAAATCGCTGTCTGCCTCCGGTACCGGTGTTACCAGCACACTACCGGCATAAATCCCCTGCCCTACGGTTTTAGTGAAATTCTTTGTCGAAACCACACTTGACAGCGGTAAGCCCTCGTTTACGGCGTCGCGGATAAACCAATCCTGCGCAAACATAGCTTTAAGGCTCGCTTCATCCTTTGCGTTCATGTACTCGTCAAACGGATATACCCACACCACAGGCGACGGTGCATCCGGTGCATCCTTGTATGCCTTTAAATAGTGCGGTATCGGCTCATTTGCACAGCTGTCCGGCAAATCGCCGAAGGAGTTGTCAATCGAAAGAAGGCTAAAGTAGTTCGGAATATCCACCTTGCCATTTTCATCGATGCGACCGATGGACATCGGCAGATAAATATCGTGCGGCTGTCCCTCGTAGCGGTCATACCACGGAGAATTAATCCACCACGGATCGTGTACATAGTAGCGGAACATATAGCCCTTTTGCGGCAGGTGCGCAATACGCGACATATAGCCGGCAAGCTCTAAGCCAAAGTCGCCGTCAATAGACGCCCACGGCGAGTTCGGCGGCGCAACAATATCATATTCCTCACTGTAGAGCGCGTCAATCGGCGTGCCGTCAGTTGCATAGTCAATGCCGCAAACTAAGTTTGTGCCGCGCACTAAAATCGGGTGGTCCGGCATTGCTTCCTTTAAAAGACTCCAGAACTCACGGATTTTATCCTTAACCATCTGCAGCTTTTCTGTATGGAATTCATAGCCGTCGAAAACTGCACCCTCCGTGCGCCAGCTTTCCATACCGAAGCCCATGCCGTTAGACAGCCACAAAAAGTCGAAGCCCAAATCCGACAGATATGCGTTCGACTGCGCACCTAAGAAGGTTGCAAACGGTGTACCCTCTTTGATACCGTCCGGGAATGCCGCATACGCGGTATCGTCCGCGTGCAGGGTAGAATAGCAAAACACCATACTTGCCTTACCCATGCTCTCGCCGGCAAGAATTTCCGGATGGCGCTGATACTTAAAGGTCGAAACCGCAAACTCCGGGCCCGGATCAAAGGTTTCACCGATAAAGACCTTCTTGCCCGGATACAGTCTTGCGCAGACCTTGCGGATGGTATCTGTAATGCGCTTTAGCACATCATAGGTCATCACCGGCGGATTTTCCATATAATCATAATGCCAACGGTGCAGGTTGTGACGGTTCGGGTCCTCCGCCTCGTCCGCAGGTCGCAGGTGCTGCGCAATACCGATATAGCGGCACCATTCAAATGAATCGTCCAAATCGCCCTTATAGTCTAAAATCTGCGAGCCGTCCGACGTCCAAAACATCACGCCGACGGTTTTGGCGTGCTTTAAAATCGGGCGATACTGCATAAGAAAGTTTTCGCAAACCTGCTCAATGTATGCATCGTCCGTCTGCTTAAACGGCTTTAAGCTGATTTCCAAAATGACCGTTTTCGAAAAACGGATGGGTTTACTCATTTAAATCACCTCTTATATGCAACTATAACACATATGCAAAAATTTGCAAATAGAGAAAATAAAGAACTGTGTTGTAAAAAATAAACTTTCTTGAAAAGAAGACAAAATACTACCTGAAAATGCGCAAAAATGCACTTTTCTTTTTTCTTTATATCGTGTATAATGAAATCATCCCGAAAGGAGGTTTCATCCTATGGAATTTTCGAGAAATTTTGTCTGCGAAACGTATGAAACGTGCACCCGCCAAAAGCATGTGAGCGCACCGGTGTTTCGCAAGAGCTTTACCCTGAAAAGCAAACCGTCGCGTGCAAAAATTTTAATCTGCGGTCTCGGCTTCTATGATTTATACATAAACGGCAAAAAAATCACCAAAGGACTTATTGCGCCGTATGTGTCTAATCCGGACGATTATATTTACTACGACAGTTATGACCTTTTGCCGTATTTAGAGGCAGGCGAAAATGTCATCGGCGTGCTTCTCGGTAATGGGCACCAAAACCCGATGGAGTTTGTCTGGAACTTTTACACCGCGCCGTATGCCTCCTCCCCAAAGCTTGCGCTCTCCTTTGAGGCAGAGGACGGCATCGAAACCGTTTCCTTCGATGCAACCGAGTTCAAATGCACCGCATCAGAAATTTACTTTGACAACTACCGCACCGGTGCATTTTGTGACGCGCGCAAAATAGAGGACGGCAGGTTTAAAGCAGGCTTTGATGACAGCCATTGGCACACGCCGCTCACCGCCGAACAACCGCGCGGCCGGGCAAAGCTTTGCGAAGCAGAGCCTGTACGCATCACAGAGGAAAGAAAGCCAGTCAGTGTGCGCAAGGGTGAGATGATGCCGATTGCCCCGGAGGAGCGCAGAGATGAATTTGAGCAAAAATGGGGCAAGCCGGAGGAAACACCTCCCGCAATCACCGGCGGCTATATCTACGATTTCGGCTTAAACGATGCCGGTATTTTCCGCTTGAAAATCAAGGGCAAGCCGGGGCAGAAAATCTCTTTGCAATGTGCAGAATGGATGACCGACAACAAGGTCGATACCAACAATTTGGAATACTTCACCTTTGTCGGCTACAGCCAAAGAGATATTTACATCTGCAAGGGCGACGGCGAAGAAATCTTCGAGCCGCCGTTTACCTACCACGGCTACCGCTATATCTATGTGACGGGCATCACCGAAGAGCAGGCAACCGAGGATTTATTAACCTACCTTGTTGCGCACTCCGATTTGGAAACGCGTGGCGGCTTTTCCTGCTCGGATGCGGATGCAAATGCGCTCTATGAAATGGCACACCGCTCGGATTTATCGAACTTTTACTACTTTCCTACAGACTGTCCGCACCGCGAAAAGAACGGCTGGACCGGCGATGCTTCAATGTCGGCAGAGCATATGATTTTAACGATTGCGCCGGAAAAGAGCTGGCGCGAGTGGCTACATAATATCCGCGCGGCACAGCGCGAAAACGGCATGCTACCGGGCATCATCCCGACAACGGGACATCAGGGCTGGGGCTACGACTGGGGCAGCGGTCCGACCTGGGATGCCGTGCTGTTTACTCTGCCGTGGTTTGCGTATCTCTACCGCGGTGAAACCGAAATGATTAAAGAAAACGCAAGCGCAATGCTGCGCTATTTAGAATACGTTTCCCGCAAACGTGACAAACGCGGACTTGTAAACCTCGGTCTTGGTGACTGGGTGCCGACCGGCGGCGAATCGGGCGGCGGCGGTTACAAAACGCCGGTGGAATATACCGACTCCGCTTCCGCCTACGAAATGTGTACCCGCGGCGAAAAAATGTTTAACGCTATAGGTCTTAAGCACCACGCCACCTTTGCCAAAGCGCTCGGCGATGAATTTAAGACGGCAATGCGCAAGCATTTAATCAACTTAAATACCATGACCGCAAATTGCGGCACAATTACTGCGCAGGCAGTATTTATGTACTACGGCATCTTCGAGCCGGCGGAAAAAGAGCGCGCCTATGCAGTGCTCAAGCGGATGTTGATTGCCAAAGATAAAACCTGGGAGTTCGGTATGCTCGGACTGCGAACGGTGTTCCATCTGCTCACAGAGTTTGGCGATGCAGATTGGGCATACGAGCTGATTTGCAGAAGAACCTTCCCTTCCTATGGTATGCTTTTGGAAATGGGCGAAACCACGATTACGGAAAAGATTGTCGATTTCGGCAAGGCACCGGGCTCGCACAATCACCATTTCCTTGCGGACTTTAAGCACTGGTTTATGCGCACAATTTTAGGCATCAACGTAAACCCGAGTGAAACGGATGCAAACACAATGCTTGTTTCTCCGCATTTTATCGAAAAGCTCGACCACGCCGCAGGCTGGCATAAGCTGCCGGCAGGGCGCGTCGACATTACCTGGAAGCGCACGGGCGCAGATACGGTATGTCTTACACTTAAATGCGAGCCGGGCGTAAATGTGCAACTGTCACTTCTGCCGGAGTATGTGATTGAAGACGGCTATCCGTACGGCCTGCACGGACAGTATCCGAAAACGCAAGACGGCGCGGAATACACCATAAAAATCAAAATCATGGGTTAAAATTTTTTGCGGCTCCCTCTGACGAGGGAGCTGCTGAGCAAAGCGAAGCTGAGGGAGAGATAAACAACATTTCACTTACTATCTCTCCCTCCGTCTTTGCCTACGGCAAATCCACCTCCCTCGTCAGAGGGAGGTTTTTAACGCTAATTTGACAAACGAAGGCAAATATTGTATACTTTATACCGTAGTATACAACAATTTTCTATGAAAGGTATGAGCGTATAATGAAAGTATTGGCAATCGGTAATAGCTTTTCGCAGGACGGCACGCGCTATTTGCATCAGGTTGCAAAAGCAAACGGCACGGATTTAAAGGTAGTAAATTTATACATCGGCGGATGTCCTTTGCGCAAGCACTATATCAATATACTTGATGACGAAAAGGCATACGGTATGGAATTTAATGGCGTAAACACCGGCTTCAGAGTGTCTATCCGAGAAGCACTTGTCAGCGATGAGTGGGATGTAATTACCCTGCAGCAGGTCAGTCATCAGGCACCGTATTATGAGACCTATCAACCGTATTTAGATACAGTTGCCGCGTATGTGCGCAAATACGCACCGCACGCAAAGCTCTATATTCAGCAGACCTGGGGCTATGAAAACGGCTCCGAGCGACTCGCAAAATTTGGCTGGAGCTCTATGGCAGAAATGTTTGCTTCCGTCGAAAATGCATACAATCAGGCAGCAGCAGCCATCGGCGCAGACGGCATCATCCTAAGCGGTAAGGCGCTGCTTACGGCAGCAGAAAAGGGCTTCAAAGTACACCGTGACAGCTTCCACGCAAGCTTAGGCTTTGGCAGATATCTGCTCGCGCTTATGTGGTACAAGACCTTGACCGGTAACTCGGTTTTAGAAAATACCTTTAATGAATTTGACGAGCCCGTGACAGATGAGGAAATCGCAATCGCAAAGCAAATTGCAGAAAGCCTTGCATAAAACGGAGGTTTTAAAAATGAAAGTATTGGCCATCGGCAACAGCTTTTCCGAGGACGCGACACACTATTTGCATCAAATCGCAAAAGCAGACGGCACGGATCTGCTTGTTTTTAATATGTATATTCCGGGATGCCCGCTCCGAAAACATTACATGAATATGCTCTCGGATGAAAAGGCATATGTTATCCATTTTAACGGCGAAGCCATTCCCGGACTGAAGTTTTCCTTAAAGGAAGCACTCGTCAGCAACGAGTGGGATGTGGTAACCCTGCAGCAAGTCAGCTGCTTTTCCCCGGATTACAAAACCTATCAGCCGTATTTAGACGCACTGGCAGAGTTTGTGCGCAAATACGCGCCGCAGGCAAAAATCTATATGCACCATGTTTGGGCATATGCGGATGGCTCTCCGCTTTTAGAAAAATACAACTTCAAATCCGCCAAGGATATGTATGAAAAGGGTAAAAAGGCGTACGCAAAAGCGGCAAAGGCAATTCACGCCGACGGCATCATCCACAGCGGTGACGCAATGCAGGCGGCGCTCAAAAAGGGCGTAGAAAAAATCCACCGCGACACCTATCACGCGACCTACGGCTTCGGCAGATACCTGCTCGGTCTTGTTTGGTATAAAACCTTAACCGGCAACTCGGTTTTGAAAAACACCTTCACAGATTTCGATGAACCGATTCCGGAAAAGGAAATCGCAATCGCAAAGCAAATTGCAGAAAAAATGTAATAATAAAAACAACCGCAATCACTGAAGTGAACCGCAAAGTTTAGACAAAATTAAATATTAACTTGCTTGTGAATGAGTTCGGTATTGTACTGGACTCATTCCTTTTAGTTTCATAGAAATTCTTTCGTTATTGTAGTAATCTATATACTTTTTCAATTCTTCAATGAAAGTGCTA
>JAZSGM010000226.1:0-2559 GCA_045532715.1 Clostridia bacterium
TCTGTCTTGTATCCACATGACGCATCTTGGGTTCAATCGGTTTGTCCTCCACCGGTACCGCAGCAGCCTCAGCTTCATTCGTTTTTGCAACACCCTTAACCTCAGCTTTTTCTTCCGGCTTTTCGCTCGGCCAAAGATCACCAAACAATTTTGCAAGATCAGTTTCATCCGTAATTGCATGTTTTTGGGTATAATACTCAAAAACAAGACTCAACTGTGCCTCATCAAGTGTTGCCATATGGTTTTTAAGTTCAATACCGTAAGATTTATACAGATCCAACAAATCCGTACTTTTCAATTTCAAATCCTTTGCAACTTCATGTACTCTGATTTTTTGTAACATATACTACCTCCGTTCCGCCAAATGCTGACTGGATTATTTGCTTTCAAGCTTTTTATATTTATCTTCAATTGCTTTTGCAAATCCGGCATCCGTCACCGCAACAACAGCGATATTATCGTAACCCGTGAAATGACCGAGTGTCTCTTTCGTTCCGTATTCCATATAATCAATTTCATAATACGCGCTGCTATTGCTGAATTTCTTCTTAATATTCTGTGCAGCATCGGTTGCAACAATCAATAGTTCTGCCCAACCGTCACGGACTGCCTTTTCAGCCAAGAAGCTGCCAGCGGCAAGCTTACCCGCTTTTTTTGCAAGACCAACCATGGATAATACTCTGTCCTGATTATTCATGCTCTGCAATTTCCTTTCTGATCTGTGTATAAAACGCCTTATCAACCTCGCGCTTAAAAGCCCGTGAGAGCGCGCCGCTCTTCTCTGCCTTGTCCACACAAGCTTCAGATTTGCAGATATATGCGCCACGGCCGTTTTTCTTACCGGACACATCAACCAGCAATTCTTCTTCCTTATTAAGCACAATGCGCAGCAGTTCACGCTTGTCTTTATGCGCTCTGCACACAACACACATACGCTCCGGTATTTTTTTATCTGCCATATTAAATACCTCCGTAAGGTTTATGCCTCTTCTTTCGCTGCACTTTCACTCTTGATGTCAATCTTCCATCCTGTAAGCTTCGCAGCCAGTCTTGCATTCTGACCGGCTTTACCGATTGCAAGCGAAAGCTGTGTATCCGGTACAACTACAAATGCCGACTTATTCTCTTCATCAACATCTACACTGACAACTTCAGACGGACTAAGGCTTGCAGCGATATATGTTGCAGGATCTTCACTATAGCGGATAATATCAATTTTCTCGCCACCGATTTCATCGCAGACAATCTGCACGCGTCTTCCCTGTGCACCGATACACGCCCCCTGTGCGTCAACACTTTCATCATTGGATACAACCGCAAGCTTTGTTCTGGAGCCCGCCTCACGGCAAATACCTTTAATCTCAACAATTCCCTGTGCAATTTCCGGCACTTCAGCTTCAAACAGTTTTTTTACCAGTCCAGGATTCGAACGCGACACCAGAATAGAAACACCTTTTGCGCCGCTCTCTACCTTCAACACATAAACCTTCAAGCGGTCATGGAAATTATACTGCTCACCCGGCACCTGCTCCTGCGGAAGCAGAAGGGCTTCTGTATTGCCTACAGCGAGGAAAACTTTACCTTTTTCAATACGTTGAATCACACCCGTAATGATGTTATTCTCTTTATCTGCAAATTCCTCCATAATATTATTGCGTTCCGCTTCACGAATACGCTGTGTAACAACATTTTTTGCCGCCTGTGCCGCAATTCTGCCAAAGTCAGCCGGAGTAACTTCGATATTTACAGTATCGCCGACAGAAAACGCACCATATTGCGCCTTCGCCTCATCAATGCTGATTTGTGTCAATACGTCCTCTACCTCTTCAACAACTTCCTTTTGCGCATATACCTTGATGTCACCTGTAGCTTTGTCAATATTAACAAGCACATTCTGCGCAGCAGAAAAATTGCGTTTATACGCCGAAATCAAAGCTGCCTCAAGCGCATCCAGAAGCACAGACTCCGGAATATTCTTTTCTGCACTGATGGCACTGATTGCTGCCAGTAACTCCTCTCCCTTATTCACTTTCTTTGCATTCTTTTTCATTTTTCCAATCACTCCTAACAATCTATTCATACTTAAAATTCTATTGCAAGTTTAATATAAGCAGCTTCGCTGTAAGTAAAGTCAATGGTTTTTCCATCCATATCTACCTTTACCACATCACCGTCTTTTGAAAGCAGCACACCGCAAAACTCTTTTAAATTGTCCTTTGCAGCATAAAGCTTTACATCAACTTTTTTACCTGCGAAACGCACAAAATCTTTATCACGCTTTAATGCGCGATCAATTCCGGGCGAGCAAACCTCCAAGAAATAGGCATCTTTAATCGGATCCTTTTCATCAAGCGCAACGCTGAGCCGTTCCGACACATATGCACAAGCATCCATATCCACACCACTCTCGCGGTCAAGGAATACACGCAAAAAATAATCCGTACCTTCTTTTTTGTATTCCACCTCTAAAACCTCGCAGTCGATTTCAGCTGCAAAAGGTTCAGCAAGCGCAAAGACAAGCTCCTCTGTTTTTGACATAAAGTCGGAGGCCAAGCGGTC
>JAZSGM010000102.1:0-3891 GCA_045532715.1 Clostridia bacterium
CAGGGGCGGAATCGGCGAACTATCCGTTCTGTACGATTGAGCCGAACGTCGGTATCGTTGCTGTGCCGGACGAAAGACTCGACGTGCTCACGAAGATGCACAACCCGAAGAAGGTGACACCGGCAATCATCGAATTCGTGGATATTGCAGGTCTTGTAAAGGGTGCAAGCCGTGGCGAAGGTCTTGGCAATAAGTTCCTGTCGCACATCCGTGAAGTAGATGCGATTGTACATGTTGTGCGTTGTTTTGAGGATTCCAACATCGTGCATGTGGATGGCAGTATCGGCCCGGCAAGAGATATTGAAACGATTAACTTAGAGCTTGTATTTGCGGATTTGGAAATGATTGAACGCCGCATCGACCGTGTGAAAAAGGCGCTCAAGGGCGATAAGAAATTCCAGATTGAGCTGGATTTATTAGAGCGTGTAAAGGTTGGACTTGAGGAAGGAAAGCCGGCACGTGCACTTGATTACAGTGACGAAGAAAAGGATATGATGCGTGAGGTTGCGCTTTTAACAATGAAACCGGTTTTATATGCGGCAAACGTGTCCGAGGACGAAGCGGCAGACGCGAGTGAGAATGCAATGGTTGCAGAAGTGAAGAGCATTGCTGATGCAGAAGGGTCCGAGGTAATTGCCATCTGCGCAAGAATTGAAGAAGAAATCGCAGAACTAGAACCGGAGGAGAAGAAGGAATTCCTTACCGAAATGGGTATGGCGGAATCCGGACTGGACAAGATTGTCAAGTCCAGCTATAAGCTGCTCGGCTTAATCAGCTACCTAACTGCAGGTGAGCCGGAGGTGCGCGCATGGACAATTGTGGATGGCACAAAGGCACCGCAGGCGGCGGGGAAAATCCATTCGGATTTTGAAAAGGGCTTTATTCGTGCTGAGGTTATCCATTACGACGATTTGATTGCGTGCGGCAATATGGTTGCGGCAAAGGAAAAGGGACTTGTTCGTTCCGAAGGTAAGGAATATGTAATGAAGGACGGCGACATTGTACTGTTCCGCTTCAATGTTTGATTTTTATGGGCGAACTAAGTTCGCCCGTTTTCTTTGAGGGTGTATTATGAATTGTGAAAAGATAAAAGCAGGGCTGGATGCAGATGTTAAATTGCAAGCTGTGTTTGAAAGCATTGATTCGACAAATACATATTTGAAAAAGCTGTGTAATGCGCAAGAAATCAGTGAGAAAACAGTAGTGTTTGCCGCGCAGCAGAGCGGCGGCAGAGGCAGGCTTGGCAGAAGCTTTGTTTCACCGCAGGGCGGCGTGTATTTAAGCATTGCCTTCCCGGTACGTTATAGCGCAGACGTTGCACTGTTAATTACGGCGGCAGCAGCGGTTGCGGTATGCCACGTTCTGGACGGATACACAAACGAAGCGGCGCAAATTAAGTGGGTGAATGATGTTTATCTCGGCGGCAAAAAAGTCTGCGGCATTTTAACGGAGGCCGTAACGGATACACAGCGCGGATGTATTAAAAACACCATTGTCGGCATAGGCTTGAATCTGTGCGGATACGATGCCTTCCCGGAGGAGCTAAAGCCGATTGTCACTACGCTGGAACAGCATGCAAAAGCATTGCCTTCGCGCGAAGAACTTGCAGTGCAGATTGTAAATGCGCTTTGTCGTATAGAAGCAGATTTGACGGATGCAGCTGTAATGGAGGAATACAGAACGCGAAGCTTTGTTATCGGCAAGCAGGTGCGCGTAATTCAAAGTGATACAGAAACAAATGCTCTTGTAACGGATATTGACGAAAGAGGCGGTCTGTGCGTTGCCTATGAAAACGGTGAAACTGCTGTTTTGCAAAGTGCAGAAATTTCAATAAGAACGATATGATTTTTAGCCTGCAGATATGTATCTGCAGGTTTTGTTTGTTTTGCACAAAAAATAAGTCTTGTATAACTCGATTTATGATGATATAATATAAATAATCGGTTAGAATTTGAGATAAAACCGAAAGTGGGGAGTAAAGTATGAAAGTAAAAGAAGTAAAAGCATTATTGGATGCAGTAGTAGAGACCGGCGAGGCGTTGATGGACATGGAAGTTAAAACAGCGTGCGGTAGCGATATGATGAGCGACGTTTTGGCGTTTGTCAAGGAAGAAGGTCTTCTTTTGACGGGTCTGGTCAATCCGCAGGTTGTGCGTACGGCAGAGATGATGGACATTAAGGTTATTGTTTTTGTGCGCGGTAAGGTGCCGAGTGCGGAAATGATTGAGCTTGCCGAGGAACGCGGTATGGTACTTATGCGTACGCAAAAGCCGATGTATGTTGCATGTGGCGAGCTGTACACAGCGGGCCTGGTGCCGCGTAAATGAGAAGCCGAGAGGAGGCAGCAATGTATGGCAGAAACAATCAAGCTGCAGTTTAATATTGACGGAAATAATTTTGTGGATGCCGGTGCAGCGTCCGGCAAAGTGAAAAAGACGCTTACGCAGCTCGGATTTGATCCAGCTGTGATTCGCCGTGCGGCAATTGCGATGTATGAGGGCGAAATCAACATGGTCATTCACGCAGACGGCGGCGTGGCGGATGTGTACATTGATTCAGATAAGATTCGCATTGTTCTTTCAGACAAAGGACCGGGCATTGCGGATGTTGAGCTTGCGATGAAGGAAGGGTATTCCACGGCAAGTCAGGAAGCGAGAGACCTGGGCTTCGGTGCAGGTATGGGGCTTCCGAATATGAAAAACTACACAGATGAAATGACGGTTAATTCGAAGGTTGGCGTTGGCACAACCGTGGAAATGATTATTAATTGCTGACATTGAGGAGTGAAGCTGATGAAACAGACATATTTTCATTCAGTTACTTTAGATAAAGAAAAGTGCATGGGGTGTACGAACTGTATTCGCCGTTGCCCGACAGAGGCAATTCGTGTGCGCGACGGTAAGGCGCGGATTATAAAGGAGCGCTGTATCGATTGCGGTGAGTGCATTCGCGTGTGTCCGTATCATGCGAAACAGGCGTTGACAGATCCGTTTTCGTCCATTGAAAAGTTTAAATATAAAATCGCTTTGCCGGCACCGGCACTGTATGGTCAATTTCATAATGTCAGAGACATCAATGTGATATTGAATGGGCTTAAGGAAATTGGCTTTGATGATGTATATGAGGTGGCGCGTGCAGCAGAAATTGTAACGATTGCAACGATGGATTTGCTGATGCAAAAGAAACTGGAAATGCCGGTGATTTCAACGGCGTGTCCGGCGATTTTACGATTGATTCGCGTGCGTTTTCCAAGTCTTATTAAAAATCTGTTGCCGCTCAACGCGCCGATGGATTTGGCAGCGAAGCTCGCCAGAAGACGTGCAATTGAGAAAAAAGGCATCCCGCCGGAGGATATCGGTGTGTTCTTTATCTCGCCGTGCCCTGCAAAAGTGACGACCTTGCACGAGCCGCTTGGGGAGGATACAAGTCCTGTGGACGGCGTGATTGCAATTAGCGAGGTGTACAAAAAGCTTGCGCCGATTCTCGGCAGCTTAAAGCCAAAGGAAAAGCTGGTGCGCGCAGGGTTGAAGGGCGTGAATTGGTGTCACAGCGGCGGTGAGGCAAAGGCACTCAGCAAGGATGCTTATCTTGCTGTTGACGGTATTGATAATGTAATTTCTGTATTGGAAAGTTTAGAGGATAACCAAATCAGCCACGTAGAATTTGTAGAGGCTTGTGCTTGTGCAGGTGGCTGTGTCGGCGGACCGCTCACCGTTGAAAACGGTTATGCGGCACGTGCGAGAATTGAGCAGATTAGCAAAAAACTGACCAGTTATGAAACAGAACGAGAGCTTCCGCAAATTGATTTGGAGGATGTGCTCATCAGCAAGCCGATTGAATATGTGCCGATTTTGAAGTTGGATGACGACAGAGCGGTTGCAATGCAAAAAA
>JAZSGM010000094.1:0-5826 GCA_045532715.1 Clostridia bacterium
GACCGCTTGGCCTCCGACTTGTGTGGACTCGCTCCTGATGGCGGGGGCAGTCCATTCCTTTGCGGATTATGGGATTTCCGCAGGACCCGGCAGCACTTCCGGGCGGCGCGGGTACTACATAAAGAGCATTGATGCTAAAGAGAAGAAAATATATCTTTCGGCAGAGAAGGCGGAAGCGCCTGCGTTTTCGAGCGCGGACAACACGGATGCGGACTTCGAAACGCCTGCCTACGAGGTGGGGGATTACATTTCCATCATCAGTGGGTCACACTATTATTTCTGCGCGACGATTGCGGCAATACAGAACAACGTTATCACCTATGACGGGGATTTGGGCTTCACCTCTTTTGCAAAGGACACGGCGCAGGACGGGCACAGCTTGTATGTACCGACAAAGCCGGAGGTGGGCGCGGTCATATTCGGTGTTGGCGGCTTTGTGGCGGGCGAGGGCTGCAAAGGGAACGGACGCGGGGCATTCCTCGGCGGGCGCGACAACGTGGGCGCGAATTATGCGACGATAGGCGGAAGAGAAAACCGCGGCGGGTATGGCGTAGGCGTTTTCGGGACGTACAATTTCATACCGGGACTTGGCTCCCTTGGCGGCGGGAACCGAAATGAGATATGGGCACGGTACTGTCTTTTCTCCGGAAACGGAAACTTCATTGCGCCCGCGGCTATGGAAAGCGAGATTTCGGGAAAGGGAAACCGCATTGAAACACCGCATACCCGCGGCGGAGGTCTGAACAGTAAAAGTAAGAACGGACGGGTCAACACCTTCCATGGGGAAGACCTGGACATCGAAGGAAGCTTCAATGACGTAGAGGGCAGAGGACACCGTGTACGCGGGGACTTCAATTTCGTTCGCGGGAATTACCTCATTGCCTGCGGAAATCAGGCGGTGCTCGGCGCGTACAACGTAGAGGATCCGGACAAGCTTCTGATTGTCGGCGGCGGGACGGCGGAAAACAGAATGAACATCCTGACAATTGAAAGAGACGGGAACATAGACGGGGTAAGGCTTGATTCCATGCAGGAGGAAATTGACAGCTTGCACCGCAAGATGGCGGGGATGGCGGATTTCGTCGTTTATGAGGTGATGGAGGGGCTGACGGAGCAGCTTACCATCGCGCCGCGGTTTAGCTTCTTCGGCGCATTCTACCGCGTTTTGGCGGACGGGGCGCCGATAGAGGAAGAATACAAGGCCTTGGGCGAGCCGCTCCGGACAGCGCATGGGGCGCTTTGGGCAGAGAATGTACAGATAGCGCTTTATGATGCGGAGAAGCAGGAGACGATGCGGTGCAGGCTAAAGGTAGAGCATGAAGGGGAAAATATTAAGTACGGGCATTTGGAAAGGGTGATTTAAATGAAAAAGAGAACGGCACTCGGTGCGGGTGCGGCGGCACTTTTAACAGCTGTATTTTTTACGATATTCGGGACGAACACGGGAACGGATTTGACGGGTACTTACAAGATAGAAAGGGTGAGCGATTATCAGGCAGTGATTACGCTTTCCGTGCCGGAAGCTTTCGGAGCGGATATCTTCACTCTTAAGATGGGGGATATGGAGATAGAAAAAGGGATTTTGCCGGGGAAGATGGCTGTGCACCCGATTGTGACAAGTGACCTTTCGAGGCTTTCCGTAATTTTTGAAAGACGGGGAGAGCAAATCGGGGTAGGGACGTTTTCGGATGATGGGTTACTATTAATTCGAGCGAAAGAAGGTGTTTTGCATGAAGATTAAAAGCATGGCTGTCGCGGTTGCGACCCTTCTGCTGTTTATGTTTTGCTCTATGCCGGTGGGGGCAGAGGAAAGTGCGGTGATTACCTCCTTTGAAATAAGCCCTTCCGGGGTAGCGGAAATATGTGGGTACGTGCAGGAGGAAGGCGAACAGGTTGCAATTTTAATGGCGACAGGGGACGGCATGAGCATTACCCCCGAAACGGTCATCTACATAGACCAGATTGAAGCCGGGGTAAACGGTGCATTCATTTTAAAATTTATCGTGCCTTCAAAGTGGGCGGGCGGCGAATATACCATAGGCGTCGGCGGGGAGAACGTTTCGGCGACAAGGCAGCGCGGAACGCTCGGCGCGCTTCCTGCGCTTATCCACCGGGTAGACGATAATTCCCTTCGCATAGGAAAGGACATATACAGCTTCGGCAGTTATCTTACACCGGAGAACGCAGCGGCTTCCCTCACCTTTGGCGGAAACGTGGTTTACTACAAAATCGGCGGCATGTGGTTTGACCTCCAGAGCGAGGCGGCAACCTCTTCGGCGTACCTAACAGAAGAAAATGCTGTGCCGGAAGAAGAATACACGGCGTGGGAAATCAGAACATACTATGCGCCGGGACAAAAACTGGAGGGTGCATGATGCCGGAATGGATTTTGACGATATTGCAGGCGGCGTCGCCCGGGCTGATTGTCGGCGTGGTGATGCTGTACTGGACACGTAAGCAAAATAAAAAGGACAGCACGCAGACAGAACGGGAGAGCACGGCCAAAAAGAAGGACACGCTGGAAATTGCGCTCCTGGTGGCGACGGCGGAGCTTTCATATGCTACGACCATGGCGATAAAACGCGGAAGCCCCAACGGCGAGGTGGAAACTGCGATAGAGCGGTACAATTATGCTATGGAGAAATTCAGAAAGTTTGAGCGTGAACAATTATCAAATGTGGAGTAAAGGAGAAGAAAAAATGCAAAACAGATTTAAAAGCTACGTTTTATGGATGGCGGTGGCGGCGCTTGTGGCGTTCGTTACCAAGGAATGGCTCGGGTGGGAGATCCCGAAGTTTGACGAGTTTGTGGAGCTGCTTCTGACTGTGCTTGTCGGGTTTGGGGTTGTCAATAATCCGACGGATAAAAGTCATTTTTAGGAGGCGGACATGCTACAAATTACTTATAACAGAACAGCGCGAACGGAGAAGCCGCGGTACATCGTAATACATACGACGGGCAACCCGAGAAAAGGTGCGGATGCAAGAGCACATTTCGACTACTGGAACGGCGGAAACGTTGGGCAGAGTGCGGACTTTGTGGTGGATGACAAGGAAGCCCTGCAGATTAACGACTTTAACAAGTATTACACATGGCATTGTGGAGATGGCAAGGGCAAATATGGCATTACAAATTCCAATTCCATCGGCATTGAAATCTGCGTAAACAGTGACGGGGATTTTGAAAAGGCGCTGGAGAATGCCGTGGAGCTTGTGCAGGTGCTAAAGGCACAGACGGGCATTATAGAGGTGGTGCGGCACTACGACGCTTCCCGAAAGAATTGCCCTGCGGAGCTTTCGAAGGATAACTGGAATGCGTGGTACAAATTTTTAGACCGCGTAAATCACCCGAAGGTGCAGGAGCTGACAACGGTAAATGACATTGTTTGGGAATTGTCAGTAAGAGAGCTTGCAAACGGGCAGAAGGTGATAGGCGATGCGCATCTTTGGATGCAGAAGCTGAATGAGGACGTGAATGCCTATTGGCTGGCTCGGAAGATTGTGCAATACCTAAGAGAAAGACGGGTATAGATGGCGGAGCTTCGGCTCCGCTTTTTCATTTGGAAAAACTTTTTCAGTCGCTTAGCCGTGTAATAAAGCAAAGGGGGAAAGCCCCTAAACTTTATTTTGAAGGGAGCGGTTTTATGCAAAAGAAAAAGTACAGCGCAGGCGGAAGAAAATGGAATGTGGCGGGGTGGGAAGCCATCGAAGGTGTAGGCGTGTTCCCGATTTTGGACATTCCGCAGGTCTCGGATTACAAGTGGCAGCTTGATGCTTTGGAAAGCAGATTGCGGCATCCGGAGTATTATGCGGAAGAAGATTTGCCGGCAGCTGTCGAAAGACTCAGGGCGTACCTTGAGAAAAACAGAGAGGAGGGGGAGCGAGAAGGGCTATATCAAAGATTTTTGGTGCTTTAGAATGGCGGGGCATTTTGCCTCGCTTTTTTATTTTGAAAAAAATTTTAAAAAAGTCAAACCTTTTTTAGTTGTTGTCACGTGCAAGATGAGGGGGAGGTTTTATATAAAGGCGGAAAGGAGGTGAAAAATATGCATCCGTTTTTATGGCTCGCGGTCATTCTGGTCAGTGCTGGGACGGCGGCGGTGATGATAGCGCCGATTCGAAAAAAACTGACGGCGCTGGAAAGCATGTGCGAAATGCTCAGCCGGGCAGTGCGGGGGGATTTTGAGAAAAAATAGGCACGAGAAAAGCGGGGCGAAATGCCCCGCTTTTTCTTTACAGTTTATCAATGTCAAATTTAAAATATAACCTGCGTTCGACTCGTTCTTCCAGTAAAAGACCCGCCTCTCTTACTATTTTCAGACGTTTATCCAACGTGACCGTGCCTATCTCTAGGTTCTGCTCCAATTCCTTCTTGGTGATACCATGTTCGGCAAAAAGCCGTGCCTGTATCAAAAGGAAACCGAAATTTTGCATTGCTTCTGTTTGAAAATACGGAAGAGCTGCCATTTTATCACTAAAGAAATGAAGCTTTTGGATTCTTTCATGAAGTGCCTTTTGCAAATTGTCCATGGATTTATAGATAATATCCATAAACATAAGAATAAACGGCGTTATATCTCCGCGGTTTTTAGGGTCGTTACAAAGCTTAAATGCATTATAGTATGCCGAAAGGTTTTCTTTGATTGTGTAGGACATTCTGTATCCAATTAGCCTATTGTTAAGTTCCTTTGCCAACAGATAACTGCTTATAAACCTTGAGGTTCTGCCATTTCCGTCATAAAACGGATGGATATAGCCAAACAAGTAATGGAAAATAGAAATTCTTTCTATGGGGGAGAGGTCGCTGTTTAAAATACTCAAAGCCTTCTCTATGGAAGAGATGATTTTTGCTTCCGGATAAACGCCAATGTGGATGACTTTTTGTGTCTTGGAGGTCACTTCTGCCCCATCTTTTCGGAAAAGCTCACCGTCCGGTATGTTTTGCGGGTCGTCAGCGGCGATTTCAGGGAGCACCAATTCGTTATAAACCTTTCGAATATCTTCAGGTACTTTTAAGGGAATTTCTTCGCTTGCTAACATATTATATTTTTTTACAAGTCCAAAAAAACGCTTCTTTTTATCACCGTTTTTTAGCGATTCCAAAACACTCCCTATTTCTTTGCGCGTGCTGAAAACACCTTCAATATTGTTGGTCAATACAATTTCTTCGATTAAACTGCGTTTTGCAAATTGCTTTGGGGCAATGCCCGGCAGAGCTGACAGTTTGTGCAGCACGTCCGCATTTAATTCCAGAATTTTAATATATAGCTTGTGCATTTCTTCTGTAATACAATAAAAGGCTTCGTTTTCATGAATTTTAAAATTCAAGTGCACACAATTTTCGCCGAAAAATCTGGATTTATACACGGACTCATATTCTGATTTGTTTTCATAATATAAGCCTAGCAATGGTTTGTAATTCACAAAATACCCCTTTCTTGTTAAAATTAAATGATTTTACGATTGCAAAATAACAAAAATTATTTGTTTTAATAGTAGTATATCCAGTTTTTTTTATTTTGTCAACATTTTTTTAAATTTTTAAAACTTTTTACAGTTTTCATTCGTGATATCCTATGAAAGGAGGTGTGTACACAAATGCAAAAAATAAAAATTCGTGAAGTACACATCAAACACCCACGCATGGAGCTGGAGTATTATCTTTTACTGAAAGGAGGGATGTGCGGAATTGAAATCCGGGACGCGCACAGCAAAGAGAGAGCTGCGCGCTTTATCCCGGACGTGGCAGAAAAGGTGTATAAATTTTTGGTGAAGCTTGCCAGGCATACCGTTACACCTTGTGCCCTTGACGATTTAGCAGATGATT
>JAZSGM010000267.1:0-7633 GCA_045532715.1 Clostridia bacterium
TTCACACAGTCCTTGCGCAGCGATTTGTAAATCATGCTTTGCGGCATAGAGGGGAAGAGTTTGCTCATAAAACGGTCAATTCGTTGACCTGCATCATTCTTTTTAACGATCACAATTTTCATTTGAAACCTTCCTGTTTGAGTAATTACAGATATTATATGCTTTTTGCACCGTGCTGTCAAGGAAAGCGCAAACTTACATTGACAAGCACGGGTGAAATAATGTATAATAATACCATTGTAATTCTGATTTAAGGTGATACAAATGAAGGATTTGGAAGTGACGAGAAAAGAGATTATTGAAACGGACAAAGAACTTGCGAGATTGTTTAAAAAACGTATGTATCTTACAAAGGATGTCGCTGCGTATAAAAAGGCAAACAATCTGCCGATTCTGGATGAAAAACGTGAAGTGCTCGTTCGTGAACGTTTTGTAGATGCTGTAGAGGATTGTGAGCTTGCCGGTTGGGCCGAAAAGCTGATTACACATATGATGACTTATTCGAAGGAGTATCAGGCAAAACAGCTTGGACTCAATGCTGAAAATCCGCAGGTGGTTTTTCAGGGGACAGCCGGTTCTTACGGCGAAGAAGCAACGCTTGGCTTTTTTGCAAATGCTTGCAATGCGCGTAACGTAAGAACATTTGAGGATGTTTTTGTTGCGGTAGAACGTGGCGAGGCGGAGTTCGGTGTGTTGCCGGTTGAAAATTCTTCAACAGGTGCTATTGGGGATGTATATGATCTTTTGGCAAAGAAAAACTGCAGAATTGTCGGCGAATATATTTTGCCGGTGCGCCATAATCTGATGAGTGTCGAAGGAGCGAGCCTGGAAACGCTTGAAACAGTATATTCGCACGCGCAGGGGATTGAACAGTGTTCTGCCTATTTAAGCGGTTTTGAAAAGGTCAATTTGGTTCCGTATCATAATACGGCTGTCAGTGCGGCTTATGTGGCTGAACAGGGGGATGTAACGAAGGCGGCAATTGCTTCGAAGCGATGTGCCGAAATTTATAATCTGAAAATTCTGGCTGAAAATATAAATAATAATAAGAATAATTTTACGCGCTTTGTAGTGATTAAAAAGGATGAACAGATTGCCGCGGATGCAAATAAGATTTCTGTTATGATGACATTGCGTCATGAAAGCGGAACTTTGGCGCGTGTTGTGTCACTGTTTTTGGAATATGGTGTAAACATGCTGAAAATCGAATCCAGACCGATTCCGAACAGGAGCTGGGAATATTGTTTCTTTATAGATTTTGAGGGAAATCTACTTTCTGAAAATGTAAATGAGCTCGTCGGCAGATTGATGGCGCAGACAACATCGTTTGCTCTGCTTGGAAATTATAAAGCCGGATTGTATCGCGATTGGGAGGCGTAATGGCATGGAATGGATGCAGGTTGGAATTAAAACAACAAAAGAGGGAATTGAGCCGATTTGCGGTATGCTATATGCCATGGACATCACCGGTACGGAAATTGAAGATGCGGATGATTTTACAAGTTTCCTGGCAGAGAATAAGCAGTATTGGGATTATGTAGATGATGCGCTGATGGAGCGCGCGCACGCACCGACAGTGGTAAAGATTTATTTGAAGGATAATGACCACGGCAGACAGATGCTTGAAGCGGTCAAGACGCGCCTTGCCGTATTGAAGGCTGAGGATGCGGACGGTGTGCTCGGTGAATTGGATATCACGATAAATAATATGCTTGAACAGGATTGGGGCGAGAATTGGAAACAGTTTTATAAGCCGTTAAAGCTCGGTAAAAAGATGCTGATTCGTCCGGAGTGGGAGCAAGTGGAGGATACGGAAGGTCGCATTGTGTTTACAATCAATCCCGGAATGAGCTTTGGCACAGGTACGCATGAAAGCACGCAGCTTTGTCTGGAAAGCCTTGAAAATTATCTGCAAACCGGTGACAGTGTGCTGGATCTCGGGTGTGGCAGCGGTATTTTATCCGTAATGGCCATGCTGCTTGGTGCGGCGGATGCTTATGCTGTGGATATTGACCCGAATGCGGTAAAAATTGCAGAGGAAAACGCACAGAAAAACAATGTGGATGCAGGGGTGTATAAAACTGCCGCAGGTAATGTACTGACAGACGAGGCGCTTATTGAGGACATTTGTCAAAAGCAGTATGATGTTGTTCTTGCAAATATTGTGGCAGATGTCATCATCGGACTTTCTGATTTTGCATATAATGCATTGCGCGAGGGCGGCATCATGATTACCTCCGGCATTATTCATGCGCGCTTGGATGAGGTAGAAGCAAAGTTAAAGCAAAGCGGACTTACTGTTCTTGAAATTCACAAGAAGGGTGAATGGGCTGCTATTGTATTAAAGAAATAACGGGAGAAGCATATGCCGAAATTTTTTGCTGAAAAAGAAAATATATCTGAAAATACCATCTTACTTGACGGAGAGGAAGCAAAACATATTTTGAAAGTACTGCGTATGCAGGTCGGAGATAATTTGACGGTTTGCGACGGAGCAGGTACAGATTATGAGACAGAAATCGAATGTGCAGAAAAAAACACACTAACCGTTCGCGTTTTGGAAAGAAAGCCTTCGCCGGCGGAAAGTCGCGTTAAAATCACACTTTTTCAATGTTTACCCAAGGCTTCAAAAATGGAATATGTTATTCAAAAATGTACGGAACTCGGAATTTCTGAAATTATTCCTTGCATTTCTGAGCGATGTGTTGTAAAATTAAATAGTGAAGCCGATGCTGAAAAGAAAGTTGAACGTTGGCAGGCAATTGCGAAAGCTGCTGCAAAACAGTCAGGACGTGGTGTTATACCGCATGTCGGTATGCCTGTGTCTTTTAAAGAGGCAATGGATGTGCTTTCTGAAATGCAGCTTTCTTTTGTACCGTATGAAAATGAGCGGGACACGACGCTGAAAACTTTGCTTCGCGGAGCAGGTACCTCGGAATGTGCGGCGTTTATTATCGGCCCTGAGGGTGGATTTTCAGAACAAGAAATTGAAAGTGCAAGGGTAGCTGGTGTGCAAACGGTTACACTTGGCAATCGGATTTTGCGTACGGAAACGGCAGCAGAGGTTGTACTGTCGATGATGAATTATGAATTTGAATTATAAACTGCAAGTATAGATGCATTGTAATTGGGAGGATAGACCTACATGAAGAAAACATTTTATGATTGCTCTAAAAAGGAGCGCAAAGAAAAGATTGTAAATCGAATGCTGATTAGTTTAGGGTTTACTGCACTCGGCTATTTTGCTTCGCATATAATGAGTCGGGCTGCGCGCGGTGAACTTGGTATTGCATGGATTTCAAATTACAATACAATTATGCTGGTTGCATTCATACTCTTTGCTGTATTGTGTCTTGCTTGCTACGGACTTTCTGTTGTAGATAAGTTTAAACCGGACTCTAAGCTTGCCAAGGTTGCTGTAAAGGAACGTTTTCGCAATTACGGGCATCTCTGCCTGACAGCTGCGCTGATTTCTTTTTATGTAAACTTTGCATTCTACACACGTTGGTTACCGATTGAAAGCGCACCGGTTGTGCTCAGCTTTTTAAAGAACATTACTAAGTCTTTCGGCGTTGTGTTCTGGTTACTGGGTGGTTATGCTGTGTTTACAATCGTGTACCATATGTATTTGTATTACATCAAAAAGTGGTAATAAAAAAGTCTTCCTATGGAAGACTTTTTTATTATTCGATTTCTGTACCTGAGAGTGTTTGCAGTGCGCGTTTTGGTGCATCCTTGGCATTTTCCCAGGGTAAATCCTTGCTGCGGTAGTCAAATTTTAAGATAAATCGGTCAACATCGGCTTTTAATCCGACCAGGTGTTTTTCTTCAATTTCATTGAGTTGCTTTAAAAAAGCAAGCGCGTCGGCATCGCTTAAATATCTGCATGCATATTTGGCGAGCAGGGCATAATGCTCAAGACAGAAGGAACTTGTACTTGCAAATCTTTCTTTAAATGCCGGATCGCTTTGCCACATGTAAAATAGTGTGTCAATATATCGCTCGAAGGTACTGTTGATGTGTTCGCAAATCACGCAGGATTCTGTAACAGCTTGAACTGCACGGGATAACAGTACTGCATTACCACGCGTGTCTGTGTTTCTTTTTTTGAATATGGATTTTTCCAGAGGCTTTTGATTTGCAATGCGCGCGGTCTGTGCGCTGATCTTTTGATTGATTTCTTCAAGATGTGTTTGTAGGATTAACGCAAGGCTCAGTTTGTTTTCCTGGGCAAACATCATTTCATAGTGACGTTTGCAAAAACCGATACTGTTGGTCTGCGTGCGGATGTCGGGCTCCATCATCGCAGGACCGAGCATGTATTTTACGCGTGCTGCTTCAAGTTTTTTGATCATTGTACAAAGCGGACAGGAATCAGCTTCTTCAAATGCTTCATTGACCGGAATTGTATAGATTTTTTCCTTCATCTTCATCACCTGGTTTGTATTTTAGCATAAAATTCGTAAAAAGAAAAGTGCGAAGAAACAAAAAGTTTCTTAAAGGTTGATTTTTTGTCGGATTTATGTTAAAATTTATACATTTGAAATAATGATTAATTGATATGGAGTGAATATCATGAGTGAAAGAAATGTTTTTGACGTCCTTTTAGAACGTGGCCTAATTGCGCAAACAACTCACGAAGCGGAAATCAGAGAGCTTCTCGGTAAGGAGAAGGTGACCTTTTATATCGGCTTTGACCCGACGGCGGACAGCTTACATGTTGGTCATTTCCTGCAGATGGTTGTAATGCGTCATATGCAGCTTGCCGGTCATAGACCGATTGCGCTTGTCGGTGGTGGTACCGGTATGGTTGGTGACCCGTCCGGCAGAACCGATATGCGTCAGATGATGACAAAAGAAACCATCGAGCATAACTGCGAGTGCTTTAAAAAACAGCTCTCCAGCGTTGTCGATTTTTCTGATGACAAGGCAATTATGGTGAATAATGCTGATTGGCTGCTTGATTTGAATTACGTTGAGTTTTTACGTGATATTGGCGCATGCTTCTCGGTAAATAAGATGCTTACGGCAGAGTGCTTTAAGCAGAGACTTGAAAAAGGTCTGTCCTTCCTTGAGTTTAACTATATGCTGATGCAGAGTTATGACTTCTTGATGCTTTCGCGTAAATATGGCTGTAAGATGGAGCTCGGCGGTGACGACCAGTGGAGTAATATTCTCGGCGGTATTGACCTTTGCAGACGAAAGGATCAGAAGCAGGTTTACGGTATGACCTTTACGTTGCTTACCAACAGCGAAGGCAAAAAGATGGGTAAAACACAAAGCGGTGCTGTTTGGCTCGATCCGGAAAAGACTACGCCGTATGATTTCTATCAGTATTGGAGAAACGTGGATGATGCTGACGTTATTAAGTGTCTGAAACTTTTGACCTTTGTTCCGATGGAAGAAATCAATGCGCTTGCAAAGCTGGAAGGTCAGGAGCTGAACGTAGCAAAGAAACTGCTTGCATACGAGGTTACAAAGCTTGTGCACGGACAGGCAGAGGCAGATAAGGTGCGTGACGCTGCAGAAGCGATTTTCGGTGGCGGAAATGCGCAAAATATGCCGGCTACAGCGTTGAAGGCTGCGGATATTGGCGAAGGTATTGCGATTTTGGATCTTCTCGCAATGGTAGAGTTAATTCCGTCCAAGGCTGAAGGCAGACGTCTTGTGCAGCAGGGCGGATTAAGCATAGACGGCGAAAAGGTGACTGATGCTACGCTTGTGATTGAGGCAGCGCGCCTTGCGGGTGATGGTATTGTTGTTAAGAAGGGCAAGAAGGTATTCCACAGAATTACGATTGAATAAGTGAGGGAATTGCCATGAGTATGACGGATGAAATCTTTATCCGGATGTGTAAGGATATTTTGGAAAACGGCACGGATTGCAATGATAAGGTCCGACCGCATTGGGAGGACGGCACGCCGGCCTACACCAGAAAGAAATTCTGCGTTGTAAATCGCTATGATTTACAAAAAGAGTTTCCGCTTCTGACGCTGCGTCCGATCAATTTGAAAGGTGCAATTGATGAAATTCTTTGGATCTGGCAGAAAAAATCAAATAATATTCATGATTTATCAACGCATATATGGGACAGTTGGGCGGATGAATCCGGAAGTATAGGCAAAGCTTACGGCTATCAGCTTGGTATTAAGCATAAGTACAAGGAAGGCGAGTTTGATCAGGTTGACCGCGTGCTTTATGATTTGAAGAATAACCCATCGAGTCGACGTATTATGACCAATTTGTATAACCACGCGGATTTGTCGGAAATGGCACTTTATCCATGCGCTTATTCGATGACATTTAACGTAGCTGATGGTAAACTGAACGCAATTTTAAATCAACGTTCGCAGGATGTTCTGGCGGCGAATGCATGGAATGTATGTCAGTATGCGGCTCTTGTGATGATGTTTGCACAGGTTTCCGATCTGGAACCGGGCGAGTTTGTTCATGTCATTGCAGATGCGCATATTTATGACAGACATATGTCCATAGTTGAAGAATTAATACAAAGAAAACCGAACCCGGCGCCGACGCTGAAAATCAACCCTGATATAAAGAATTTCTATGATTTCACAGTGGATGATTTCGTGCTGGAAAACTATCAGACCGGTGAAAAAATCGGAAGAATTCCGGTAGCAATATAGACGGATGCGGTAAGGAGATATTATGAAGCTGATTGTTGCGGTGGATCACAATTTTGCAATAGGTAAGGATGGCGGTATTCCTTGGCGCTTGCGCGGGGATTTAATGTACTTTAAAGAAAAGACACTTGGGCACAGTGTAATTATGGGAAGAAAGACTTTGGAGTCGCTTCCGGGAGGCAAACCGCTTAAGGACAGAACGAATATTGTGCTTACGCGTGATATGACCTATGCGCCAGAAGGTGTCGTTGTGTGCCATAGCATAGAAGAGGTACTTGCTTTGCCGGAGGCTGCAGATGCATTTGTTGTTGGCGGTGAAAGTGTTTATAAGGCGTTTTTGCCATATTGTACGCATGCGCTTGTAACGAAGGTTGACGGAACGTTTGATGCGGATACCTATATGGTGAATTTGGATGCAACGGACAATTGGTCTTTGATTTCGACGTCTGACGCGCAGGAAGAAAACGGAATTGTATACCGTTTTACGGTATATGAAAACAACACACCGATGATTTGCGAGAAAATTGAGGATATCGAGTGTGTATGTTTAATGACGCTCAGTGATGAGTTTGATGCGGATGTAAAAATTTCGCTTTTGGAATCCTGCGGTATACGCGCGTTCAAAAGATTCGGCGGACACAGTGCGGTTGCAAAACTGTACTGCGGCGGTTCTAATCTGGGAACTTATATATTCGTGAGTGCTGCGCAGTATGATGAGGCAAAGGCAATATTAAATGCACCGTTTGATGAGGCAACATTGGAGGTTGAGCAGGCATGAAGGAAGTGTATTTGTACACGGACGGTGCTTGCAGCGGGAATCCGGGTCCGGGCGGTTATGGTGCGATTTTAGTCTACAACGGTCATGAGAAGGTGCTTTCTGCAGGTTATCGCGAAACAACCAACAATCGTATGGAGCTTTTAGGCGTAATTGTTGGTCTCAATGCTCTGACACAGCCTTGCAAAGTACAATTATACACAGACTCAAAGTA
>JAZSGM010000303.1:0-9322 GCA_045532715.1 Clostridia bacterium
CCACTTCTATAATAACGAAAGAATACAACTAAAAACAAAACTGACTCCGCTTGAAAAACGAAGTCAGTATGTTGCTTAAAATTTAATACTTATGCCATAGACACTCTTTTTTGTGCTGTCTGCACAAACTGGTGCAGTTCAAAGAAGGTTGATGCAATGCATCAACCTTCTTTTATATTAGTTTTCATCTTCTGCAATTTTTTCGTACAGCTTTTTTGCTGTATAATAAGCCATTTTCGGCTGTCGGTACTCGTTGACAAGCCCTTTGTTATTAAAGCTTCGCGGTCTGCTCATTGCCTGGGCTGTGCGCACGCGGATATCACAGTATTGCCAGATCATCATACCGCCGATTTCCGGGTGTTTTCTGAAAATTTCTATAGATTTTTCTAAAATTTCACATTGATATTGTTCGCTCCATTTTGGTGCATCAAAGCTCGATTGTCCAAAAATACCGCCTCCACCGAATTCGCTTATGGTAATCGGCTTTCCGCCGGCGCCCACCTTTTCTAAATAAGCATCAAGATTTTCTAAAAAGCTTTCCCACGCTTCAATTTCATCGCCATACCAGCCCGGGTAGCGGTTTACACTGATAAAATCGCATAAATCGAAGCATATATCATCGAATACCTTATCGCTTGCATATGTAATTAAACGTGAGCTGTCCTCTAAGCGATACTGTGCTGCCATTTTTTCGCTCAGACGGCGGAAAGCATCGGTTGAGGTTTCACACTCATTGTGCAGTCCCCAGGTGAAAATGGATGGATGATTGTAATTTTGCACAACCATCTCGTGCCCCATTTCTAAAATCATATTTACAACATTTTCGTTTGCGGCCTGATTTTCTTTATAGTACCACAGCGGCAGCTCACTCCAGAACAAAATGCCGTATTCATCGCACAAATCCAGAAAAGCCCGGCTGTTTGGATAATGGGAGCCGCGGATCATATTACAGCCCATATTCACAATAATGTCCATATCTTTTTTGGCGATGTGCAGTGGGAGTGCGTGTCCCCATTCCGGATGGTCTTCATGACGGTTTATGCCGCGCAGATAGACAGGTTTATTGTTAATTTCAATGCGTCTGTCGTTTACGGTAATCTTACGGAAACCGGTACGTACGGATGTGGAGTCTGTTTCATTTTCAAGAGTAAAGGTATAGAGCTGCGGTGCAAGAACATTCCAAAGACGCACGTTTTTAAGTGTAAAACAGATTTCATTTTTGCCTGCTTTTACTTGCGCAGTTGTTATTGTTTCATTGTCCGCAAGCAGTGTATAGCTGTGACTGCCTGTGCCATAGGCGGAAAATTTCACTGAAACATCTGCAGAATGCAAATCATCGGAAAGTGTATATTGTATGTGCAGAGCATCTACAAAGAAATCCGGTAAATATGTCAGATAGACCGGACGCATAATGCCACCGTACACTTTCCAGTCGCGTGTTTCGTTTGGTACGGTGTGTACATCATCCACATATGCATCTGCGCGAACCACAAGCGTGTGCATACCGTCTGTTTCAAATTCTGCGTAAAAGTCGAAGGCTGTATATGCGCCGTTGTGCGCTGCAACGCGCACACCGTCTAAGTAAACAATGCTTTCGTTGGACACGCCCTCAAAAACAATGCGCACCTTCCCCTGCTTTGCAAAAAATTCCTTCTTATAATAACCAACACCGGTGTAGTCATAATATTTTAGTGTGTTGTTCCAGCATGACGGAACAGGCATTTTTTGTGCATCATCTGGGAATGTAACTTCCCACTTTTCCGTTTTGCCTATATTGTCTTTGTCTGCTTTAAAAAGCCATTCTCCACATAAATCCTGCGTAAATGCTTTTCTTTTTTCTCCATACTCAAACATAAGATTTCCTCCGAGATGTTTATTTTTCTTTAGTATAGCATACAAAAATAAATGATAAAATGTTATATTGTAAGATAATGATGTAAAAAAGTATGATTTAGAATTGATTTTCTTTCCATAGTATGTTATTCTGTTTTTGAGGTGGAACAGATGAACGGATACAGCATTTTGGATGCGGCCTTGCAGAGCGCAGCATTTGAGATTTTACTTTGTTCGCAAATAGAACATGGATCACAGTGGCGTGAACGCGGCAGTAAACCGGCGTGTGATTTATGGATTATAAAGCGCGGCAGTCTGCGCATTACATATAAAAAGAAAACATATACACTCGCGCCGGGTGATGTGTTCTTTTTAGAGCCGGATACGGTCTACAGTGCGGTTGGAGGACCGCAGGGATGCATCTTTTCCTTTGTTCATTTTCGGGCGCAGCACAACGAAAATCCGAATGTATTTGCCGGATTTGATTTGGGCGGCAAGACAGATTCCAATACAGTAGCGGCGGAAGTACGCGGTTTTGAAAACGCTTATCTGGCTGTTGAAAGCGGTGAACCGATGGCGAATTTTGCGCTGAAAGCGGCATTGATGCGGCTTTGTGCACGTATGATTGCTTTAAAGGAAAATAAACAAACGCCGATGGCACGCTTGGAGCAGCTTTTGCGCTATATGGAAGAAAACCTGAAAAGGACGCCGTCAGTGACAGAGCTTGCTATGCAGCTGAATATGTCGGAAAAATATTTTATTTCTTATTTTAAAAAGCACACGGGACAAACGCCGCATGCCTATATGAATGCGCTGAAGATGCAGCGCGCATATGCGACATTGCATACATCGGACGTGCAGGTAAAGGCAGTGGCGGAGTCGCTCGGCTACTGTGATGCCTATGCATTTTCAAAGGCCTTTAAAGCTCATTTCGGTATTGCACCCTCTTTTGCACAAAAAAACAAAGGGAAAACAAAAAAGATATTTGGTTAAAATAGGATAACAAAGTGAAAAACACAGAATTTATTTTTGAAAAATCTGTGTTTTTCTTTTTTTATTTGTTTTTCTATTGACTTTTTGATTTGTTTGCTGTATGATAATAAGCGGATAGGTGGAGTTTTGTATGAAATTGGTGATATCGGATTTGGACGGCACGCTTTTAATGCCGTCGGAAAACAGAATAGCGCAAAAGACGATAGAGGCGATTTCGGCATTGCGGACGAAGGGCATACAATTTGCCGTGGCGTCCGGCAGAGCACAAAGCGAGCTGCTTAGTCTGTTTTCGTCTGTCAGAGATGAAATCCTTTTTGTTGCGTGTGACGGCGCGTTGATTTTTGAAGGAGAAAAACTGATTTTTGAAGCGCCGATGCGGGACATATCGCAGTTTGACCAGGCACAGACGGTCCTTTTGCAGGGCAGATATATGACCTACGTTAAAGGGCAAAGCGCATTTGTACGCGAAATGAAACTGCACTATCGCGGTCACGCGACGGAGTTTGGGAAAACCGAAGATATTTATGAGCCGATTTATAAGGCGGTTGTTTTCGGCAATGGTTTTGCGGCAGAGGGTGTAAATAAGGTGTACGGCGACCTGCGCCTGACCGAATATACGGCTGCCGGCATTGACAAGGGCAGCGCAACGCGGTTTTTGCTGCAGCACTATGGTATTGATAAAACCGAGGCAGCGGCATTCGGGGATAATACAAATGATATACCGATGCTTTTGGCGGTTGAACACAGCATCGCGGTCAGAAATGCAAAGCAAGCCGTACAAAAAATATGTAAAAAAACAACGGATGACGTTGTACAAACCATAATGAGTATATAATAGAATTCATTTTCTGAAAGGAATGGATATTATGCAGCTTTATAATTTTCCAAGAATTGAAAAGAGTCCGCGTATCGGTCATTTGATAGACCATATGTTTAAGGAAATGCCGCAAATTGAGGCAGACCGTGCGGAGTTGATGACGGAATCGTTTAAAAAGACAGAATCGCTTCCGATGATTGAGCGAAAAGCCAAGGCTTTCCGTCATATTTTAGAGAACCTTCCGGTGACAATTCGTCCGGAGGAGTTGATTGTCGGCAGTACAACCGTGCGTCCGCGCTCTTGCCAGACATTCCCGGAATTTTCGTATGAATGGCTGGAGGCAGAGCTGGATACCGTGGCGACCAGAAGTGCCGATCCGTTCTATGTATCGGAGGAAACGAAGGCAAGGCTGAAGAAAATTCATCCATACTGGAAGGGCAAAACCACCAGTGAGCTTGCAACTTCGTATATGGTACCGGAAACTTTGACGGCGATTGAAGCAAATATCTTTACACCGGGCAACTATTTTTATAATGGTGTAGGTCACGTAACCGTCAATTACGGCAAGGTTTTGAAAATCGGTTATACAGGCATCATCGAAGAAGCGAAGGCTGCAATGGCAAAGCTGGATATCGGTGATGGCGATTATGTAGCAAGAAACAGCTTTTTGAAAGCTGTAATTGAAAGCTGTGAAGCCGCAATCACATTTGCAAAGCGTTACAGCGCAAAGGCTGCCGAGGAAGCAAATATGTGCAATGATGCCAAGCGTGCGGCAGAGCTTCGCCAAATTAGCGAAAACTGTGCCCATGTTCCGGCATACGGCGCAAGAAGCTTTTATGAAGCTTGTCAGTCGTTCTGGTTTGTGCAGATGCTGATTCAGACGGAAGGCAGCGGTCACTCGATCAGTCCGGGCAGATTTGACCAGTATATGTATCCGTATTTCAAGGCGGATTATGATGCAGGAAAGCTGACACTGGAGCAAGCGCAGGAGTACATTGACTGTATCTGGGTAAAGCTCAACGATGTCAATAAGGTGCGTGACCTTGCCAGTGCGGAAGGCTTTGCAGGCTACAGCGCATTTCAGAACCTGATTGCCGGCGGTCAGACGCCGGACGGCAGAGATGCAACAAACGAGCTTTCTTTTATGTGCATTGAAGCAACGATGCATGTGCTTTTGCCGCAGCCGTCGTTCTCTGTACGTGTCTGGAACGGTTCACCGCATGAATTTCTGGTGCGCGCTGCAGAGCTGACGCGTACGGGGGTAGGCCTTCCGGCGTACTACAATGATGAAGTGATTGTTCCGGCGCTTTTAAACAGAGGTCTTGCTTTAGAGGATGCAAGAGATTATAACATTATTGGCTGTGTTGAGCCGCAGAAGTCGGGTAAAACAGATGGTTGGCACGATGCTGCGTTCTTTAATATGTGCCGTGTTTCGGAGCTTGTTTTTAACAACGGTATCGAAAACGGTAAAGCGGTCAGCATCCAGACCGGTGATGTTACCAAGATGGAAACCTTTGAAGAATTTTTCAATGCGTATAAGGCACAGATGGAGTATCAGATTAAGCTGATGGTCAACGCAGACAATGCAATTGACTTAGCGCATGCAGAGCGTGCTCCGCTTCCGTTCTTATCTTCTATGATTGAGGATTGTATCGGTAGAGGGAAGAGTGTGCAGGAAGGTGGCGCGATTTATAACTTTACCGGTCCGCAGGGCTTTGGTATTGCCAATATGGCAGACGCAATGTATGCGGTAAAGAAGCTGGTATTTGAAGAAAAGAAATTCACAATGGCTGAGCTGAAGGCGGCGCTGGAAAGCAACTTCGGCGGCGCGGACGGCGTAGATGCACAGAAGCTGACCACGGAAATTGCCCGTCAGCTTATGGCTACCGGTAAAACCGTCGGTGAAGAAGAAATTGCAAAGATTTATGCACAGGTCAGCGCGGCGCTTCCGCAGGCGACCTCCGGTAAGGGCGCACAGATTCTGGAAGAAATCGAAAAGCTCGACCGTTTCGGTAATGATATCGAAGAGATTGACCTTCTGGCACGTGAGGTTGCATATACCTACACCAAGCCGGTAGAAAAATATACAAATCCGCGCGGCGGTCAGTATCAGGCAGGGCTCTACCCTGTTTCTGCAAACGTACCGCTTGGTGCGCAAACCGGTGCAACCCCGGACGGCAGACTTGCTTATACACCGGTTGCAGACGGCGTATCGCCGGTTGCCGGTCGTGATGTAAGCGGTCCGACAGCAGCCGCAAACTCGGTTGCGAAGCTTGACCATGGTATTGCTTCGAACGGTACACTCTTTAACATGAAGTTCCATCCGTCCGCACTTAAGGGCGAAAAGGGACTTGACAATTTCGTATCGCTTATTCGTGCGTTCTTCGATCAGAAGGGCAGTCATATGCAGTTTAACGTTGTGAGCCGTGAAACACTCTACGATGCGCAGAAGCATCCGGAAAACTATAAAAATCTTGTAGTACGTGTTGCAGGCTACAGCGCACTGTTTACATCGCTTTCAAAGTCTCTGCAGGATGACATTATCCGCAGAACGGAGCAGAGCACATTCTAATTTAACGTTGGAGAGTATTTATGCTAGACAGACTCGGTGCCGTAAAAGGCAGAATCTTTAATATACAAAAATTTTCCGTCCATGACGGACCGGGCATCCGCACGATTGTGTTTTTAAAGGGCTGCGCATTGCGTTGTCGCTGGTGCTGTAATCCGGAGTCGCAGGAATTTAAAATCCAGACAATGGTGCAGAACGGTAAAACAAAAACCGTCGGTCAGGATGTTACGGTTAATGAGGTTATGGCGAAAATCATAAAGGATATGCCGTATTACAAGCGCAGCGGCGGCGGTGTAACGCTTTCGGGCGGTGAATCGCTTCTGCAGCCGGAGTTTGCGGCAGCTATTTTGCAGTCGTGCAAGCTCTACGGTATTAATACGGCGATGGAATCTACGGGTTTTGCAAGCTTTGATGTGATTGAAAAGCTGTTGCCTTATCTGGATTTGTATCTGATGGATATCAAGCATATGGATTCGGAAAAGCACGAAGCCTTCACAACGAAGCCGAACAAGCGTATTCTGGAAAATGCAAGAAAAATTGCAGAGCGGGCAAAGAAGCTGATTATCCGTGTGCCGGTGATTCCGACCTTTAATGATACACCGGAAGAAATCGGGGCGATTGCACAGTTTGCGGCATCGCTTCCGAACGTAAATGAAATTCATCTTCTTCCCTACCATCCGTTCGGATCGGACAAATATGCGGGGCTCGGAAGAGAATATACGCTTTCCGACATTGAAACACCGAGTGATGAACATATGCAGATGCTGAAAGCCGTATGTGAAGAGGCAGGCTTGAAGGCGCAAATTGGAGGTTAAAACATGAATGAACTTACGATGCAGGATAAAATGCGCATCATACAGGAAATTGTTCCGGGCAAGCAAATTACCCTGGCGCACATTATTGCCAATCCGGACGATATCTTATACAGGAAGCTCGGTCTTGACCCGACAGTGGAGGTGCACGAGGGGGCAATCGGTATTGTAACGATGTCGCCGAGTGAAACGGCAATCATTGCCGGCGATATTGCCCTGAAGGCATCTGGTGTTGAGCTTGGCTTTGTTGACCGTTTTTCAGGTACTCTGATTGTGACCGGTACGGTTTCGCAGGTGGAGGCAGCATTGGATGCGTTAATGAGCTATTGTGAAAAGAAGCTTGCATTTACCGTGTGCCCGATTACGAGGACATAACATGAAAAAGCTGATTTTAATGGGCAGAAGCGGTTCGGGTAAAACAACCCTGACGCAGGCGCTGAAGAAGGAACCGACAACCTATCATAAAACACAGTATATTTCCTATGGCGATTTCTTAATTGATACACCGGGGGAATATCTGCAAAATGCCCCGCTTGCCGCAGCGCTCGCGCTTTATGCGTATGAGGCAGATGTGGTGGGACTGCTTTTAGCGGCGACGGAGGATTATTCAATGTTTCCGCCAAATTGCACTTGCATGGTGAACCGTGAGGTTATCGGTATCGTTACAAAGATTGACCATAAGGATGCTTGTCCCAAAAGAGCGGAAGCTTGGCTTCGGTTGTCGGGCTGCAAGAAAGTATTTTTTGTAAATTCCGTTACCGGTGAGGGTGTAGATGATATTTTGAAGCATTTAAGCACCTAAAAAAAGAAAAACACAGAAAAAACAAAGAAAAACCAACAAAATATGTTGACAATACCACATAGTGGTGTTATTATATAGTTGTACAAACATAAATTCACAGAAAATCAAAAAGAAAAGGAGAAATTGAAATGGTTTCTGAATTCGAAATTAAAAAACAAATTTGTGAAATCGGTAAGCGCATCTATGACAGAGGCATGGTTGCTGCAAATGACGGTAACATTTCCGTTAAGCTTTCCGACAATGAGTTTTTGTGCACACCGACAGGCGTGAGCAAGGGATTTATGACACCGGAGTATATCTGTAAGGTAGATAAGGAAGGTAAAGTCATTCAGGCAAACGGCAACTTCAAGCCGTCTTCCGAAATTAAGATGCATATGCGTGTATACGCGCAGCGTCCGGATGTAAAGAGTGTTGTGCATGCACATCCGATTTACGCAACAAGCTTTGCGATTGCAGGCATTCCGCTGACACAGCCGATTATGCCGGAAGCAGTTATCACACTTGGTTGCGTACCGATTGCAGAATACGGCACACCGTCGACAAACGAAATTCCGGATGCAGTGGAAAAGTATCTGCAGCATTATGATGCAGTGCTTCTGGAGAATCATGGCGCACTTTCCTTCTCCGATTCTTTGATTAATGCATACTACAAAATGGAATCTCTTGAGTTTTATGCACAGTTGCTCTATCATGCAAGAGCACTGGGCGGTCCGAAGGAGCTTTCGAAGGCGCAGGTAGAGCGTCTGTATGAAATCAGACGTCAGTTTGGTATGACCGGTAAGCATCCGGCAGATCTTTGCCCGAATGCGAAGAACGGCAAGTCCAGCTGCCATAGCTGCGGCGGTTCCTGCAGCGGCAACTGCAAGGGTGATGCAGATGATGCAGCGCTGATTGCTGAGATTACCAAGAAGGTAATTGAACAGATGGGTAAATAATTCAAATACATAGAAAAGCGAGGTTGACGGCATGAATCGTGAGGACCTTGAAAAAATAGCAGTCTCCGTAGCGAAAAGCGTGCTGGAGGCCAAGGCTTTGCCGAAAATGTCGCTCGCACTTGCAAAGAAAATCATTGCCCGCGTGGAAGAGGAAGCAGCGCGCGTCGGTGTAAACGCAGTTATCGCCATTGCAGATAAAGGCGCAAACACCGTTGCAGTTGTCAGTATGGATGATGCGTATATCGCCAGCTATGACATTGCTGTGAACAAGGCCTATACCTCGGCAGCGCTGAAAATGAAAACGGTAGAGCTTTCAAAGCTCGCTGCACCGGGCGGTCCGCTGTACGGAATACAGCATACCAACGGTGGCAGAATCGTAATTTTTGGCGGTGGCGAACCGCTCTATGTGGGTGGCGAGCTGATTGGTGCCATCGGTGTTTCCGGCGGTACGGAACCGCAGGATACGGCACTTGGGGCATTCGGGGCAAAAATTTGCGAGGAGGAAGCGCGTGGTTAAGGTATACTTAGGTGCGGCTTCTGATATAAAAACGGCTGCGCGGC
>JAZSGM010000263.1:0-28411 GCA_045532715.1 Clostridia bacterium
AAGTTTATTGTCTTCCTAAGACCGCTTGGCCTCCGACTTCACTGCGGAGATAATGTAGCAAACCAGCATACGGGTAACATTGTACCATACCGCATCAAAATCCACACCGCCTGCGTGTGCAAGCGCATCAATCGCTTCGCCCGAATATTTTGGACCAAGCAGCGCAAGCTGGTTGGAAAACAGCGTCATAATGACTGCCGGGATAAACAGATACCAATAGTGCAGAATGTAACCGCAAAGACGAAGGAAAATGCCTCTTGCCGTCTTTCGATCTAATTTTTGATTGTGGTGTATGGACTGTCCTTTCTTTGGCGGTTCACCGCCCATACCGCCCGGTCCGCCGTGTCCCATTGGTCCTCTACTCAACGAAAGCACCTCCCATCTGTGAATCGCTGATTTCTTTGTATTCGGTGCAGCTTTTCAAAAGCTGCTCGTGTGTACCGATGCCGATGATATTGCCGTCCTCTAAAACGAGGATGACGCTGCAGTCTTTTACGGAGCTGACACGCTGTGCAACAGTCACCAGGGTAGTGTCCTGCATATTCTCTGCAAGTGCGCGTCGCAGCAAGGCATCGGTTTTGTAGTCGAGTGCGGAGGAGCTGTCATCCAGAATCAGAATCTGTGGCTTTGCGGCAAGCGCACGTGTGATTAAAAGGCGCTGCTTCTGTCCGCCGGAAATGTTGGCGGCGTGTTGCGCGAGCCTGTGCGCATAGCCGTCCTTAAAGCCGTGGATGAATTCGGTTGCCTGCGCAATTTCAGCGGCTTTTTCAATGTCTGCGTCGGAAATGGTGCGCCCGAAGCAGATGTTTTCCTTTACGGTGTCTGCATACAGAAAATCGTGCTGCTGTGATGAGCCAAACAGGGCATACAGTCTTTCTTTTTCAATGGTGCGAATGTCTTCACCGTTGATGTAAATGCTGCCCTTGTCTGCATCATAGAAGCGTAAAAGCAGCTTCACAATCGTTGATTTGCCGGAGCCGGTTGCTCCGATGATGCCGAGCGAGCCGCCGGCGGGGATTTCGAAGCTGATATCATTTAAATTATTGCGCTTGCCGTTGTAAGAAAAGCATACGTGGTCAAACCTGATGCGCGCATCTGTGTCTATGTCCGGATATTCCGTTTTCGGATGCACCGCTATTTGTGCATCTGCAGTAAGCACTTCTTCGATGCGGTTAGCCGAGGCAGCGCATTTGGTATACATTGTAAACATACGCGTTACACTCATCAGGGACATGGAAATCTGTGTAAAATACTGCATAAAGGCAATAATGGTTTCCGGATCGGAGAGGCCTGCCTGCACACGCCCGCTGGCAACGGCAATTACCGCGACACTGCCGATGTTCATAAACATGGTCATAATCGGGTGTACACTGCCCATAATCACGCCGGCGCGCGTTTCGCTTTTGACGAGCGCGCGGTTGACATCTTCATACCGGCGGTGCTCATAGTCCGTTTTGGAGAGTGCCTTGATGACGCGGATGCCCTGTACATCCTCGCGCACGACGCGTACCATTTTATCCACGGCCGTCTGCACCTTGGCATAGAGCGGAACGCCGTTTTTGGAGATAAAGAAAATGGCACAGAAGGTAACCGGTATAATGGCAATCATAATTAAGGAAAGATACGCATCCATCAAAAGGGTAATGCCGATGCCGCCGATGAGCATAATCGGTGCACGGATACCCATGCGCTGTGCCATGCCGACGAAACGATGTACATTATATGTATCTGTTGTGATGCGTGATTCGAGTGACGGAATTGTGAATTTGTCCGTCTGTGCTGCAGAGAGATGCAGCGTTTTTTTGAATAAATCCTTACGCATCGTTTCTGCAAAGCTGCTGGAGGTACGTGCTGCGATGCGGTTTGCGCAAACATTAAACACGCATGCCAGAGCTGCAAAAAGTATCATAATGCCGCCCCAAAGCAAAATATCTGTAACGGATTTGCCGAGGACGCTTTTTAAAACATAGCTTAAAATCATCGGCAGCATCAGCTCGGAGAGTGTGCCGAGTGACTTGATGATTAAGCCGAAGCCTATTTTTTTATAGTAGGGCTCTAAGTATTTCAGCATCGTTTTCATTCGCGTTCACCTCCGGAATGTGTGAGTTGTGTCGCCCGGATTTGTATTTTATCGAGCACATTTAAAAATGTGTCCATTTCTTCCTCGCTGATGTCCTCGGAAAGCAGAGCCGTCCATTTTTTTGAAATTTGTACGACTTCCGCGTGGATGTCCGTCATTTTCGAGGTCGGATAGACCAGCATTTCGCGTTTATCCGCCTCGCTCGGCTTGCGCTCCACATAGCCGTTTTGCTCTAAATAAGCCAAATGCCGGGTTACACTGCTTTTCGTCATGCACAGATGCTTTGCAATTTTATCCTGGGACATACCCGGATTTCTGCAAATTGCGAATACATAGCTGTGGTATACGCCCGGCAGCTGCACGCTGGAGTTTTGCGTGCGGTATATGCCGGTGCATCTGGCAATGATGTTTAAATTTCGCATAAACATAGCCATAAAATCACCTGAATTTAAAATAGTTGCAAATGAAACAATTTCACTTGCAACTATTTTAACATGACGAAATGAAGGTGTCAATAGTGTAGGGCGGATTTCGAAAATTTTTCGCACACAAATGCGTTGACAATGATTTTTGTATAGAGATATAATTAATTTAGATAGTTATACAATTTAGAGAACTTTGTATATGGAGATGATGAAAATGAAAGCAATTATAAATGCAAATCTGGTATTGGAGCACGGTATAATCTGGGACGGTGTTCTTCTGACGGAAGGCGCAAAAATTATCGGGTTTGGTAAGGGGTGTGACGTGGAAATTCCCGCAGAAGCACAGAAAATAGATGCTTGCGGCGCTTATGTCGGTCCGGGCTTTGTGGACATTCACGTGCACGGTGGCGGCGGCTATAATACATACGAAAATCCGAAGGCAGCAGCGGCGCACTTTTTAAAGCACGGTGCGACTACGATTTTAGCAACGCCGCTGTATTCGCAGACCTTTGAAGAGCTTATCGAAAGTTTTCGTTTGATCCGCGAAGAAATGAAAACGAACAAGTCCATCAAAGGCATTTATTCCGAAGGCCCGTACACCAATCCGGATTACGGCTGTAACTCGCACCACAACCCGTGGCGCGGTGCAATTGATATGGACAAGTGCAAGGCACTGGTTGATGCGGCAGGGGAGGATATCCTGGTCTGGACGGTTGCGCCGGAGCGTGAGGATTTAAAGGCGTTTTTAGCGTATGCGCGAAAAGTCAATCCGAAGGTTATTTTTGCACTCGGTCACAGTGAGGCAACGCCGGAGCAAATCCGCGAGCAGATGCCGTTTCCGTATCAGCCGACGATTTTAACCCATGCGATGAATGCAACCGGCACCATCGGCGAAAGCCACGGCCTGCGCGGACGCGGTCCGGACGAGTACTGCGCGAAGGACGATGAAATGTACGCTGAGCTGATTTCCGACTCGTGTGCAATTCACGTCAAGCCGGATATGCAGCAGATGCTGTTACACAACAAGGGCGTGGACAAGGTGATTCTGATTACGGACTCCACTACCTTTGACGGTGCACCGCCGGAAAAGTACAGCCATGTAACGGA
Organism: Clostridia bacterium; assembly: GCA_045532715.1. Lineage (GTDB taxonomy): Bacteria > Bacillota > Clostridia > UBA1381 > UMGS1253 > RGIG2041. The sequence continues at coordinate 3,613 of JAZSGM010000263.1, forward strand.
TCTGAGCTTCGACGACCGCGGTGGCATTGCCGGCAGTAAAATGACGATGGATCAGGCGTGCCGCAACATTATGCAAAATACCGCTTGCGGTATTGCACAGGCGTTTAAGATGGCATCGACCAACCCGGCAAAGGCAGTAGGTTTATTTGATAAACTTGGCTCGATTGAGGTCGGCAAAAATGCGGATTTGGTTTTTGTTGATGATATGTTTAATGTACAAAAGGTTATGCAGGAAGGCGAAATCTGCGTATTCGATGAGGAGGCATAAGTATGAATAAATTACAGGTAGGTTATGCGGAGGTCAACATCAATCCGCCGCTCGGCATCGGCGTGCACGGTTATTTTGTGCCCCGCCATGCGAAGGGCTTTTTAGATGATTTAAAGGCAAGTGTACTTGCCATTCGTTTGGGCGAAAAGACAGTTATGATGATTGCCGTGGATGTTTGTCTGATTGAAAATGCGGATGCAAATTGCATTTTGCAGGCGATTGAAGCGCAAACGGGCATTGAAAAGGAAAATATATTTATGACGGCGTCTCATACGCATACCGGCCCGATTCTCAATGCAGCTCCGCTCTTTGATGTGGAGAAAAGTGTGGTTGCAGCGTATAAGGCGTTCTTTACGGCGCGCATCGCAGATGCGGCAGAGCTGGCGCTTAAGGATTTCAAACCGGCGAAGATGGGCTTTTGCACGGGGTATGCGCCGGAGAGAGTGGCTTACATCCGCCGCTATAAGATGAAGGATGGCACAACCATGACCTGCCCGCCGATTAACGACCCGAATATCGACTATCCGCTCGGCGAATTGGACCAGAGAGTTCATGTTGTGCGCATCGACCGTGAAGGCGGTCACGGTATTGTTTTGATGAACTACGGCCTGCACGCAGACACCATCAACGGGGAACTGCTTTCCGCCGACTGGCCGCATTGGATGCGCACGACGATTGAAAAAACGCTCGACGGCACAAAATGTATGTTCTTTACCGGTTGTGAGGGCGATGTCGGCTCGACGCATGTATTCCCGGCGCCGGGCGATATGAACGATACGGAAATCAGCTTTGATAACGAAATGAAGAGCCCGGGCATGGCGCGCTTTGTCGGCAGAGCTTTGGCGGGCACAATTCTGCAGGTGTACGACAAGGTGGCGTACTTTGATGTGGACGATATCGGCATTGTACATAAAACTATCAAGCTTGCGGCAAATGTGCCGGACAAGAAGGATATGCCGCTGGCGTATAAGTATAAAGAGCTGCACGATGCAGGACGCGATTGCGATATTCCGTATGAGGCGATGGAGCTGACGACGGTGGTTGCTGAAGCGCTTCGTATGTGCAGACTTGAAAATGGTCCGGAATTTTTTGAAATGCCTTTAATGGGCTTGAAGCTCGGCAAAGTGGCATTTGTAGGTATTCCGGGCGAGCCGTTTACCGACGTTGGTGTTGGTATCAAGGCGGCAGAAGGCTGGGATATGATTATGCCGTGTGCGCTGACCAACGGCTCGATGGGGTATTTTCCGATGAAATCCGCTTACGATGAAGGTGGCTATGAGGCACGTTCGTCGAATTACAAGGCAGGCGTTGCAGAAGCCATTATCGAGGGCGGCAAAGCCATTTTGGAGGAATTAAAAAAATAAACATATAAACGGAGGGGTTTAAGATGAGTAAATTATTAGCAGGCTACGCTGAGGTCAATACAACTCCACCGCTCGGTATTCCGATGCGCGGATATTATATCCCGCGTTATGCAAGCGGTGTGATTACGGAGCTGCAGGCAAGTGCACTTGTGCTTGAACTCGGCGCAAAGAAGATTGCCATTGTTGCAGTGGATTTGTGCGCAGTTACAAAAAAGGAATTAGATGTATGGTTTGCGGAAATTGATAAGAAAACCGGCATCGGTACAGAGAATATTTTCCTAACCGCATCGCACACGCACACCGGTCCGTTTATCGCATCGGAAGGGCGCGAAGGCGCGGAGGCGGAAATGATTGATGCTTACAATGCTTTTGTCGGTGCGCGTCTTGCCGATGTTGTGGCGCTGGCAATGCAGGAAATGAAGCCGGCGAAGCTGGGCTATTGCACCGGCTGGGCACCGGAGAGAGTGGCATACATCCGCCGCTATAAGATGAAGGATGGCTCCACCTTTACCTGCCCGCCGATTAACGACCCGAACATTGATCACCCGATTGGCGAACTTGACCAGAGAGTGCATGTGCTGCGCGTAGACCGCGAAGGCGCAGAGAGTGTTGTATTGATGAACTACGGCGTGCACGCAGACACGACCAACGGTGACCTGATTTCCGCTGACTGGCCGCACTGGATGCGCAAAACTGTGGAAGCCGCACTTGACGGCACCAAGTGTATGTTTATGACCGGCTGTGAAGGCGATGTCGGCTCGACAAACGTATTTCCGAAGCCGGGCGATATGAACGATACGGAAATCAGCTTCGATAACGAGATGAAGAGCCCGGGTATGGCACGCTTTGTCGGCCGTGCGCTGGCAGGTACGGTTTTGCAGGTGTACGATAAGGTTGCTTACTTTGATGTAGACGATATCGGTATTATCAAAAAGACAATCAAGCTTGCGGCAAATGTGCCGGATAAGAAGGATTTACCGCTTGCACATAAGTATAAGGAGCTCCACGAGGCAGGCAGAGACTGTGATATTCCGTACGAGGCAATGCAGCTGACGACGGTTGTTGCCGAGGCAATGCGTATGTGCCGCCTGGAAAACGGTCCGGAATTCTTTGAAATGACACTGACCGGCTTAAAGCTCGGTAATGTTGTCATGCTGGGTATCCCGGGCGAGCCGTTTACCGATATCGGTGTCGGCATCAAGGAAGCAGAGGGCTGGGATATGATTATGCCGTGCGCACTTACAAACGGTTCTATGGGGTATTTCCCGATGCAGTCTGCATTTGACGAAGGCGGCTACGAGGCATGCGCTTCCAACTACAAAGCAGGCGTAGCAGAAGCAATTATCGAAGGCGGCAAGGCACTTTTAGATGAAATGAGGAAGTAAGCTATGAAAGCGATTATCAATGCAAAGGTAGTTTTAGAGAACGGTATTATTTGGGACGGCGTGATTTTAATCGAGGGCGATAGAATTGCCCAGGTCGGCAATGCACGCGAGACGGAAATCCCCGCAGATGCCGAGAAAATAGATGCAAAGGGCGCGTATGTCGGCCCGGGACTTTTCGATATTCATGTGCATAGCGGTGATAAAGCGACAACCTTTGCCGATCCGCAGGGTGCGGCAGATTATTTTGTAAAACACGGTACAACCAGCTTTTTGGCAACGCCGTCCTACGGCAGAAATTTTGATGAATTTATGGAAGCGTTTAAAAACGTGAATGCAATGCTCGGCAAGGTGAAGGGGCTGCGCGGTATCTATGCTGAAGGCCCATACACCAATCCAAAGTACGGCGCAGGCGCGGCGAGAAATCCGTGGCGCCATCCGATGATGGAATCGGAGTATAAGGCGATGGTGGATGCTGCCGGCACGGGCATACGCGTGTGGACAATCGCGCCGGAGCGCGAAGGCTTAGAGTCGTTCTTGGATTACGCAAGACAGGTCAACCCGAATGTTGTATTTGCACTCGGGCACAGTGAAGCAACCCCGATGCAGGTGCGTGCGCTCGGCAAAAACCGCCCGATGATTATGACGCATACCTTTAATGCAACCGGGCGTCAGACCTGCGATAGCGGCGGTATCCGTGGCTACGGTCCGGACGAGTATTGCTTGAAAACACCGGAAATGTACGCAGAGCTGATTTCGGACTCTGCCGGTAAGCATGTGCATCCGGAATTGCAGCAGTTGCTTTTGTTCTGCAAGACTGCAGAAAAGATTATTTTGATTACAGACCGCGGTACCTCGGCTGCCGGCAAGGTGGAGACCAGGCCGGAGTATATGCAGTATCCCGATCTCAATTTCGGTCCGAACGGTGAGCTTGGCGGCAGTCGACTCACGATGGATCAGTGCTGCCGCAATATGATGGCGGCAACCGGCGCAAGTATTGCGCAGGTATTCCGTATGGCGTCGGGCAATCCTGCGCGCGCGACGGGACTGTTTGAAGAAATCGGCTCGATTGCCGCAGGCAAGCAGGCAGACCTTGCATTTGTTGACGATAAATTCAACATACAGCAGGTGATGCAGGCGGGCGAAATGGTAGAAATATAAATCAGTAAAAAATGAATGCTTGCACAAGCAAGCATTCATTTTTTTTGTTTGTGCGGACGGGAGATAAAATGTTTGAAAGAAAACGTGTAATTCCTTGCATTTTTTATCGTAGTGTGTTATTATAAAATTGGTATATTATAAAATAAGTATAATTATGCTTAAGCCATATAAAATGACTGCCAAAAAAAGAAAAAGAATGAAAGAAGATGTATACGGATGGCACTGACGTACGAACGAAAAAGGCAACGACAGAACAATATCATATACACGCTGGTTACTGCAATTTTGATTTGTGCAGTGTTTCTCACGATGTTCGCAACCTTCTACAATCAGGCGGAGAAAGATGCCTATGAGATGCTGCATATCCAGACCAAGCAGATCAAGGATGACCTGACGTTGCAATTAAAGTCGGACAGAGAAAATCTGGTGACAATGGCAAACTTTGCAGCCAAGCTCTATGCGGACGGCGAAAGCTATGCGCTTATGTTTGACTCCTTTAAGCCGATCGGTCTGTTTTCGAATATTGGTATTCTGAATCCGGATGGCACCTTTGTGACCAAAGTGGGCTCGATTGATTTGGGGGGGAAGATTTCCTTTGCCGAGGAAGCAGCGCGCGGTGAATACGTCAGCGGCAGAGTGCCCGATCTTACCGGTGGCACAAAAGAGATTATCCGAAGTGCGGTTCCGATTAAAGTCAAGGGTGAAACGGTCGGTATGTTATACGGCGTTATTCCGCTTGGGCTTATAGGCGAAAAGTATAACAATATGGCGAAGGAGCTTGACGCACAGCTTTTCGTTTACGACAAAGAAACCGGAAAATTTGTGATAGATACAATTAATGATGAACCTACGCAGCTGTCGAATCTGAAGAACAGAAAATATAATGGCGACTACACTTATGAAGCGCTTGTGAATACAGATAAAGGCTATTCCTCGTTTGAGTCTATTCGCACAGGCGAAAATCTGTATGTGCATTATTCGACGATTGAGGACTTTGACTGGGGCATTATGCTTGCGCGCTATGAAAGTCAGGTGTTCGCTGCAACGCATAAAACTTCACAGAGAATTGCCATCATTTTTGTCCTCATTATTTTGATTATCTCAATTTATCTGGAACTGATTTTGAGAAATGAGAAAAACAGGGCAAAGCTGAATTCGGAATCCTCTTCCATCCGAAAGCTTTTGCTTGAAATCAATCAGCAGCACGAAAATATAAATACGGCGCTGAAAAGAGTTAAAGAGTTTGCCGGGGCGCGTTCCGCCTTTTTTGCAGACGCGGACGGCGAGGATTACAATTACATCAAGCCTTCTTTGAAAGATACACTGTTTGTCGGTGAAGAGAGAAAATACTTTATCGGCGAGCTTTTCAGATATGCGGCGAATATTCATATCAGCAAATCGTCCATCGGCTTTATGCGCATTATTCCGAACAGACACCTTTTAAAAACCAATCCGGAGCTGTATCATTTTTCGATAGAGCACGGCATCAAGGATGTATCCTTTGCGATTATTGCCGATCAGAACAACCATGTCAGCCTCCTGGGAACGATGAACTCGAAGAGAAATCCTATGATTCGAAAGCTGATTGAAGATGTCGCGGTATGTTTTTCCATTGCAATTTATAATAAAAAGCATTTAAACAGAACCGAACTTGCAGCGACAACAGATTCGCTTACGGGGGCTTTGAACCGTGTTGCCTACAAAAAGGATATTCTTGTGTTTGACGAAGAAAAGCCTGAGGCCTTTTCCTGTATTTATATTGACGTCAACGAATTGCACATCAGAAATAATAAGTACGGACATGCAGCGGGCGATGAAATGCTGATTTACATTGCGAATTCGCTCAAAGAGGTGTTCTTCGGACACAGCATCTACCGCATGGGTGGCGATGAATTTCTGGTATTTGCAAAGAAAACCTCGCAGGAGCATATCAAGCAGAATATTGAAGCGTTTACAGAGCAGTTAAAGCCGAAAGGCTACCATGTGGCAATCGGTATGTCTTACAGAAATCAGAATACGAACTGCGAGGAAATGGTGCGCGAGGCCGAGATTCGGATGTATGAGGCAAAGGCGCACTATTATCAGAATAAAGAGCAGAGCAATGTGGTGGACGAGGCGGATAAGAGCTATATGCAGGTCAAAACCGGCATTAAAGAAATTGATACCTTGATTTCTGTATTGAGGGAACGTTACAACGGCATCTACAGCGTATCCTTAAAAACAGATGCAGCGCATCGGATTCTGATGCCGGCCTATCTCGGCTATAAAGAGGACGAGGAAAACTTCTCAAGACTGCTCAAGCAGTATATTAACGATATTGTGCATCCGGAGTGTCACAGAGCGGTGATGAACTTTTTGAACTACGATGCCATCCGACGACAGATTGCAGAAGGCAAAACGCCGACGATTACATACAAAAAGGTCGATGGCGAAACCGTGACTCTCAGCGTTTACAATTTAGCGGAGAATCGGGCAAACATCGATGATACGCTCTGGGTATTTGCCAGAGGTTGACGGAGGGGACACAATTGATACTACAGCTGATCAAGTTTGGGGTGGTCGGTGTCATTGCTGCCCTGGTAGATGTAGGCGTTCTTGTTGCATTTAAAGAACTGCTGCATGTGGATGTGCTGCTCGCTTCTGCAATTTCCTTCAGCGTTTCTGTTTTTGTGAATTATCTTTTGAGTATGTCTTTTGTGTTCAAAAGCAAGAATCAAAACAAGCTTAAGGAATTTGTGATTTTTGTGCTGCTCAGCATCGGTGGCTTGTGTCTGAACCAATTCATTCTGTGGCTCGGTGTCCGGTTTACGGATATATATTATCTGGCAGTCAAGCTGTTTGCGATGGTCCTTGTGCCGGTTTACAATTTTCTGACAAGAAAGCTGTTTCTTGAGGATAAGAGAAAATGAGTGTGAAAGCGTTATGAACAGTGTGTTTCAAAAGGATTTGTACAGGTATTACGGTGCGCATGGCGAGCCGGTTTTGAAAAGAATTTTCCGTCCGCTTGAAATACAGTATATTTCTGTATTCCGGAAAGCGAACCAATGCAGATTTTTGCCGCTGAAGCTTTTTTATATGCTCAGGCTGCTGCGGCTGTCTTACAGAACGCATATACAGATTCCGGCAAGAACAAGCATCGGTGAAGGCTTGTATATCGGACATCTCGGTCGTGTTATCATTCATCCGGATGCCAAATTGGGTAAAAACATCAATATCGGCACGGGCGTGACCATCGGGATGGAAAACCGCGGTGCGCGAAAAGGCGCGCCGGTCATTTCTGACGGCTGCTGGATTGGTACGAATGCGGTGATTGTCGGCAATGTAAAGATTGGCAGCGATGTGCTGATTGCACCGCTGAGCTATGTCAATTTTGATGTGCCGGATCACAGCATTGTTGTGGGAAATCCCGGCAGGATTATTCCGAAGGAAAATGCAACAGCGGACTATATTTGCAACTGTGTATGAATTTGAGCGAAAGTGACGAAATGAGGAGGATAGCAAATTGGCGCATAAAGATGCAAGAATTAAAAACAATCTGATATCGTCGTTTGTCTATCAGGGGGTGCTGATTTCGCTCAGCTTCCTTTTGCCGAGACTGTATCTTGAAAATTTTGGCTCGGAGGTCAATGGTGTTCTTTCGACGATAAAGCAAATCTTTGCTTATATGTGCCTTCTGGAGGCGGGTGTCGGTCTTGCGACAACGCAGGCGCTGTATAAAAGAATCGGTGAGCAGGATTTTCGGAGTGCAAGCGCGGTGCTTTCCGCGACGCATACCTATTACGTTAAAACCGGATGCATATACGCCGCCATTGTATTGGTGATTGCGGCTGTGTATGCCTATGTGATCCCGACCTCCATTGACCATAATGTGTTGTTTCTTCTGGTGCTGCTCAATGCCATACCGTCGCTTTTCAGTTATTTTGTGCAGGCAAAGTACAGAATACTGATGGAGGTTGACGGAAGAAAGTATGTGATTAACAATTCGGAAACCGTACTTCAGCTTGCGTCCAATGTCGGGAAAATCCTTGTCCTGCTTTTGACGGACAGTCTGATTCTGATTCAGCTTGTATATTGCATCATTGCGCTTTTGCAGCTTGGATATCTGTTTTTTTATGCCAGACGCAGATATGCCTGGCTTGACCTGAAGGCAAAGCCTGATTTTGAGGCAATTGCGCAGAAGAATTCAGTTTTGCTGCATCAGGTTTCGGGTATGGTATTTAACAACACGGATGTGCTGCTGATTTCCTTCCTTTGTGATTTTAAGGCGGTCAGCATTTATGCCATATACAACATCTTTTTTTCACAGGTACAGACATTTATAACCAGCATTGTGTCTTCATTTACCTTTGCGTTGGGACAGATGTTTCACACGGACCGCGTTAAGTTTGACAGGCTGTATCCTGCGTATGAAACACTCTATATTATGGCAACGTTTATCATTTATACGCTTATGGCGGTGTTTTTATTGCCGCTGATTCAGATTTACACAAGTGGAATTAACGATGCCGAGTATACGAATGTGTTTTTGTTACTGCTGTTTGTCATTATGAATTTAACTGCCAACGGCAAGCTGCCCTCCAATGGGGTGATTGAGTATGCCGGCGCATTTGAAAAAACCCGTACCCATGCGGTATGGGAAATGATTATCAATCTTACGGTTTCGGTCGTTGCGATTGTGTATATGGGCATATGCGGTGCGATTCTCGGAACGATTGCGGCGCTTTTGTACCGCAGCATTGTGACGGTTTATTATGCAAACAAAAAGATTCTGCAAAGAAGTCAGATGTGTACATATAAAATTATACTTTCAAACGGTGCGGTTTTCACACTCATTATGGCGATATTCTTCGTGGATGCCTTCAGCAATGTGCCGTTCTGGCCGTTGCTGCTTTACGGCATGCTGCATGCTGTATGGATTGCAGGTGTTTATGTACTCGTAAATTTCGTGGTGAATCAAGCGGCATTCAAGGCTGTTTTTGAATTGTGCAGGGGGAAGAAAGACTGATGTGTATTCCGAAGGTCATTCATTATTGCTGGTTCGGCAAGGGGAAAATGCCACCCTTGGCGGAAAAATGTATAAAAAGCTGGAAAAAATACTGCCCTGACTATAAAATCGTTTGCTGGAATGAAGAGAATTTCGATATAAGTCAGAACCGATATGCCGCGCAGGCTTATGCTGCAGGGAAATGGGCGTTTGTCAGCGATTATGTCCGGCTGAAGGTGTTGTACGATGCGGGCGGAATTTATCTGGATACCGATGTAGAGTTGCTCCGCCCGTTGGATGAGCTGATTGCACAAAACGGTTATATGGGCTTTGATGATCAGGACTTGATTTCGACGGGGCTCGGCTTTGCCTGCGCGGCGGGGAATGCCCTGGTTGGCAGATTGCTTGCAGACTATGACGACCTTTCTTTTGTATTGCCGGACGGCACGTATGATATGCTGCCTTGCCCGGACAGAAATACAAAAACGATCAAGCGTCTCGGTATGGATTTAACAAAAAAGGATCAGGTATTTATGGGCATTCGTATGCTGCCCGAGGAGTATCTTTGCCCGGTTAAGTACTATACCGGCAAAAAGAAGATTACTAAAAACACATATTCTATTCATCATTTTTGTGCGTCGTGGACATCCAAAACCGCGAAGCGCACCTTGGTAGTAAAGCGAATAGTTGGTGTGAAGCTGTATGACAAGCTGTACGGAAAGTTTTTGCATAAATTCAAATGGCTGGAGTGGTAGTGTTGCCTGAAAAAATATTGAAAAAATTAAATGCAGCTGTTTCACCTGCGTGGAAAACCTGCTTTTTCACGGCGATTGTGGTTGGACTTCTGGCGCACCTGTATAAGATAACGAGCTGGCTGCCGAATTGGGATTCGCTTGTGTTTCGCTATGATGCGCAGAATATGGTGGGGCTCGGCAGATGGTTTTTGCCTGTTGCTTGTGGGATAAGCTCCTTTTATGATCTGCCGTTTTTAAACGGTTTTCTGGCGATTGTGTTTCATGCGCTCGGCGCTGTAGGCATCTGTGAAATGTTTCGGGTGCAAAAAAATATCACCGCAGGTTTGATTGGTGCAACCATCGTTTCGTTCCCGGCGGTGACGTCGGTTATGATGTATAATTATGTGGCAGACGGTTACAGCCTTGCATTTTTCCTTTCGGTGCTTGCCGCGTTTTATATGACGAAGGAAAAACCGAAGTATCTGCTTTCTGCGGTGCTGATTGCGCTGGCTACGGGAATTTATCAGGCGTACATCACCGTTACGATTATGCTGATTTTGCTCAAGCTGATTGATGCCCTCATTTATCAGAATGCAGATGTGCGCATCGTCTGGAAAAAAACTGTACAGATGCTGCTCGCGGGTATTTTGGGCGTAGCAATCTATGGCGTTGTTCTGAAAATCATGCTCAGCATTTTTTCGGCGGAGCTGCTCGATTATCAGGGCGTGGGGACGGCGGCGTCTTTGGCAGCCATTGACTTGCCCGGGGCGCTCTATACCGTTAAGCAGACATTTCTGCATTGCTTTTTTGACGTTACGCAGGGCATCAATGTGTATGTTGTTATCAATGCTTTTGTTTTAATAGCTACGCTGTTTTATTCTATAAAGTATTTGTGCCGAAACAAGCTTTATAAAGCGCCCGTAAAATTGGTTACGGTGGTTTTGTTAAGCGCAATGCTGATTTTGGGTGCCGGCGCCCTTGCCTTTATCAATGCCGGCGTGGACTACCATAATCTGATGCGTATGGGTTACGTCGTATTCTATTTGTTTTTCCTGTTGCTTTACGAAAGAGGGAAGGACAAAAAATACCCCGCGGTGAAAGCCTGGATTGTTTTCGTGACGTCGGTAGTGCTGACCTTCAATCAGGTGGTCATTGCCAATGTAAGCTATCATAAAGCACAAATGGCATACGAAAAATCTTACGGTGTTTTGCTGCGCATTGCTGACCGCCTTGAACAGACGCCGGGTGCGGAGGCGTGCGAGCAGCTGCTTGTGCTTGGCGCGCTTGAAAACAGCGAAGCATACAGTGTAAACCTTACACCGGAGATTACCGGTATAACGGATGGCTTTATCCTTCGCGCCGATGATGAAACGGTAGGGCAAAGTGTACTTTGCAGTGCGCTGAATGATTACTGTTACAAGCGATATGCATTTGTCAGCGGCAAAGAGAAGGAACGGCTTGCGCAAAGTGCAGAGGTCAAGGCGATGCCCACATGGCCGCAGGCGGGCTGTGTGCAGGTGATGGACAATGTGGTTGTGATTAAGCTTGGTACAGAAGGTGAAAAATAAGTGATTTATTTTTGTGCTGATGATTACGGATTGTGCGACAGCGTATCTGAACACATACAGCAATGTATAGACAAAGGTGCATTAAATAAGGTTAGCATTTTTCCGAATTTTGAGCCGGTGGATTTGCGCAGCGTGTGTGCCGGCAAGGCGGTCAGAGCTTCTCTGCATTTGAACCTTGTGGAAGGCAAATGCATGGCGGCGGCGGACGAAGTGGATTTGCTTGCGGACCGCAACGGTAACTTAAAGCATACCTTCGGCGGTTTGTTTCAACTGAATTTGTTTCGGCGAAAGCAGCTGGAGGCGCAGGCATATCGGGAAATCAAAGCACAGATTTTGCATTGGAAACGTATTTTGCCGGAAAGTTTTGCTTTTTGTATTGACAGTCACCAGCATACCCATATGATTCCGGCTGTGTTTAATGCATTGCTTCGGGCATTGGAGGATACACAGGTCAAGGTTGCTTATATGCGCATTCCGGCGGAACCGCTGCTACCGTATATCATGACGCCTTCACTGTATCTGACCTACAGTCCGGTGAATCTGATGAAGCAATGGCTTTTGAAATGGCTCTGGCTGTTGAATAAGAAGCAGGCGGAGCGCTACAACATCCCGTCGGCCTATTTTTTCGGTATACTGTTTTCGGGGAAAATGGATGAAAAAAGGGTAAGCAAAATTTTGCCGAAGTATGTTACCCTTGCAAAAAAGCACGGCAGGGACATCGAAGTATTATTCCATCCGGGCTATACGGATAAAAATGCACTTGACATTACGGAGAAGAACATCGTTTTTGAAGCGTTTTATATAGCAGAAAACAGAAAAACAGAATTTGATTCTGTACTAAAAACTGCAGAAAGAAGTGTACAGTAATGGCTTATATTGATCAGGACAAGGTGGATGCAAAAACAAGAGAAAAGCTTGAGGCGATTATCGAAAAATCCTATACCACTTTTTGGAGAAGGAAAAGACTTTTTGATATCTTTTTCGCAACGCTGATTTTATTGTTTTTCCTGCCCTTGATGCTTATCATTTCTATTGTAATCGTTATTGATGACCCGAGTGCGGGACCGTTCTATAAGCAGATCAGAGTCGGTCGCCACGGCGAGGAATTTTATATGTACAAGTTCAGGAGTATGCGTGCCAATGCCGACAAGATGATTGATGAGCTTGCCAAGCAGAACGAAATGGACGGTCCTGTATTTAAAATGAAAGAGGATCCGCGCATTACGAGAGTCGGCAAGTATTTAAGAATGCTTTCGCTCGATGAGCTTATGCAGTTTTTTAACGTGCTGAAAGGCGATATGACGCTGGTTGGCCCGCGTCCGCCGCTGCCGCGCGAGGTGAAGTATTATACGGACTATCAGAGACTCAGACTTTTGGTAACACCCGGTCTTACCTGCACCTGGCAGATTTCCAAAAACAGAAACGATATCCCCTTTGAGCAGTGGGTGGAGATGGATATTGAATATATTCAGACAAGAACGTATCTGAACGATTTGAAAATTATGCTTAAAACACCGATTGTTATGCTGACGGCAACCGGTCGGTAAAGCAAAATTGGAGTGGTACATATGAAAGTTGCGATGCTTGGACACAAGGTGGTTCCTTCCAGACGCGGTGGCATAGAAAATGTGCTGACGACGCTGTGCCCGATTCTGGTTGAAATGGGGCACGAGGTCACTTGTTATAACCGTTCGTCGGACAAGGTGGAAAATGAATATGTGGGAACCGTGCAAAACGGAATGTACAAGGGTGTGCGGCTCAAAAAGGCCTGGACGCTGGATGTACGTGGCTTTGCGGCGATGCTTGCCTCCTTTACGGCGGCTATAGCTGCAGCCTTTGGACGTTATGATGTCATCCACTTTCACGCAGAGGGACCGTGTGCTGCGTTGTGGATTCCGAAGCTTTTCGGTAAAAAATGTGTTGCAACGGTGCACGGACTGGATTGGCAGAGAGAAAAATGGGGCAAGGGCTTTGCCTCGAAGTATATAAAATTCGGTGAAAGGGTTTTGGCAAAATACGCAGACGAGGTCATCGTATTAAGTCAGGCGGCCTATGATTATTTTAAAGAAACCTACAACAGGGAAACAACGATTATTCACAATGGCATCAGTCGCCCGGAGCGAAAGGATGCCGGTATCCTTACAGAAAAGTACGGTCTGAAAAAAGAGGAGTACATTTTGGTTGTATCCCGACTGACCGCAGAAAAAGGCATTCACTATCTGATAGATGCCTATAATAAAATTACGACGGACAAAAAGCTTGTCATTGCCGGTGATACAAGCGATACGGATGATTATGTGCGTATGCTCAAGGAGAAAGCGGCAGGCAACCCCGATATTCTTTTCACGGGCTTTGTGTCCGGGGATTCTTTAAAGGCACTTTATTCAAATGCCTACATCAATGTGTTGCCGTCTGATCTGGAGGGTATGTCCTTATGTCTTTTAGAGGCGCTCGCCTATAAGAATGCACTTTTGTGCTCGGATATACCGGAAAATACAGCCGTAGCGGAGGATCGAGCACTGTATTTCCGGAAGGGCAACATCGACGATCTGGCAGAGAAGCTTCAGTCTTTGTGCGATGACAGCGCGCTCGTCGAAAAATACCGGGACGGTGTGGATGAATTTATTTTAAACAAATACAGCTGGCAGGATGTCGCCAAGGCAACCGTTCAGCTTTACCAAAATTTAAAGTAAAGGTTTGTATGACATGGAGAGTATAAAGCGTATGGAGAAAACGGAAAAGTATCAGGAAAGCATAAAAGAGCTTTTCAGGGAATTGTCACCGGAAGCGTTATATGATACCTGGATTGACACTTTTGATATTGATTCGACCGACGAAAAGCAAGTCATTGTTACCTACCACGGTGATGAAAAGATTCAAAAGTTCAAAAAGGAGTGCGCTTCCACACTCAACTCCTGTATCTATTCGGTTATGGGCGTCGGCAAGAAAATTAAAATCACAAAAGCGCGCGTTGGCAGCACGCTTAGCCCCAAGGCCAAAAAGAATATTACGGCGTTGAAATTTTTTGTGCTTGGTATGCTTTTTGTATGCATCGCAACGGCAATTGTGGTTGTGCTGTGCAATTATATCGGCAACCGAAGCTTCAGAGAAACCTTTTACAGCACCAGCAGTATCAAGGTGGACAGTCCGCTGCGCGTTATTCAGCTGTCTGACCTGCACACGGCGTCTTATGGCGAAAAGAATCAGAAGCTTTTAGAGCGCGTTGCTGCGCTGGAGCCGGACATCATTATCTGTACCGGTGATATTGTGGATTCGGTGCAGACAGATAGGGATTATGCGGTGTCTCTGGCAGGCGCGCTTTCCAAAATAGCGCCCGCCTATTATGTTTACGGCAATAACGAAGTTGAAAGCATTTATGATTTTCCGCTCACAGAAAAAGAGCTCGATCAGAAATTCGGGTTTGATAAAACCAACCGGGATGAAACGGCACTTCTAAAGGTGAAGGATACATTTGAAGAACAGCTTGAAGCTGCAGGCATCAAGGTGCTGAAAAACGAAAAGGACACCATCGAGGTCAAAACCATGACCGTGGATGTGTATGGGGTGCTCAACTCCAATCCTTCCTCGTTCTGGTCCTATTCGGAAAAGGCGTTTGCAGATTACATCGGTCAGAATACGGATCGTCTGAAAATTACCGCAGTGCACGAGCCGTTTATCTTTGAAGAGTTCACACCGGAATTCTGGGGCGACTTAATGCTTTGCGGACATACGCACGGCGGTGTGGTGCGCATACCGGTGCTGGGACCGCTGTTTACGCACGAAGGCGGCTTGCTGCCGGAGCGCAACGGTGATTTTGTCTACGGCAGATACGATGCGGCGGGTAAGCCGCTGATTGTAAGTGCAGGTCTGGAAAACACAAGCGTTTTCCGCATCAATAATCAACCGGAGCTGGTTGTGATTGATATCAATAAGTTTTAATGGAGGGGACGGACAGTGGTTACGGATATACTTCAAAAATTAATCATTATCATTGTCGGTGTACTGTTTGCGGCATCGGCAGCTGTCATTCTTCTGCGCCTGAAAAATGTGAACCGTACCGAGCGTACACAGATTTTTAAAACGGCAGAATATCTGAATGCCTGGATTATTCTTTTTTGCTTCGTCCTTACGATTGCGTATGGAATTATCAATCATTTCGAAATGAAAAAATCTGTGCATGCGATTGTTTCTTTAAACTATTCCGAAGCATCGCAGGCGCTCAATTCCAACGGCACCAGATACAATATGGCGGAAATCATCAGCGACGAGGTTGTAGAAAAGGCGATTGAAAAAGGTGCGCTTGAGGATGTCACGGTAAAGCAGCTGAAAAACTGTCTTGTGGTTTATCCTTGTGTGCAGGGCGGTGTCGGTGATGAATCGCAATACCATATTTCCACGGAGTTTGCTGTGGAATACCATGCCTCGAAGGAAACGGCGCATCTGGATTCCGAAAATGTAATTAAGCTGATTACAGCCGCGTATAAGGAATACTACATTGATAAGTATACCGACCGTTTCAGTCTGGATGCGGACAAGCCGGATTTTGCCGGTATGGAATATATGGACATCGTATCCTATTTTGAAAAGGAAACACAGGCAATTCTCAATTACCTGTACGGCATGGCACAGAAAAATCCGAGCTTTGTTACGGAAAACGGAAGCACATTTAATTCCATAGCGGGCAAGGTATATCAGTTTAAGGAAACACAGATTCAGCAAAATCTGCGGTCGTTGATTTTGCAAAACGGTATTGTAAGAGCCGGCAATGCATATGTCGACAGACTTACCTATCAGAATACCAATGTGGATTTCGACCGACAGAAGAATTTTGCGTCCTACAACCTGTGTAACCAGGCAATCGCCATGTACAGCGAGGAAATGACCAGAGTGGTACTTGTGCCGACCTGGGACCAGGCGGGAAAATACTATATGGGCAGAACAAAGGTTGGCGTGGACGAGTTGTCCGTTATGGCAACGAATTTCAGTAACTATGTTGCCTCCAATGAAAAGGAAATTATGGACAACAACCTGATTATGAATAAAATCGCGCTGGGCAATCAGGCTACGCAGAATACTTCGGCGGCAGATGCGCTTGTAGAGTCGGTGTATAACAGCATCAGGGGCTTTGAAAAAGAGGCAATTACTGCAGGAAGAGAATATTCGCGTCATAAAATGAATCAATGTATTGCAGTAAGCATTTACGGCGTTTCGCTGATGAGTGAATTGGAAACATTGGTTTTGTTTGCGGCATTTGCGTATATCACACTTATGCTGCACCGCATTTCGAAGAAATTTCCCAAAAAGGCATAAAGGAGAAGGTTGACAATGAAAAACTTTCAGATTATGAGATATTTAAAAAAGCTGTTGCCAATCATCGTTGCTTTTTGCCTTTTGGCAACCTATGCTGTATACTATAAGCTTTCAAGTGCCAACACGTATATCGCTTCAGAGGTCATTCACTATAATGACGAGCAGGCGGAGCAGGGACTTGCGCCGACCGGAGAAAAGCTGGATGTCAATGAAATCAAATCCTCGGCGGTTATGTCCAAGGTTGTAGATAAAATGGGGCTTGTCGGCATTTATTCGGTGGACAGCCTGATTTCGAGAATTGAGATTACCCCCTTAGAGGATAAGGACAAGGTTGCCCGGAAGGAAGCGATGCTGGAGGAAGGCGAGGAATATATCTATAAGCCGAGCACGTTTATCGTATCCTTTGCTGCAACCAGCGGAGAGGGTGCAGATTTTGCAAGAACGGTCTTAGATGAGATTTTAGATGTTTATTTTGAGCAGTTCAGCCAGAAATACGTCAACGTAGCACCTGCGAACAACACCATCGAGAATTTAAATCAGAACGATTACGATTTTATGGAAATGATGGAGCTGATTGATACAAGCATTGAAAACACACTTTCGACCCTGTATCAGAGAATAGAGCAGAACAATTATTACCGTTCTACCGAAACCGGCGTATCGTTTGCCGAGCTTGCGGATGACTTTAACTATTTAAGACAGGTCGACGTATCCTCGCTGTTTTCGAAAATTTATAAGTATCAGATTACAAAGAATAAGCCGGTTCTGATTTCAGATTATACAACAAGAATAGACAATAACAATATTTCCAATGAAAAGAATATCAGCATTGTGGAGGATATTGTTACCGTCATTGATGCTTATGTTACGAAGATGCGTGATTCGGGTAACACCAACATCAGCTATGAATACATTTTGGATAATCTCCATGAAAGAAATCTGCAGGATTATGTGGGCGACCAGACCGTAACCTATGATGAGCTGATTTACAGCTGGAGAGACCACAATGAAAGCAAGGAACACGCAATCATTGATTCTGCATACTGCAACTATGTAATCGATACCTTCACAAGGTGTACCGGCAACTGCGGCGGCGTATGTCAGGGCTCGGCGCTGACGTGCACGGAGCTGTGCGGCGGGGAATATGCGACTGTAAGAGCGGAGGTTGAGCAGGAAATTGATGCTTTGCTGACCAAGCTGACCGCTCTGTATGACGCAACCATGAAAACCAACGAGGAATACAACAAATACCTCGGCGCAAGCTATATTTCGGTATTGTCCTCGGCATCGGTAAGAGAAAGCGTAAATGTGATACTGTATACGGCGATTGCGTTCTTCTTCCTGATGGTGCTCTGCTGCGGCGGTGCAATCGTATTGGGCAGAACCGGCGATATCATCAATTATATTTTCTATACCGACCATCTTACGGGCTTTAACAACAGAGCATATCTGGACAAGTATCTGAAGAGCAAGGATAAAAAGCTTTTGGACAACGGTGTTGCTTACTGTATGGTGGATATCGCGAATCTGGTGCATATCAACACAGAATATTCCAGAGCTGTGGGCGATGAAATCATCAAGATGTTTACCGCCTATATCAAGGAAAGCTTCGGCAAGTCCAAGACCGAGTATATCTATAACGGTAACGGCAGCTTTGTTTTATTGACGGAGGAAACGGACTACATTACGGTGGAAGATATTATGCGTCTGTTCCGACTGCGACTCGATGACAGAGAAGAGCATAAAGAGGTTGTGATTGAGTACAAGATCGGTATTGCCGAAACCTTTAAGGAAAACAAAACAGCAAGAAAGCTGCTTTCGGAAGCCATTGAGCATAAAAAGAACTATACCTCTGATCTGAGAGAAAAGAATGCCCTATAATCTTCCGGACGAAAGGAAAGGAGGGCAGGGCACGTGGACATCAAAATTCTTGAAAGAGCAAAAACAGGCTATTTTATGATTGTAGCTGTTATGATGTACTATTTTCTCAACGAATATATAGATGTCGGGCTGCATATAACCTACCGCCACGCATTTGCCCTTGTTCTTTTTGCCTCGGCCACGTTGATGTTTTTGTATCAGCCGAATATTGCAAGAGGGATTACCGCGTTTAAGGATGCGTGTGTTTACAGTGTTCCGCTTTTGGTGACGACGGTTGCCTCGCTGTTTGTGTGGTTTATGGAAACGGTGGATGTCGGGGTGATTTCCAGAGGCCTTTCCAGCTCGTTTATCTATGCGAATATGCTGTCGATGGCACTGGGCGCCGGTGCGCTGCTTTATGTTTTCGGCAGAAAAGGCATATGGTACAATCTGGTGGCAATCTTAATTGCAAATTTACTGATGATTGTTACGGTCATTGTGCAAAACGGACTTGCGAATTATCTTTCGGAATTTGTGACGCTTGTTGTTACCTTTGCCGGCGTAACCGGAGACATTATTGTGCAGGCAGAAATTCACGAGCTTGCCTTCTGCCTGGGCGCATATCTGATTTATATGCTGTATAAACCGAAGAAGAGTATACTGTATTTTATACTGCTTTTCTTAAGCCTGTTCTGCTTTTTATCGGCGTTTAAGAGAATTGCAATGATTGCCATTGCGCTGGCGCTGATTTTTGGCTATCTTTTGAAGTTTATTGCGCATTATAACAAAAAAACGGCCGGCAGACTTGTTACATTTTTTTCGGTGGTTGTCATTGCGCTTTTGATTGCGTATATTGCGCTGATCAAGCTGGATGCATTTGAGTTGCTTGAAAAAGCAGGCATCAATACAAGCGGCCGCGTGGAAATTTATGACGCGGTAGACCGATTTTACGAGTTTAACCCCGGCTTTCTGGGCAACGGCATCGGTTTTCTGACCTACCAGCTCAATACCTTTATGAACGTCGGTGTTGCTTCTGTGCACAACGATTTTCTGCAGCATTTTATAGATCTGGGCTTTTGGGGGTATATCATCTGGCTTGTGTCGATGACGCTGGTCAGGGTGTGGCATTTCGGCAGACGCGGGAATGTGGATAATGCCATTGTGGCGTTTATGCTTATTCTGTATCTGATTATTGTGTCCACCACCGATAACACGATGAACTACCCGCTTTTGACGGGCGTGCTGGCGATGCTGATGATCGGCAACGGCTTTGAAGAAAACGTGCGTTATACCGAAAAGAAAATGTTTGGCTATATTTCTGAAGAAAACGCAGAAGGGAAAAGAGATACATTGTTATGAAAATTCTGATGGACAATAAGTTTTTGTATCCGCGCGGCGGCAGCGAAAGCTATATGCTGTATCTTGCGGAATATTTGAAAAAATGCGGACATGAGGTTGCGTTTTTCGGTATGTATGATGAAAAAAACACAGTGGGAAACGCCGCAGGTATGTATACGCAAAATATGGATTTTCACGCAAAAGGGCTTGCAAGATTTCTGTATCCGTTCAAGATTATTTATTCCCTGGAAGCGAAAAAGAAGATTATGCGGGTGATTGATGAATTTCAGCCGGACATTGTACATATGAACAATATCAATTTCCAGCTGACGCCGTCCATCATTTACGGCGTAAAGCAAAAGAAAATTCCGCTCGTGCAGACGGTGCACGATTATCAGATGATTTGTCCGAATCATCTTCTGTACAATTTTGAAAAAAACACGCCCTGTGAAAAGTGCGTGCAGGGTGCGCATGGCAATTGCATCAAAAGCAAATGCATTCACGGCTCTTTGGTCAAAAGTATTCTGGGCGTAATTGAGGCAAAGCTTTATGCATGGCTTCGAACCTATAAAAAGGTGGATTTGTTTATTTGTCCGAGCCGTTTTCTGGAAAACAAGCTTTTGGCGGCAAAGGGATATTATCAGGGAAAAACGAAAACAATACATAACTTTATTGATAAAGAAAAATTTGCAAACAGCGAAAGAAAAGCCGAGGACTACATTGTGTTTGTCGGCAGACTCTCCAGGGAAAAAGGGATTGAAAATATTGCAGGTGCGGCAAAGCTGTTGCCGCAATACCGTTTCGTGGTGGCCGGCAGCGGTCCGGACGAGGCTTTGCTGCAGGGCATTGAGAATGTCGAGCTTGCAGGCTTTCTTACCGGGGATGCGCTTGCCGGACTTATGAGCAATGCAAAGCTGCTGCTTTTGCCGTCCGTGTGCTATGAAAACTGTCCGCTTTCCATATTAGAGGCACACGCATTGGGTGTGCCGGTGGTTACGATGAACAGCGGCGGTATGGCAGAGCTTGTCAATGACGGCGTGACAGGAACACTTGTGGATGAACCTACGCCGGAGGGCATTGCGCGCAAATTAAAAGAAACACTGGAAAACGAGACGTATTATCATACGCTCAACGAGAATTGTAAAAAGGAAAGAGAGCGTATTTTGAGCGTAGAAAGCTATGCGGAAATACTGCTGAAGGAATATGAGAGATTACTCCGGGGGTGAGCGGTGTGTCCCAACCGAAAGTCAGCATCATCGTGCCTGTATACAATGCAGAAAAATATCTTGAGCGATGCGTAAACTCTTTGAAAAACCAAACGCTTGAAGCACTTGAAATTCTATTGGTGGATGATTCCTCCACGGATGGTTCACTTGCAATATGCAACGCTATGGCGAAGGAAGATTCGCGCATCCGGGTGCTGCATAAGGTCAATGAGGGGGCGGGACTTGCCAGAAACGCGGCGCTGAAAAGTGCGACGGGTGAATTTATCGGTTTTCTGGATTCGGACGATTATGTGGAGCCGGATATGTTTGAAACGCTTTGCAAGAAGGCGGAGCAGTATCATGCAGACCTTGTAATGTCCGGCGTGATTTTCGTAGACGGAAATATGTTTAGCGAAGCCGGTGAGGCTGAGCGCAGAACCTTTTTTGACCGGGATACGCATTTTGAAACGGAGGATGAGCTCAAAGAACTTCGGATGGGGATTGTCGGCGCAACGCCACAGGATGCAGAGGACAGCAAATACGGCATGAGCATCTGGAAGAACTTGTTCAGACGTGACATCATCGAGCAAAACAACCTTATGTTTCAGTCTGAACGCAAGATGCTTTCCGAAGATGCGCTCTTTATGATTGATTATATTGCCTGCATCCGGAAAGCAACCGGTATCCGTGAAGCTTTTTATAACTATTGCAGAAACGGAGATTCGATTTCCAAGGCCTATAAAAAGGATAGGTTTGAAAAAAGCCTTGTTTTTGTACAGGAGGTCGAGAAACGGTTCCGAAAGGATATCCCTGCGCAGGTATATCAGATTTATGTTGACAGGTTCTGGCAGGCGATGTGCAGAGTCATCTGCGCGCAGGAAATTATGCATGCCGATGAAGCGCAGCTGCGCTATACTGATTTGAAGAAGAGATTGAAGACGGTGTGTACGCATCCGCAGACGGTCCGCGCACTGCAATCTTACCCTATAGACAAACTGCCGTTTAAACAGAAGGCGTTTGCTTATGCGATGAAATACAGACAGTATTTGCTTATGAAGATACTGGTCGGATTAAGAAGTAAATAGGTGAAAGCGATGTTTTTTTCCGTAATTGTACCGATATATAAGGTTGAGGAATACTTGCCCGGCTGTATAGAAAGTGTTTTAAACCAGACCTTTTCGGATTTTGAACTGATTTTAGTCGATGACGGCTCGCCGGACAGATGCCCCGAGATATGCGACAGCTACAAAGAGAAGGATGCCCGCATCAAGGTGGTGCATCAGGCAAACGGCGGACTGGCTGCAGCGAGAAGAAGCGGCATCCGCGTGGCTTGCGGCGACTATGTGCTCAATCTGGACTCGGATGATTTAATTGAAAAGGATACCCTGGAATGTGCATACAATATCATTCGTAAGACGGATTGTGAAATCGTGTCCTTTGCGTACAGATGGGTAAAGGACGGCAAAACGGTGAATGTTACAGATGACGGTCTTGATGAGGGACTTTATACCGAAAAGGAAATTGAAGCGCACATTTACCCGCGACTGTTAATGGACAAAAATATGAAGCATATTTCGTATTATTTATCCGGCAAGGTCATTCAAAGAGAATTTCTGACACCGCACCAGCTGGGTGTGAGTGAAAAAATATCCTTAGGCGAGGATTATTGCTGTACCGTGCCGTGCTATCTGCATGCAAAAAGCGTGTACATCAGCAAAAAAGCTGCATATTTGTACACCGTAAGAGGGAATTCCATGTCCAAGGCGTTTAACGCAAAACAGATTTATCTGATCGAGGATGTTATACGGGAAATCAGCACGGAGAATATAAAGAAAGTAGCTGATTTTGAAGCGCAGCTTTGCCGCTATTCGTGCTTTATGTGCTTTACTGTACTGGCGGCGGCAGCGGAGGGCGGTTACTTTAACAGCATAAAAGCGATTCGGGAAAACATTATGCATTCTGTACACAACAAAAAAATTCCGCTTGCGAAGTTTGAAGATGTATCCCTGAAAAGTCGGATTACAATCTCTCTTATGCAAAAGCAGCAGTATGCAGCGGCATTTTATTTCCTGCATTTGTGCAAACGGATTAAAACAGTTTTGCGGAAAGGGTGAATACGTCAATGAAGCCTGCTATATCGGTAATTATGAGCGTGTATAACGGCGAAGCTTATCTTGCGGAGGCCATTGAAAGTGTCAGACGGCAGACCTTTGAAAATTGGGAGCTGATTATTATCAATGACTGCTCTACGGATGCTACGGCTGAAATCCTTGCGGATTTTTCCGCAAAGGATGAAAGAATCAAGGTGCATCCGAACGAAGTCAACCTGCGCTTACCGACCTCTTTGAACAAAGCGATTTCACTTGCCTGCGGCAAATATATTGCCAGAATGGACGCGGACGACATTTGTCTGCCGAGACGTTTGGAAAAGCAGTATAAGTTTATGGAAGCGCATCCGGAGGTTGCACTGTCCTCCTGTAGATTTATGACGGTGAAGAACGGTGTATATGCGTCGGGCGGTGCCGGTGGTCGCTGTGACAATGCGGCGCTGCGTGCGATGCTTCTTGTTGCAAATCCGATTTTGCATCCGGGTGTGATTGCCAAAGCTGAAGTGATGAAAAAGTATAATTATGACACGACGCTGACCTGTACCGAGGACCTTGAATTGTGGACAAGACTGGCGGCAGAGAATCTGCAGATGCAGATTTTGCCGGAATGTCTGTTGATTTATCGTTTGCACGACAAGCAGATTACAAGCACAACCCTTGAACGTCAGCATACGGAAGTGCTGAAAATTCAGCAAAAATACTATGGGGCACTGCTTCGTGAAATGGATCAGGAAATGCAGGCATTTTATATCAGCGGTATCTATTTTAAAGAAAATGCGGATATAAATCAATTCCTTACATATGCGAAATGGCTGAAAGAAGCAGCGAAAGAAAGCTTTGGCAAAAAGAATATCGATTACGCACTGCTTGAGATTCTGGCAGAATACAAAAGACGCGGTGTGGCAAAATCAGATATTCTGAAGGCGATGCTTACGTTTTCTCCTTTCTGCGTGCTCAAAGATATTCTGCGCAGAAAAAGTATGGCGCGCAAGGACATTGCAAAATGTATGCGGGTTGCTGATGCACTCGGTCTCAGGCAGACGGCCGGAACAAAGGCATTCCCAATTTTTGAAAAATAGGCGGCAGGAGTATAGACAATGAAATTTTTTGAATACCCATATGTGATTATCACCATTCTTGCACTTGCGATTCTGGTCATGGGCTTTGTCGGACTTTACTTTACGATGAAATCCGCGCGGACGGCGAAGGGCTCGTCAGAGAAAAGCTTTTGCGGTTTGGGAAAAATAGAAAATGATTTTGAAAAAGCGGGCGCTTCGCGTCAAAAACGTTGCGTGGTTTATGCCACGGCGGACCTTGACGGTATGGAGCGATTGTATTCCGAGTCTAAAACCAACCGTATGTATGAACAGGTAAAAAGAATTATGTTCCGTCATTTTTGCATTGGAACGGACGGGGAAATATCTCTTTACGGCAAAGAAAGCTTTGTTGTTTTGAATACCTTGGAGGCGGACGAGGTTACGCAGCGTATTGACAAATGCTTTGAGGAAATTCATACC
>JAZSGM010000138.1:0-5683 GCA_045532715.1 Clostridia bacterium
GATTATAACAGCTGCGTTTTCATCGAAGCGGATGTGTGTACCGTCCGGACGACGAACACCCTTCGAGCTTCTAACGATAACTGCTTTAACAACATCGCCTTTTTTAACAACACCGCCGGGCGTTGCCTTTTTAACGCTGGCGATAACAACATCGCCAATATTGGCAAACTTTCTATGCGAGCCGCCCATAACACGAATGCACATCAGTTCCTTTGCGCCTGTGTTATCAGCAACCTTCATTCTTGTTTGTGGTTGTATCACAACAACTTCCTCCTTCCAAAAAAGTAAAGGTTATTACTGAGCCTTCTCGACGATTTCCACCAGTCTCCAACGCTTCGACTTGGAAAGCGGTCTCGTCTCCATTACTTTAACCTTATCGCCGATACCGCAAACGTTTTCTTCATCGTGTGCGTGCAGCTTGTAGGTCTTCTTTACGATTTTACCGTAGAGCGGATGCTTTACGTTATATTCAATGGCAACGGTAATTGTTTTGTCCATCTTGTTGCTGACTACCTTGCCGATTCTCACTTTTCTCTGATTTCTTGCTTCTGCCACAGCAAATTCCTCCTTTCATTCTAAACCGAATATCGATTAGGATAATTCTCTTTCACGAATGATTGTCATAACCCTTGCAATGCTCTTCTTCACATCTGCGATTTTGACAGGGTTTTCAAGCTGGTTCGTAGCATTCTGAAATCTCAAATTGAAAAGCTCTGCTTTAAGCTCACTCAATTTAACAGACAATTCTTCTGTTGTTAAATCTCTAATCTCATTCACCTTCATTTGCAGACGCCTCCTTATCCTCGCGCGTTACGAACTTGCACTTGATCGGGAGCTTATGCATAGCAAGACGCATAGCTTCGCGTGCAGTTTCCTCCGGAACGCCGCCGATTTCAAACATTACTCTGCCCGGTTTAACTACTGCTACCCAGTACTCAGGCGAACCCTTACCACTACCCATTCGGGTTTCAGCCGGCTTCGCAGTAATCGGCTTATCCGGGAAAATCTTGATCCATACCTGACCGCCACGCTTGATGTATCTTGTCATAGCGATACGGGCTGCTTCGATCTGGTTGGAAGTAATCCATGCCGGCTCTAAAGCCTGCAGGCCAAATTCACCATAGTTTACAACGTTACCGCGTGTTGCTTTACCCTTCATGCGGCCACGCATTACTCTTCTGTATTTCACTCTCTTAGGTAATAACATGATTATTTGCCTCCTTCCGACTTTCTGACTCTTTTATTCTCCGGAAGAACTTCACCTTTGTAAATCCATACCTTAACACCGATTTTACCGTAGGTTGTATTTGCTTCAGCAAAGCCGTAATCAATGTCAGCTCTGAGTGTCTGGAGCGGAATTGTACCCTCATGATAATGCTCGGTTCTTGCAATTTCAGCACCGCCAAGACGACCGGAGCATGCTGTCTTGATGCCCTTTGCGCCCATCTTCATGGAACGGCCCATGCACTGCTTCATTGCTCTTCTGAAGGAAATTCTTCTTTCAAGCTGTGCTGCAATGTTCTCAGCTACGAGCTGTGCGCACATATCAACATTCTTAATCTGGATGATGTCGATTAAGATATCCTTCTCGTTCTTGCCTGTCAGCTTGGAAAGCTTTGCGCGGAGCTTGTTAATCTCCTCGCCGTCCTTACCGATGATAAAGCCCGGCTTTGCAGCGTGAACATGGATAACTACCTTGTTGCCCTTTCTTTCGATTTCGAACTTGGCAACGCCGGCATCAAACAAAGTCTTCTTTAAAAATTCACGAATCTTATGGTCTTCTACGAGTGTATCGCCGAATACGTTATCCTGCGCGAACCACTTCGAATCCCAATCCTTAATAATACCAACTCTTATACCGTGTGGATTAACTTTCTGTCCCATAAAACAACCTCCTCTCTTATTCCTTTTCTGCTACTACAACCGTAATATGGCTGGTTCTCTTTCTGATTCTGAACGCTCTGCCCTGTGCTCTCGGTCTGATTCTCTTGAGTGTCGGACCCTGGTTTGCGTATGCCTCAGAAACATAGAGTTTGCTTGCATCCATGCTAAAGTTGTTTTCTGCATTTGCTACTGCAGATGCAACCAGCTTGTAAACAAGCTCGGAAGCAGCCTTCGGCGTATGCTTTAAGATTGCCATAGCCTCAGCTACCGGTTTGTTCTTAATGATATCAAGCACAATCTTCACCTTGCGGCTGGAGATGCGTGCGTAGTTTAAACTTGCTTTTGCTTCCACGCTGGAATCCTCCTTTCAGCTATTCGATTCTCATACAATTTTAGGTTATCTGGACGACTTAGCGCCTGCATGACCCTTGTAAGTTCTGGTCGGTGCGAACTCGCCGAGCTTGCAGCCTACCATATCCTCGCTTACAAATACCGGAACATGCTTTCTGCCGTCATGTACTGCGATCGTGTGACCAACCATTTCCGGGAAAATAGTGGACGATCTGGACCAGGTCTTAACGACATTCTTTGTATTCGACTCGTTCATAGCAACGATTCTCTTCATGAGTCTTTCTTCAACGTATGGGCCTTTCTTAATGGATCTTCCCATTTTGTATCCTCCTTCCGGTCAATATAAATTTGCATTTATATTACTTCTGGTTTCTTCTCTTAACAATAAACTTGTTGGACTTTGCCTTATGCTTTCTGGTCTTCAGACCGAGAGCCGGCTTACCCCACGGTGTAACCGGGGACGGTCTACCGATCGGGGACTTACCTTCACCACCACCGTGCGGATGGTCGCAAGGGTTCATTACGCTACCGCGAACGGTCGGTCTCCAACCCATGTGGCGCTTTCTGCCGGCCTTACCGATTTTAATGTTTTCGTAATCGATATTACCAACCTGGCCGATAGTCGCCTTACAGTCAAGACGAATCATACGAACTTCACCGGACGGAAGACGAACCTGTGCATAACCGCCGTCTTTAGCCATCAGCTGTGCTGCTGTACCTGCGCTGCGCACGAGCTGTGCACCGCGGCCCGGATAAAGCTCAATGTTGTGGATTAAGGTACCAACCGGAATATCTTCAATATTCATTGCGTTACCCGGCTTAATGTCTGCGCCCTTACCGCTTACCAATACATCGCCAACCTTTACACCGTACGGTGCGATGATGTATCTCTTTTCGCCGTCTTCATACGCCAGCAGAGCGATGTTAGCGCTTCTGTTCGGATCGTACTCGATTGCGATAATGTTTGCCTTTACGAGATCCTTATCTCTCTTAAAGTCGATTACTCTGTACTTTCTGCGATTACCGCCGCCGCGATGACGAACGGTGATTTTACCATATGAATTTCTACCTGCATGCTTCTTTAAAGTTTCTAACAAAGAACGCTCCGGAGACTTCTTAGTAATTTCCTCGAAAGCGGAAACTGTCATAAATCTTCTTGCAGGAGAAGTAGGATTATACTTTTTAATCGCCATCCTTAAAACACTCCTTACCTATATAATATATACTGTTCGGCTTATCGATTAAGCCATGCCCTCGAAGAACTCGATGGTCTTGCTGTCAGCCTTCAGCTTAACAACAGCCTTCTTGTATGCCGGGCGTCTGCCTTCGTTTCTACCCATTCTCTTAAGCTTGCCGTCCATACGGATGGTCGTAACCTTCTCAACGGACACGCCGAAGATTTCCTCGATTGCTTTTGCAATCTGAATCTTGTTGGCATCGAGCTTCACCTTGAATGTGTACTTTCTTTCCGCCATCATATCTGTGGACTGCTCAGTGATGACCGGGCTTAAGATAATATCATGTGCGAATGTCATTGTGCACACACCTCCTCGATCTTCTCGATAGCAGCTTTGGCTATAATCAACTTCTTGTGGTTGAGAATTTCATATACATTGAGTACATCTGCGTTACTTACGCATACGCCCTCGATGTTTCTTGCAGACTTGTAAACGTTTGTATCGTTTTCTGCCGTAACGATCAGCGCCTTATCGGATACGCCGAGGTCTTTAAGCATCTTTGCAGCAGCTGCAGTCTTGATTGTATCAAAGCCGAGGCCGTCTACTACGATGATATCATCCTCAGTTACCTTTGTTGTGAGCGCCATCTTCAGTGCGAGCTTCTTTACCTTCTTATTTAAGGTGTAAGAATAATCTCTCGGCTTCGGAGCGAATACCACGCCGCCGCCTGTCCACTGCGGAGCACGAATGCTACCCTGTCTTGCACGGCCGGTACCTTTCTGTCTCCAAGGCTTAATGCCGCCGCCGCGTACTTCTGTACGGGTGAGTGTGCTCTGTGTGCCCTGTCTCTGGTTTGCCAGATAGTTCACAACAACATCGTGAAGAACGGATTTGTTTACTTCAACGCCGAAGATTTCGTCCTTAACATCCATTGTGCCGGTTTTCTTACCGCTCATGTTATATAAATCTAATGTAGCCATTATCGTTTTTCCTCCTTTCTTCCCGATTAAGCCTTAACTGTGTTCTTAATAACAACAAGGCCGCCCTTTACGCCCGGGATACCACCCTTTACGCAAAGCAGGCTGTTTTCTGTATCGATCTTAACGATGTCGAGGTTCTGAATTGTAACCTTTTCAACACCCATGTGACCCGGCAGCTTCTTACCCTTCATAACTTTGGACGGGTCGGAGCAAGCGCCCATGGAACCGGAGCCTCTGTGGTAACCGGAACCGTGCGACATAGGACCGGTGTGCTGACCGTGTCTCTTAATCGAGCCGGCAAAGCCTTTACCTTTGGAAATACCGGTTACATCGACTCTCTCGCCTTCTTCAAATACTGTTACATTGATTTCGTCACCAACGTTCAATTCAGCTGCATTGTCGAGCTTAAACTCGCGCAGGAATCTCTTAATCGGTGCGTTCGCTTTTGCAAAGTGACCTTTTTCCGGCTTGTTTGCAAGCTTTTCTCTCTTGTTCTGGTAGCCCACCTGAACAGCATCGTAGCCGTCAGTTTCAACTGTCTTCTTCTGGATAACCACGTTCGGCTCCACAGCGATAACAGTTACGGGAACAACTCTACCATCTTCCATGAAGAGCTGGGACATACCAAGTTTTGTTCCCAAAATTGCTTTTTTCATGCCTTTCTCCTCCTTAAGGTTATTGGTTTGCACTCTCTGCAAACTTGACCCGTAACAGCCTTTTGGCTATTACAACTTGATCTCGATGTCGACACCTGCCGGCAATTCGAGCTTTGTCAGAGCTTCTATTGTCTTTTGAGTCGGAACTAAAACGTCGATTAAACGCTTGTGTGTTCTCATCTCAAACTGCTCTCTGGAATCCTTGTACTTATGAACCGCACGAAGAATTGTAACAACTTCCTTCTTTGTCGGTAACGGAATAGGACCGGACACCTTTGCGCCTGTTCTCTTTGCCGTCTCCACGATTTTCTCTGCGGACTGATCGAGCAGAGTGTGGTCATAAGCCTTCAGTCTGATTCTGATTGTCTGTGTTGCTGCCATAGTTTTTACCTCCTTTAATTCCTCTTTTTTACTCTGGTTGTCACATACGACAGCGTGCATCTTTTTCTACAACACACCCGCGTGTTTCGCGCCCTTCCGTAAAAAATACCCAGAGCGGCCTTTTGGGCACATCTGGGCATAACTACGCTACAATACGCACGAAGCATCGAAAGAGTGTGTATTCAAAGTGCAGCGTGACTTGTCGCCCGGTTTCTTGAATCGGACATTCTCCATGGAAAAACCGAACCGCAAC
>JAZSGM010000040.1:0-9695 GCA_045532715.1 Clostridia bacterium
GAGGTTATGAAAAAGCTGGCTTTAAAGCACGGTCTTGTATGTCTGCTACACGAAAAACCGTTTGCAGGTGTCAATGGCAGCGGTAAGCATAACAACTGGTCGCTGACGACCGATGCAGGGGAAAATTTGCTGAATCCGACAAAGCGTCCGTATGAGAATACACGTTTTCTGGTGTTCCTTGTGGCGATGATTCAGGCGGTGGACAAGTACCAGGATTTGTTGCGCGCATCAGTTGCGAGCGCGGGAAATGACTGCCGTCTCGGCGGCTATGAAGCACCGCCGGCGATTGTGTCGATGTATGTCGGGGATGAGCTTGAGGGTGTGCTGGATGCGATTGAAAAGGGTGTAACCTATGAGCAGCATGCTGCCGCACGCTTTGAAAGCGGTGTGGATGTGTTGCCGAATTTCCGAAAGGATACAACGGACAGAAACCGTACCTCACCGTTTGCGTTTACCGGAAATAAATTTGAATTCCGTATGGTAGGCTCGTCCTTCTCGATTTCCGATTCAAATATTGTATTAAATACGATTGTGGCAGAGGCGCTTGACGATATGGCTACGGAGCTTGAAAAGCTTGAGGTTTGCGATGAAGCGGCTGTACGCGAGCTGATCCGAAAGACCTATGTTGCACACAAACGTATTGTGTTTAACGGCAACAACTATTCTGAGGAGTGGGTACAGGAGGCTGAACAGAGAGGACTTCTGAACCTGAAGACAACACCGGATGCACTTCCGGCATTTGTTGCGGAAAAGAATATTGCGCTGTTTGAAAAATACGGCATCTTTACGGAGACAGAGATGCGCTCCAGATGCGAAAGTATGCTGGAAAACTATTCGAATGTGCGCCATATTGAAGCGATGACAATGCTGATTATGGCAAGAAAGGACATTATGCCGGCAGCGGTGCTGTATATGCACGAGCTTGCAGAAACGCAGAAGGCAAAAGCAGATATTGGTATTGCAACAGCGCAGGATGCGGAGCTGATCCTTGCCAAAAAGCTTTCGGCATTGATTCGTGAACTGCACGAAAATACGGAGGCGCTGGATGCCGCCGTGGCAGAAGTAATGAAAATCGAGGATGGTGCTGCGCAGGCGCCGGCATACAAAGAGATTGTATTGCCGCGTATGGATGCACTGCGGGCAACGGCAGACACCATTCAGGGGATGACCGGTTCGAAGTACTGGCCGTATCCGACCTATGACGATTTAATGTTTGGCGTATAATATACTGTGTGGCAAAATTAAAAAATGACAGAGAAAATTTCTCTGTCATTTTTTAATTGCATTTAAAAGTGTTTCTTTGTTGTTTGCAAGCTTACCTTCGATTACTTGTGTCAGTAGTCTGTTTAGTACTTCGCCGATTTGCTTGCCTTTATACCCCAAAACAGCAATATCATCACCGCTGACAGCAAGGTCGCTGATGCGGTAGGCTTCGCCGCTTTGCAGTACGGTTTCAATTGCGGAAAGTGCATTCGCATCTTTTTTCAGCTTTGCCCAAAAGGTGAGATGCTCTGCGCCATGTTGATTTAAGGCGTGCTTTGTTTCCGTGCTTGTTGCCGGTAAAGCATCGTTTGCGTGCTGTATGGAAAATTTGAGTGCATCTGCGGACTTTTTATCGGTTTTCAGACTGTCGATGACTGAAAAACATGCAGCAGGGCACAGCGGTGCGACCGGGGATAAAAGTGCGGCAAACCGTAAAACAGCATCTTTTTCGAGCGCGCTTACATTGCGGACGGCATCTTCGTAGTTTTCGTGTGTATAAGCATCTGCAAGCTGCGGAAACAGTGTGAAGAATACATCGCGGTAGGCGAGCAGTATCTTTTCTGCGTCTGCACCGGTAAGGAGCTTAAACAGCTCTGTGCGGATGCGTTCTGCGGATACATTGTTTAAAAGCGTACGGTTTTCGTGAATGGCCTTTGCGGTTTCGGCCTCGATTTCAAATTGCAGTACAGCTGCAAAACGAAGCGCGCGCAGCATGCGCAGCGCATCTTCGTGAAAGCGGATGTCCGGATTACCCACGCAGCGCAGAATGCGGTTTTGCAAGTCCTGCGTTCCGCCATACAGATCCACTAAGCCGCCGTTTGGCGTATAGGCCATTGCATTTACGGTGAAATCGCGCCTTGCCAGATCGGCATCAATGCTTTTAACGAAGGTTACCTTTTCCGGGTGGCGGTTATCTGCGTAATTGCCGTCCGTACGAAACGTGGTGACTTCAATTGGCTTTCCTTCGGAAAGAACAGTGACCGTGCCGTGCTGAATTCCTGTTAAAATGACTTTGCATTTGCCTTCAAATACAGCACAGATTTCGTTTGGCTCTGCGTTTGTTGTGACATCAAAATCGTCCGGCGTTTTTTGGCGCAGCGCATCACGTACGCTGCCGCCGACAATATAGGCTGCAAAGCCGCTTGCGGCAAGCGTATCCAATACAAATTGTACATAAGTCGGTATTTTAATCATCATACAATCATTCAAACAGCGCGAAAAGCTGTGTCGCATCATCGGCGGAAAGTGCATCTCTTTGGTTGGAGAAGACCACCAGCCCGCGTTCGTCATAAAATACATTTACGCCCATCAGCTCACTTAAGGCACGTACCGGTAAAAACATACGTCCGTTTGCGATTTCCGGCGGTTGATCCAAGGTTTTTGTCAGTGTGTCATAATGCTTTTTGTCAGCATTGAAGCGGATATAGCTCAAGCCGCGCATGCCGGTTTTAAAGCTTGCCGAAAGTGTGTCACTTCTGAGAATTGCACTCTCGGTTAAGTAATCCCATGTGATGGTCCAGCCGGGCAGGTTTTCGGATAAAAAGCGCATCGGCACCAGGGTGCGTCCGTTTTGGGTAAAGGAGCATACCTGCGGATTGTCTGCATCGATATACGTTTTCTCGCCGTTGACCAGAGCAAACGGCGTATCAATTTTCAATACAATTTCAAATTGGGTGTTCTTCGGTGTAACGGATGCATAGGTAAAATCGTAATCGCTTACCTCTTCCTGCGGCGCGCTGTAAGCAGTATCCTGCATGATGTAGTAGTTTCCGTCACGCGTATCCTGCACAAGCAGGCAACCCTCGGAAAAACCGCCGTAGCTTACGGCACGGTAGCTGAGCGAGGAAAATATCACGGTGCCTTCCGTATTCCATACAGTAAATAATCCGTTTTCCAACCCGACGCTGATGCCGTTTTTGTACGGTGTCGGGAAGCCTTCACAGTCGCGTACGCTAAAAAGCTCTTTTCCGGTTTTATCAATTAAAACCAATACATTGTCGCTTTGGCGCTTTGCCCAGCATACGCCTTCGGAGAAGGTATGCACATTGGCATACCGTCCGCTTTCGATTAAGGTGTTGCCCTGCGCGTCAATGAGCTGAAAGCCGAAGGACCAGGTATCTGTGGCATCTGCGGTTTCTGTCCAGCAGACACCGTCGGAAAAGGCTGCCGCACGGCTGTAAGCGGTATCGTTTATAAATTTGCCCTGCGGATCCATCAAATGAAAATGCGCATCGTCGTCCATTGCCCAGGCAACACCGCTGTTAAATGCGGTAATCGGTGTGCTGCTTGCGCTGTTTTTTAAATAGATTTCCCGACCGTTTTTAGCAATGTAAAACGAACGGGCGTCTTTTTCGACCAGGGAAAGCCCTTCGCTGAAGGCGGAGGCGCTGTCGAAGGCGGGCGCAATTTCAAAAAGACCGTCTGTGCCTATAAAGCCGTATTTGCCACCATCAAAGGAAGCGGGGGCAAGACCGGCACAAAAGGAAGCAGCATCCGAAAAATTGAAATCGATTACAACTTCACCGTTTGTGTTGATAAATCCAGATTTGAATTTCTCGTCTTTTACGGCAAAAAGTCCCTCGCTGCACGGCAATGCGTCCAGAATATCGCCTTCATAGGCAATCGGAACGAAGGTAAAGCGCTGTGTCGGTACATAGGCATATGCATGAGCGGCAAGCGTGAGCAGCACTGCAAGCATCAGACAGAGGGATATCAGTTTTTTTCGTTTTGTGACGTACATATTATGTCCTCGCTTATATGTATTTGTTGTCAAAATTAATGACTGCAAAATATGTTTCGTTGTAATTGAGTATTTTTTCCTGCACAACCTTGGCAAGTTCTTCGTTGGACAGCGCAAAATTGTACGGTACGACCATATCGAAAATCAGATTGGTGTGCGTCGGACCGGTGACCATACGGAAGTCGTGGATAGATAGTTCAGGGGAGACCTCACCAATTACGCGGAGAATAAACTGCTTTGTACTGTTGATGACTTCGTTGTTTGTTTCGACCGGATCCATATGAATGACGGCATCGCAGTTGAATTTTGTCTGCAGCTTTTTTTCAATTAAGTCAATTGTATCGTGCAATAGCAGTACGTCACCGTCGGAGGGGACCTCTGCGTGCAGCGAAATCATAAAGCGTGCCGGTCCGTAGTTGTGGATAATCAAATCGTGAATGCCGATGACGTCCTGATGCGACAATACGGTTTTTTCAATTTCATCCACCAGCTCCTTTTGCGGTGGTGAACCGAGCAGGGGCGTCAGTGCATCCTTGATGGTAGAATAGCCGGCGTAGAGGATAAAAAGCGATACCAATGCGCCGAGGTAACCGTCTATTGCAAAGCCGGTTGCTTTGGATACCAGCGCACCGAGCAGAATCACTGTCGTTGCAGCGGCATCGGAAAGTGAATCCTTTGCCGTGGCAAGGCTGGCGGGGGAGTCGATCTTTTTGCCGATGGTCCGGTTAAAGAAAAACATCCATAGCTTCAGCGCAATGGCGATGCACAAAATGACGGTAGAAGCCAGGTTGAACTGCGCTGCGCTGCCCTCGATGATTTTCCGTACGGAGGATTGAATCAGCTCGTAGCCCATCAGTAAAATGATGATGGCAACAAACAGCGCGCTGACATATTCGATGCGACCGTGCCCGAACGGATGATCCTTGTCTGCCGGTTTGCCGGACATCTTAAAGCCGACGAGCGCAATGACAGAGGCACCGGCGTCCGAAAGATTGTTGAGCGCATCTGCAATCATGGCAACGGATGCTGCCAGAATGCCTGCAACTGTTTTTAAGATAAACAACACGAGGTTGAGCGCGATGCCGACGCTGCCGCCTAAAATGCCGTATTGGCGGCGGACTGCAGCATCGGCTGTGTCTTCATGGTTTTTTATAAAAAGCTTAAAGATGAAGCGACTCATGCTTTTGACCTGCCTTACATAAAATCTCATCTTATATTATGCCATAAAAAGCGCCTGTAGTCAAGAAAAGCTGCCCATGAAATACAATTACGGGCAGCTTTAAGGCTATTGCAGTACGGTAACGGGGTCAATCTGTGTATCATTTTGCAGCATTTCGAAATGCAAATGGCTTTCATCCGCGGCTTCGAAGAGAGCTGAATTGCCGACGGTGCTGATTATTTCACCTGCGGTCACGGCTTGGCCCGGCTCGACCAGCATACCGTTTGAAAGGTTTGCATAAACGGATTTCATGCCGTTTTGATGGTCGATAACGATGGTGATGCCCATGCGGTCATCCGTATAGACATCTTCGATGATACCATCCGCACAGGCAGAAACCGCATCGCCGGGCTCGGCGTGAAGATCGATGCCGTTGTGCACACGCCAATCGGACATGGTTTTGGAGTAGACGAGCGTGTTTCCGGAATGCGCTTTTTGCAGCGTCCCTTCAATGGGGTAAATGTATATATCGGGTTCTTTTTCAACATCCGGCGCCTGCGCGGAGACGTGCAATGGAGTGTCCGCTACAGCGGATTGCGGCGAAACCTCGTTTGCGGTATTTTGCTCACGGCGTTTTTCCTCAATCGCTTTCGGCTCTAATTCCGGCGGAAAGTAATCTGCCAGATCGGGCAGAGGCTCTGTTTTGGTCGGGACGTGGATTTTTGCGTTGCTTGACGGCGGTTCCGGCTGTGGTGCGGTAGTGCGGCTTAAAAGCATATACGTGCCCGCCACGGAAAGAATACATAGCGCAAGCACTATGTAGTAGCGCTTGCCCCTGAGCCAGCTTGTGAATTTATTGTTTTTGTTTTCAGACATAAATACCAGCCTTTCATTTTAGAGTGTATCTGTATTTTTGCCTGAAAATGTGCTTGTTATACATAAGACTGCTTTGGGAAGGTTTGTTACAAATGAAAAAGCTGAACGTTTTTTCGTTCAGCTTTTATGCTTATTTTTCAATCACGCTTACTGCCATTTTGACAAACATTTCCTTGAAGAGCGGCAGCTTTGCAAGTGGTGCAACAATGCTGCGCAGCGGCTCTTCCTTGTAGTAAGCCGGTGTAATGCCGAGCTTGTTGAGAATTTTTTTGTAGCGCCGGATGGTCATATGGTTAATGTACGAAAAATATGCCTTGCCCTGCGCATTTTCGGAAATGCGGAATTCGATACGCTCTGCACCGTCCGGGTAATTTTTTGCAAGGTGTTTATAGCTTTCGATGAGCACATCCTCACGAAAGAACATATGTACCCACGGAATAAAGATGGCATCGCTTAAGTGCGCACCGGTCGGATGATAGTAGGGCGGGAAATTGATGAAAATTCTGCCGCCTTTTCTGATGACACGCAGACACTCCGTCAGGACCGCCTCCGGATTGTCGACATGCTCCATCGCGTCGTTCATAATAATGGTATCAATGCTGTTTTCTTCAAACGGCAGGTGTGCAGCATCCGCGCAGACAAATTCAAACTTGTCTGCCAAATTCAAATCTGCGGCGAGCTTTTCGGCTTCCGCGCGGTACTTTTCCAGAATTTCCACACCGATGACCTTGTCCGCACCGCAGGAAGCATAATACAGCGATTTGCCTGCCGCACCGCAGCCGATATCGACGACGGTTTTGTTTTTGAACATTTCTTCCTGACTGTAGCGCTTCGTGTAAAACGCAATGGTCTGCGCGCCTCGTTCAAACTGCCACATGGCGTAGGATTTTACGCCTTCATTTTGCAGGTTGAAGGGGTGAATCGGTGCTTTGAAAAGCTTGTTGAGTGCAAGCAGTAGTTTTGTTCCGGTTTTCATAGTAACTCCTCACATTTAAATGAAAAAATCCCCGCTGTGCCGTAATTAAAATACCTTTATTTGACCTGCAAATGCAGGTGGGCAACCGCCTTGTGTTTCACGCTTCCTTCTTCCGTATAGGGAGGCCTGCAATCCGCACATAGAGCATAGAATCCCATATTAAAAGTGTTGGTAAAATAAATGGTATACATACGCACACCGCAGGGAATATTCAATTTTTTTATTCATCCTCGAGTCTGTTCTGGAACTCCTCGAATACGGCGTTTAATTCTGCCTCGTCCTCAATTACAACGAGTGCATCGTCCTCGTCGTCGGTCTGTTCGATTCTGAAAATGACAACCTCATCATTTTCTTCGCCATCCGGTAAAACCTCCAGCAAAACCACATAGAGATTGTCGTTGTAGGAAACTGTATCTAAATGCTCAAATTCGATTTCGCTGCCGTCCTCATCATAGAGCGTGATTGTGTTTTCTTTCTCCGCCATGTTTCGTTCTCCTTGCATGATTTATTCTACACATATTTTATTATAATCATGCGCGTCTGTCAATAAAAATTGAAAATAAAATTTGCAGGCATAAAAAATTTTTAACGGCATAGGATGAAGCGAATGAAAAAAACGGAGGGGTGCAAATGAGAAAGAGCGGCTTGCAAAATGCACCGGCACAAATTCTGCGCTGTCTGCCGGAACGACTGCGGGGTATTTTAACCGAGCGGGACTTGCTGTATGCTGAAGAGCTGCGCCTGCGCGCCGGCTGCGCTGCACAGCTGGTGCGCGGTATGCAGAGTGTGGCTGTCAGCGGCGCGGCGGTTACGGTGCAGGAAATCGGTGAAACGGTGATGCGGATATGCAATCATTCTGTTTATGCGGCTATGGAGCAGATGAAAAACGGCTACCTGCTTTTGCCGGGCGGTGTGCGCGTCGGCTTGGCAGGACATGTACTCAGTCGGGGGGAATGCATTGAAAATATTAAAGAATTCACGGGACTGAATTTTCGTATTCCGCGTGAGGTCAGCGGTTGTGCGGACAAACTGCTTTCGCATATCGTGCACGCGGGACGTGTAAAAAATACAGTACTGATTTCACCGCCGGGCTGCGGAAAAACGACGCTTTTGCGCGATCTGGTGCGTGCGCTTTCCGCGCGCGGCTTTAAGGTGTGCGTCATTGATGAGCGCGATGAAATCTGTGCGCTGCACGGCGGCTTGTCCGCCTTTGACATCGGTGAGCATACAGATGTGCTGCGCCTCTGTCCGAAAACGGCGGGGGTTGAGCTTGCGGTGCGGACACTTTCGCCGCAGGTGCTGGTGACCGATGAGCTCTGGGGTGAAAAGCAAAAGCGGGCAATGCAGGCAGCTGCCGGCTGTGGCTGCAGCATCCTTACAACGCTGCACGGCAATGGACGTGGCGCATTGGCGGAGGACACACTCTTTGAAGTATACATTACACTTGGGCGCAAAAACGGTCCGGGTACGGTGCAGGAGGTGTATACGCGTGCTTAAGCTTTGCGGTGCGCTGCTGGTCTTTTCGGCGGCGAGCGCAATCGGAGGTTTGGCGTATTGGCGACTGCAGCGGCGCGTACAAACCCTGCAAGGTCTGCAAAATGCATTTGAACGGCTGCGTACGGAAATTGCTTTTCTGCAAACGCCGCTGGCGCAGGCAGCGGAGCGCACACAGCACCGTATCTTTACGGCATTTGCAAAATGCCTGGAGGCGGGTGCGTTGCCGCAGACGGCGATGCAGAGCGTTATTTTGCAGGAGGACAGCCTGCTGCAGGCGGATAAAGATATTTTGCTGTATGCCGCCCGTTTGCTCGGCAGCACGGAGGTGTCTGCACAGTGCCGGCACATTGACGGCGTGCTTACCCGGCTATCGGCGCAGCTTGCAGATGCAAAGCACCTCGTGCAAACCAACGGCAGACTGTATATCGCCTTCGGTGTGCTCGGTGGATTGCTGCTTGTCATATTGCTGCTGTGAAAGGGGATACAGAAGTAGGTTCGGGAGGAAGACTATGGGTGTCGACTTGATTTTTCAGATTGCAGCTATCGGCATTATTGTTGCCGTACTCAACCAGCTGTTGATTCGCTCCGGCAGAGAGGAGCAGGCGATGCTGACAACGCTTGCAGGCCTGATTGTTGTGCTGTTTATCATCGTCGGGCAAATCAGCGCGCTGTTTGAAACGATTAAAACGGTGTTTGACCTATGATGGGCTTGATGCAGCTGGTCGGCATTGCAGTATGCGGCATGCTTGTCTGCGTGCTTTTGAAGGGGATGCAATCCAATTTGTATCCGGTCTGTGCGCTGCTGACCTGCCTGATTGTGCTGGGATATGCGCTGCAGCTTGCATCCTATGTTATGGATTTTGTTGTCCGGCTGGCGCAACGCTACAGCGTGTCGGATTTCTATTTGCAGACGGTTTTTAAGGTGATTGGCATCGGCTATGTATGCTCGCTTGCATCCGGAATTTGCCGGGATGCGGGACAAACCTCCATCGGTGCGCAGGTAGAGCTGTTCGGCAAGCTTTTGATTCTGGTACAAGCCTTGCCGGTTGCTTCGCGGCTGTTGGATACAATTACGGGAATGCTATAGGAGAAGCTTATGAGAAAAATTGCCGGATTTCTTTTGCTGTTTTTGCTTGTGTTTGCCGTGCGCGCTTCGGCGCAGCAAGTCGGAGGCCAAGCGGTCT
>JAZSGM010000239.1:0-3372 GCA_045532715.1 Clostridia bacterium
AAGTTTATTGTCTTCCTAAGACCGCTTGGCCTCCGACTTAACATCCAGGTCGTCCAAAAGCAGAACCTCACCCAAAAACAATGTATACTCCCGCGCTTCCACACGTAAATTGTAGGTGTCAAAGTCCGTTTTTTCCACCGAAGTACCGATGCCGAAAGCATTGAACTGCTTCGCAATTTCTTCCGCCGTGGCAACGCGCACATCGTTGTCCGCATTTACAAGAACAGACACAGAAAGCGTTTCCATCCCCGCCTCTGTTTCCTTTTGCCAGCTTCCGTTTGCCGCCTTCTCATAGCCCGCCGCCGTCAGAAGTGCCTCCGCATCCGGTGCAGGTTTTTCCGTCGCAGCCGGATGATAAGCGCTGCCCGGCAAAAACGGCAATGTGCTTGTAACAAAACGCCCGAACATGGCATTGTTCTTTATCGCTTCGCGGTCAAGAATCGCCGAAAGCGCACCACGCACCTGTTTGTCCGCAAGTGCGCCCTGCGCATTGATGCCTAAAAAGGTAAATTCCCGATTCGTATACGGAAAGGTGACCACATTGCCCTTCGGACTGTAAGTGCGCAGCTGTGCAGTATCCACATGCACCGCCTCAATTTCGCGACTTTCAAGTGCATACATTCTGTCCGCCGCACGCGGCAGCTCCTTGAGCACCACCTGCTCCACCTTGCCTGTCGTCTGTGTAACGCAATCCGGATTTTTTTCTAAAATGTGTATACGCCCCGGGACAGACGGCGCATAGCGATACGCCGAAGTGCCGTTCGGCACATAATCCGCCTGTACCGCCGTACAGTCCGTTTTACGTGCAATCACCGGAAAATCCAGACGCTCGATAAAACAGCTGTTCGGTGCAGTCAATGTCAGTTCAAAAACAAAATTGCTCTTTGCCGTATACGATGCAATCCCGGCAAGATAACCCTTTAATTTTGATGCCGGCGCATTTTCAATTGCGGACAGCGTATACGACACATCGTAGGCAGAAAACAAATCGCCGTTGTGCCATCTGACATCATTTCTGAGATGCACGGTATAAACAAGCCCGTCTGCAGAGATTTCCGTTTTGGTCGC
The DNA here is from genome assembly GCA_045532715.1 of Clostridia bacterium. Lineage (GTDB taxonomy): Bacteria > Bacillota > Clostridia > UBA1381 > UMGS1253 > RGIG2041. The sequence continues at coordinate 1,069 of JAZSGM010000239.1, forward strand.
CAGCACCGGCTCCATTCTGCCGTCAGCAGCGCGACGATACAGGCTGTCATAAACCAGCGTCATGGCATCCAGCACCGTATCCGACTGCGTCAGCACCGGATTGAACGTATCGAAATGTGTCAGCGGCAAGCTGATCACGCCCGTGCCCCCCTCTTTGTAATGCACACGCACGCCGCCCTCCTCCTGCCTTGCACAGCCGCAACCGCCCAGGACGGCGACACAAATCCATATTGAAATGATAAATACAATACTCTTTTTCATCCTTACCTCATCATTCTTGCTTACAGCTATATCAATTCCATCATTGCACCCATCAGACCGATTTTCCCCTTATGTGCACGGTTGGAAAAAAACTCGTCACTATGGCAACAGGTACAAAGCGCTGCCAATGTAATGTCATCCTCACGCACGCCGACCGATTTTAACTGATCACCAATCACCGACCAAAGGTCGATGTGATACTTTTCACCAACCGGTTTTCGGTATGCCGCCCCGAACTGCACCGCTACATCGGCATCCACCTCAAAATGACACTGCCCGATGGACGGCCCGATGGCAGCAAGTACATCCTGTGGCGCTGTACCAAATTCCGCCTGCATTTTCAAAACTGTTTTCTTTGCAATCTCCAGCACCGTCGAACGCCAGCCGGAATGTACCAGACCGAACGCCTTGTTTTTGACATCGAGCAAAAACACCGGCACACAGTCTGCGCAGAACACTACGGCAGGCACACCGGGTGTATTGCAGATAAAAGCATCCGTGTCCGTAATGTCGCTTTCACGCACGATGCCCTTGCCGCAATCGTCTTTGGTAATCACCCGAATGCCATCGTGGTGCTCCTGCTTGGAGAGCACCAGTCTGTCGCGCTCTATGCCGAGTGCCGCACAGAAAATGCCGTAATTCTCATACACATTTTCACGCGTATCCCTGCGATAAAAGCCTAAATTCAGCTCCGCCGTTTCGCCGGTGCTTACTCCGCCGAGACGCGTTGAAAATCCGTGGCGCACCAGCCCCGTCTTCGTAAAAGCCGGTATGGTGTAATACACCAATTTTCCCTCTGTATGTCTTTCAAAGCCTGTCTGCATAGTTTCACCCTTTAATGATAATAGTCGTACACATTTTGTGCGCTGCGCTTATCAAGCCCGGCCACCTGCAACTCCTCCACACTCGCCTTCGCAACGGCATCCAGCGTCTTAAACGCACGCAAAAGCTGCTTGCGGCGCACCTCGCCCACACCGGGAATTTCCGAAAGCTCCGAGCGGAAAGCATTTTGTCTGCGCACCTTTTTATGATATCCGATTGCCGTATTATGCGTTTCCTCACAAATGCTGCCAATCAGTCTGTACGGCGCGGAGTTTTTCGGAAGCACCACCGCCTGTGTGCCGTCAATCAACTCAGAAAAATTGTGTCGGTCATCCTTTTGCATACCGAAAATCCCAAACGACGGCGCAAACGGCGCAAGCGCCTCACGTACCGCCGCCACGTGTCCTTTACCGCCGTCAATCAACATCATATCCGGCAGCGGCAGAAACTTTGCATCCTTTTTAGACAGTGTGCCTGCCTCAATCGCAGCCAGCTCTGCCTGCGCACGCTGCATACGGCGGCAAACCACTTCCTGCATTGCCGCATAGTCATTTTGTCCCTCAATGCTCTGAATACGGAAATTTCGCTTTGCCGATTTGTTGACCACGCCGTTTTCAAATACAACCATCACACCGACCGTACCCGTACCGCCGGTGTTGGAAATATCATAGCTTTCAATGCGGCGCGGGATTTTGGCAAGTCCGGTATATTCGGCAAGCTTTTCAAGCACACCGCTCTCGGTTTCGCGCTTTAATTCACTGATTTTATAATCGTCAATTGCATTGTTGATGTTTTTCAAAAGCATATGCACCAGCTGCTTCTTCTCGCCGCGCACCGGCACGGCAAGATGCACCCTTCTGCCGCGCAGTGACGAAAGATACAGTTCAAGCATTTCCGCATCCTCCGGCGCACAGCCGAGCAAGATTTCCGGCGGCACGTAGCTTGCAGCCGAGTAGTACAGCTTCAGATACTCCGCCATAATCTCGCCGTCCGTCATATCACTCACACCGTCAACACGGTAGCTCTGGCGTCCCGTCATCCGGCCGCCGCGGATTAAAAACATTTCGAAAAATGCCTTATCATCATAGCACACAAAATCGGCGACATCACGGTCAGTCTGCGTATCGGAAATAATTTTCTGCCGCTCGTTCACAGCGTGAATCGCCGCAATCTGGTCACGCTTTTCCGCCGCCTTTTCAAAAGCCATATTCTCCGCCGCCG
>JAZSGM010000238.1:0-1733 GCA_045532715.1 Clostridia bacterium
GGCCAACCAAAAGAGCAAACCAAACCGAAGAAGCGCTCAAAAAGACATTGCAAAAAATTTGCAATACCAAAAGAGGCAACTGTCGACGCCCATGGCGAAAAATCCACACAATCGGACGCCGGTCTACAAGTTTTTCTTTCATGCTCTCCTCAATAGTTTACGCAAAAGAACGTTCGCGTAAGTTCGAATGTAAAACGCAATCGCGCGCAAAGGTCTTGCCGCACAGCGAAGCACAGAATAAACGCGGTATGTGAATGCGTCGCAAGAAATATACTTTTGGTCACGGAAGAATCCTTGCATAACACCAACGACCATTTCGTCAGTAATACCATACTCCTTGCGCCACTGTGCGTCGCCGCACAAGACATATCCCTCTTTCCGAACGGAAACGATACGGTGCAACACGTATCTTCCGTTTGCACGGCGATACAGTATCACATCATATTTTTTCAAAGGGAAAACAGGCTCCACCAACACAGCGGCGTCGCGGTGCATCCGAAGAAGCGGCTGCATGCTCGGTCCGGCAGGTGGACCGACATACTTTCCTCGCTCACGGATAACGCTCGCAAAATCACTCATCCAACAAATCCTGTTCGCGAACAATATTCACAAACTTTGTCACATCAGCAAAGGCAGTTTCACGGTCGATGTCATATTCAGCCAACAAAGCAACAACCAGCGCTTCCTCCGTGGTTGGTTTTTGCATCAACTCCCACAAAAAAGCGCCCGTCTCATTCAATGTGATCATGCCGCGAAAATCTTTAGCCGCGGCAGCTCCGGCGATCACGACGTAAAGATCGTCAATACGGCGAAGTTTAAATCCTTTCTTGATTTGCATTGTACTCTCCTTTGAAAGTTTCCTAAAAAGGCAATTGCCACATGGCATGCCCAATAAAAAATCGGGGTTCAAACAGCGTATGCAATATTTAAATTATTATACTACTGATATATATGAAAGTCAAGCAACAATGCGTGGATTTCCGAATGTTTTCGTCGTTTTTCACCACGCAGTTAGTGCCACACGACCTTGCCCAAAATCTCCTTTGCGGCGGGCGCTTGCGCCGGCACTCCAATCGCTGCGCAACCATACACAACGTGGTCTTCCGGAACACCCAAACAACTCAACACAGCGCGCACCTCGTGAAAATCGCATGTTGATGTCAGCTGATTGATCCAGACCGCGCCCAGCTCCAAAGCATGAGCTGCAAGCAACATATTTTCCATCGCACATGCGCAGTCCTCTCGCCCAAATGCGTAATCGCGCTGATTTGAGCATAAGATCATCGCCGCAGGACGGTAAAAGTTATACTCGTCCCCGCGCTCATGATAAAGTGCAACAGCTGCACGCAGTTTCTCTAATAATTCTTGGTCCGCCACAACAGTAAATTGCCAAAGTTGACGATTGCGCGCCGATGGTGCATTTAGAGCGACTTCAACAATTTTTTGTAATTTTTCTCGCGGAATCGGCTCTCCGGAAAAAGAGCGGCAGGAGCGCCTCGCAAGCATTGATTCGATCACAGAATTCATAAAAACACCTCGTCCAAGTTTATACAAATTTATTGTAGCATAATTTACAACTTTATGCTATAATCAATTTTATGAAAAACACAAATATTTTTTCAAACAATGAAAATGCTTTTTCCGACATTACCACCCCGGCGCAAGCCGAGGAACTTCATCAACTGCTCCACGCACTGATGCTTCGGATTGATCTCGCGAAATCACAAAAATCA
>JAZSGM010000142.1:0-17455 GCA_045532715.1 Clostridia bacterium
CGCTGCTTTATTGCAAATGCGATGAGTCGCACAAAATCGGCACAGATGTCAGAATCGTTTCTCAGAATGATTATTCAACTTCAATTGCAAAGTTGTTGCCGCCGAGTCTTTTCACCAACCCGGAAAGCTCCAACATCATCAAAAGTGCACCGAGACTGCCGGCGTCCTTGTCAAGTGCACGGCACAGCTCATCCATATGCATATTCTTCTCTGCAAGCAAAAAGACAATCTGTCTGCTGATTTCATCAAGCGCCTGCAGCTTTTCCTGTGAAAGCGCAACCTTTTTCTTTGTTTCCGGTTTTGGCTTTAAAAGTCGCTTACCTTTGCGGATTTTATAGTTTTCACCGTGCAGAAGCGCCAGCTGATACGGATACTCCTCTAAAATATCCTCCACTTTCTTACAAAGCTTCGCACCGCCATTTTGAATCAACTCATTGCACCCTTGCGAAAAGTGACGATTGTAATCGCCGGGCACCGCAAACACGTCCTTGCCCATCTCCAGCGCCAGCCTTGCCGTAATGCGCGAGCCGCTTCTGAGCGGTGATTCCGTCACCAGTGTACCGACGCTGAGCGCCGCCATAATGCGGTTGCGCCGCGGAAAATTATAACCGTGCGCCTCTGTACCCGGCGCAAATTCGGTAATCACTGCACCGTTCTTGATAATCTGTGCATACAGCTTTCGGTTTTCAGGCGGATAAATCACATCAATGCCGCTGCCCAATACAGCTACGGTTTTACCGCCTGCTGCAATGGTCGCCTTATGCGCCACAGTATCAATGCCGCGTGCCAGACCGGCAATCACCGTCACACCATTTTGCGCAAGATCATAAGCGAGTGTATCCGTTACCTTCATCCCATATTCGGTTGCATCGCGTGTACCGATAACGGTAATGGCCAGCAGCCTGTCCCAGCTTAGTATTTCACCCATTCCGTACAGGACATACGGAACATCGTGACATTCGCGCAGCGCAGACGGATAGAGCGCATCGTCATAGCAAAGCACCCAGGCACCGATTTCCCGGATGCGCGCCACAATCCGGTTTGCACAGGTCAAATCATGTGCCAGAATGGTTTGCGCATCCTCACCTGTTATTTTTTCAGCACGCAAAAGTGCATCTTCGTTTGCGCGATAAATATCCTCTACCGTATCAAACCGTTCCAGAAGCGCGCTGATTTTTGCACTCGTGATACCGTCAAGCGTTGTCAGCCAAATCCACAGCAGTTTTCTATCCATGATTTTGCTTCCCTCCGCTTCGTTTGATACTCCGGATATAAAACCCTTTTTCTAACATACTACAAAATAGACGCTTTGTCAAAACTTTTTTTCTTTTAATAAATATTTAATAGAAAAAATTTTTCGACAGTTCGTGCGTTTGCATTGCGTTTTAAAAAGAATTGTGGTACAATAAAATAAATTTTGAAGGAAGCAGGAAAATTATGATAGACGATAAATTGCTCCTGTCCGTTTCCAAGCCGATTCAGTATACCGGCGGCGAGCTGGGCATGGTAAAAAAAGATATAAATTCCGTGGATATGCGTTTTGCGTTTTGTTTCCCGGACAACTATGAAGTCGGCATGTCGCATCTGGGCATGAAAATTCTCTACCATCTGTTAAACGAACGTGCCGACACCTACTGCGAGCGCGTCTTTGCGCCGTGGCCGGATATGGAAGAAAAAATGCGTGAACGCGGCGAGCCGCTGTTTTCCATTGAAACCAAATCCCCCGTGCGTGATTTTGATATCATCGGCTTTACGCTGATGTATGAAATGTGCTATTCCAATGTAGTCAATATGCTCGATTTATCCGGCGTGCCCATGCTTGCAAGTGCGCGCAGCGAAGACGATCCGTTTGTTTGCGCCGGTGGCGCCTGCGCCTATAACGGTGAGCCGCTTGCCGACTTTGTTGATTTTTTCATCTTGGGTGAAGGCGAAGAAATCTTGAATGAGGTTATGGATACTTACGCGGATTGGAAAAGGCAAAAGCAGGACCGCAAAACCTTTCTGGAGCGCGTCGCAGAATTGGAGGGCATTTATGTACCGTCCTTCTACGATGTGACCTATAACGAGGACGGTACCATCCGTTCCTTTACCGGAAACAACGAACACGCAAAGGATAAAATCCGCAAGCGTATCATTACGGATTTTGACAATTCGTATTTTCCGGAAAGCATCATCGTGCCGTTCGGCGAAGCTGTACACGACCGTGTTACGCTCGAGATTTTCCGCGGCTGTATTCGCGGCTGCCGCTTTTGTCAGGCAGGCTATGTCTATCGCCCGGTACGCGAAAAAAGTGCAAAAAAGCTGGTAGACTTAGCTGAAAAGCTGTTAAAGGCAACCGGCTATGAGGAAATTTCACTCTGCTCGCTCTCCACAAGCGATTACCGCGAATTAAACGAACTGACGGAAGGCCTTTTAACCGAAATTGAAAAGCAGAAGGTCAATTTGTCCCTGCCGTCACTTCGTATTGATAACTTTTCTCTCGATTTAATGCACAAGGTGCAGACCGTGCGCAAAAGCGGCATCACCTTTGCGCCGGAGGCAGGCACGCAGCGACTGCGCGATGTCATCAAAAAGGGCGTGACTGAGGAAGACTTAATCCGCTCCGTTTCCATGGTCTTTTCCGGTGGTTGGACGAACTTAAAGCTTTACTTTATGATTGGGCTGCCGACCGAACCAGAAGACGATGTGCGCGGCATCGGCGCACTTGCGCATAAGGTGCTGGATGCATACTATGCACAGCCAAAGGAGGCGCGGCACGGCAGTCCGAGAATTTCCGTGAGTGCATCCACCTTTGTTCCGAAGCCGTTCACGCCGTTCCAGTGGGAAGCGCAGGACGATTTAGACACCATTTTGCAAAAGCAAAAGGCGGCACGCAGCGCAATTCACTCCCGTCAGATCAGCTTCAGCTGGCACGAGTCGAAGGTCACCATTTTAGAAGGTGCGTTCGCACGCGGTGACCGCCGCCTGGGCAAGGTTTTACTCGCAGCGCATAAAAACGGCTGCAAATTTGACGGCTGGGACGAATATTTTAATTTTGAGGGCTGGATGCAGGCATTCGACGAATGTGGCATCGATATAAAATTTTACAATAACCGCAAGCGCAGCTTTGACGAAATTCTGCCGTGGGATCACATTGATGTCGGCGTAACCAAAGCGTTTTTGCAAAAGGAATGTGAGCTTGCCTACCAGGGTATCGTAACGCCGAACTGCCGCGAGCAGTGCACCGGCTGCGGCGCAAGCTGCTTCGGAGGAGGTGTTTGCTTTGAAAGGTAATTACACCTACCGTTTACTCTATGAAAAGGGTATAAATGTGCGCTACATTTCGCAGCTTGACTTTGTGCGCGTTTTGAACCGCACCATACGCAGAAGCGGCCTGCCGGTGACTTATACCATCGGCTTTAATCCGCATCCGGTCATGACCGTAGCTGCACCGATTCCGGTCGGAACAACAAGCGAATATGAGTGCATCGATATTGATTTTGACGAAAAGCAGGACACTGCATTTTTGGCAAAACATTTGGACGAAACCTTCCCGGAAGGCATCCATGTGCTCGCAGCAAAGGAGGTTACACAAGCCTCCGTCCCCTTCCGCGATATCGATGCCGCGAGCTACACCGTGCACGCAGAATATTCGGGTATTGCGCCGGATGTAAGTGCATTTTTGATGCTTAATGAAATCCTGATTGAAAAGAAAACGAAAAAGGGCTTAAAGGAAATCGATATCAAGCCTGACATCGAAAAGCTTGAGCTTTTGTCTGCCGAAGACGGCGTTTGCATATTCAAAATGCAGCTGCCGTGCGGCAATGAAAAAAACATCAAGCCTGAGCTTGTACTACAGGCAATGCAAAAATACCAGCCGTCTTTCAGGGCAGAATGTATTTTGCCGCACAGAACGGCGGTCTATGCAAAAGGCAAATTAATTTTTTAGGAGGATATACACATGGTAAAGGGTATGGAACACGTAGCAATTTTCGCTGCAGACACAAAAAAGCTCACAGACTGGTACAAGGACATGTTCGGTCTTCGTGAGGTGTACAACAACGGCAAGGGCACAATCTTTCTTGCTTTCGAAAGTGGCGATATGATTGAGTTTTGTATGGCAGCTGCACCGATGCAGGCAGCAACCGACAAAACCGCAGGCATCCGCCATCTCGCACTCGCCATTGACGATGACAAGTTTGACGCAATGGTAGAAAAGCTCAAAGCAGACGGCGTAAAGGTAATCACGGATGTAGTTGTTTCCCCGAAGGGCATCAAGACCTTCTTCTTTGCTGATCCGGAAGGCAACATCAGCCACCTGATTATGAGACCGGAACCGTTAGTATAAGGAGGAAAAACAGATGGACGCAAAAGAAGTACTCAAATGGGACGCGCAAAACAAAGTAAACGAAGTTGCTGAGGCTTTAAAGAAAAAGCATTTCGGTGTTGTGATTGCAAACAGCGCAGATGAAGTGCGCGGCATCGTAGAAGAAATGATTCCGGAAAAGGCAACCGTTGCGGTTGGCGGCTCCGTAACCCTGATTGAAACCGGCGTGGAGGATTTACTTGAAAACAGTGGCAAATATAACTGGATTGACCGTTACCACCAGCCGAATTTCGAAATCATCATGGACAAATACCGTGAGGGTTATTTTGCAGATTGGTTCGTAACCAGCACCAATGCCGTAACCAAAAACGGCGAGCTTGTAAACACAGACAGCACAGGTAACCGTGTCGGCTGCATCAGCTTCGGTCCGAAAAAGGTTATCGTAATTGCCGGCGTAAACAAAATCGTAGAAGATATCGCAGAAGGCATCGAAAGAAGCTTTAAGGTTGCGCCGCTCAACGCAAAGCGCATCGGTCACAAGACGCCGTGTGCAGAAACCGGCGTTTGTGTAGACTGCGACTGCAAGGGGCGTATGTGTAACACCACAAGCATTGTACATACCTGCGTAAAATGGCCGGAGAGAATTACCGTTATTCTGGTTCCGGAAGTTTTAGGTTATTAAAAGCAAAGAATTGAGGGCGATGCTTGCATCGCCCTCACACATAGGTGCAAAAATGATTAAATACGTATTTTTGGATTTAGATGATACAATTTTAGATTTTAAAAAGGCAGAGGCTTGTGCACTTTCCAAAACACTCACGGAACACGGTCTTGCGCCGACGAACACTATCCTTTCACGCTACAGCGCAATCAACGAGTCCTTCTGGAAAGCGCTTGAGCGCGGCGAGGTTACGCGCGAACAGGTGTTGCTCGACCGTTTCAAGGTTCTGTTTGAGGAATTCGGCATAGACTGTGATGCATTTAAAGTAAAAACCTGCTACGAAGGCCACCTCGGTGAGGGACACTATTTTATCGATGGTGCAGAAGCACTTTTAGAAGCTCTGCACGGAAAATACAAGCTCTACCTAGCCTCCAACGGCACAACCCATGTGCAGACCGGGCGCATCAAAAGTTCCGGCATTGCGCGTTATTTCGAGGAAATCTTTATTTCCCAGCAGATCGGCATCAACAAGCCGAGCATAGAATTTTTCAACCGCTGCTTTTCTAAAATCGAAAATTTCAGCAAAGAAGAAACCATCATCATTGGCGACAGCTTATCGTCCGACATTGCGGGCGGCATAGCTGCAGGCATACACACCTGCTGGTTTAACCCACACAATGTCCCGTTGCCGACAAGCGGCAAACCGGATTTCACCGTAAAAACGCTTAGCGAAATCCCGACACTACTGGAGGAACTGTAAAATGAAGCTATTTGAAAACAAAACCTATGACACGCTACCTTTAAGTGAATTCAAGCTTTTTTCGGATACAGACGGTTTCCCAAAAGCAGACAGCGCTCTCGGAAAAGAAATCATCACAATCGCAGACGAAGCGCTTCAAGCCGAAATTCCGCAGCTATATGCAAGCGTTTACCGTCGCTTTGTCGAGGACGGCAACCGCGCTGAATATGAAGCGGCTTACTTTGGCAGACGTGAACTGCTCCGTGTGCTCCTGCAGGGCGAAATCATACAAAACCAGAGCAGATATATAGATAAAATCATTGACGTTGTTTGGCTGATGCTGGAGGAAACCTCCTGGATTATTCCGGCACACAACTACAATGCCTCCAGTCTGCTGGAAGCAGACGCCGGATATATGCCACTCCCGTATTGCTACGACGGCACACACACCTTTATTGATTTGTTTTCAGCGGAATCGGCAGCAAGTTTAGCCCTTGTATATTATTTCCTCAAAGATAAAATTGACGAAAAGGTTCCCTATACCGTTACCGACCGCATGCTCTATGCCATAAACACGCGTGTCCTCACGCCGTTCATGCGCATGGAAAACATGTGGTGGATGGGCAAAACCGGCAAGAAGCCGAACAACTGGAATCCTTGGATTCTCTCGAATATCTTGCTTTGCTGCGCCTGCACTGTTGCAGATACAATGCACAGAAACCGTATTACAAACAAAGCTTTGCAGCTTTTAGACATCTTTATTGACGGCTACGCAGAGGACGGTGGCTGTAACGAAGGTCCGCACTACTGGGGCGAGGCAGCCGGCGGGCTCTTTGATGTTTTCGAGCTTTTGACCGAAATGACCGGCGGCAATGCAGATGTTTTCTCTCATCCGCTTGTATACAATATGTTCGACTATATCCGCAAGGTACATATGACCGGTAACTACTATACAACCTTTGCAGACGGCGATCCGGAACTTTACCCGGACGGCATCCCCAATGTACTGCGTATGGCCGCAAAAACAAACAATACTGCGCTCTATGACTTCGCAGCGCAGCACACAAAGCAAATCTTTCCGTTCTACTCCAAGCGCGGTCACGGCTACCGCGCGCTTAAGAATGTGTGCACAAAACTGCCCGCGAAAAGCGAATATCACGCATCAAGCTTTGACTGCCTGCCGAATCTGCAGCTTGCCGTATGGCGCAAGGGTGATTTTTGCGCAACCATCAAGGGTGGACACAACGCTGAAAGCCACAACCACAACGATGTCGGCAATTGCATTATTCTGCATAACGCCAAGCCAATCTTCATCGACATCGGCGCACCAACCTACACCAAGGATTTATTCAGCAGCAAGCGCTATGAGGTGTTCCCGACAGCATCTGAATACCACAACCTGCCGATCGTAAACGGATGTACACAAAAAGTCGGCGCACTCTACCATGCAGACCGCTTTACGGCAGATGAAAGCGGTGCATGTGTGGAATATGCAAGCGCGTACGGCGATGAAACCGTACACAGCTGTATGCGCGAGATAACTGTAACCGAAAACAGCGTGTCTTTGCACGAAAGCGTCAAGGCAGACGGCGAAATCCAATTGCAGTACTATATGGCAAAGCAACCGCAACAGCTTAATGACAACACGCTTACGCTTGAAGGCGTAAAAATCACTTTACCGACCGGTATAAGCTACAGTATCGAAGCCATACCGCTGACGGATGCAAAAATCATTAAAAACTGGCATACGGAAACGCTGTACAAGCTTATCATCACAGGTAAAAACAAAATAGATATCACAATACAAATGCAAGCAAAATAAAAAAAGAGGCGTCGCCTCTTTTTTATTTTGTAAAGTATGTATATTTTCTAACCGAACCGTCCATACTGAAAATGACCTCACGAAATACATTTTCGATGCAGCGCCAAAGGTCCTAACCCCACCCCGCGGCGCGAAACGAAAAGGGTCAATCCTTTTCCCCCAACCAAGAAAGACGGAAACGCAGCTTTGCGTTTCCGTCTTTCTGTTTTATTCCTTTTTACCGTACTGTCCGGGCGTCGTCCCCTCGTATTTATTAAACAATCGCAGCAGTGTTGCTACAGTATTACAGCCGACGCGCTTTGCCAGCTCCGTATTCTTAATTCCCGGCTCCTGCAGTATAATATCACAAGCACGTTTAATTCGGTAGCGGTTCAGATAATCTTTAAAGTTTTCACCTGTTACTTCCTTAAATAACGTACTCGTATAGCTTAGCGACAGCGAAAATGCCGCACTCAGATCTGAAAGCGAAATATCCTCATTATAATGCTCATGAATGTATTCAAGCATCAGTGTCGAAATGTCACGTTCCGTATCCGGCGTCTGCTTTTGTACAAATTCAACGAGTGTATTGAACATACCATATACCTTGCTGCGCACTTCCATTTTATCGGTACACATTTTCAATTCGAGGAAAACAATGTTCCCCTCACCGAAAATCTCCTGCGTGCTCTTTCCCAAAGTATCCGCAATGCGGTTGACGGTAGAAGCAATCGAAAAGGCAAACGAATTGAGACGTTCCTTCGTCAGGGCATGTTTTTCAAAATTCTCGTCCAAAAGCTGCGTTAGGATGCCGGCAACCTCATCTTCGTGGCATCGGATAACCTCTGCAATCAGCTCGCGTTCTGTATCAATCGGAAAATACAACCCGCTGCCACCCATATTGACAACAACATCCTCGCTGGTCACAATCGCATTTCGACTGCCGAGGCTATAATGCGTATCCAGAATTTTTAATGCCGATGCATACGATGTGCCAATGTCTGACAAAAGCTCACACAAATCGCCAACCGCACCCGCAAGCTCCGCTTCAAAGCTACCGCTGACCGTTGCAACGACATTCAAAAGCTTTGCACGCAGCAAACGCATTTCCATACCTGCAGCAATGACAACAAAGCTCTTGTAATCCATAACCATCGGTCTGGCTACAACGCACTCACCCACCTGCTGCATAATCAGCTCCACAATCTGACGACGGATTTCGGAAATCATTTCCTCCGAAAAAGCTGCACGCAGCTGCTCATACTTCGAAAACTCCAGCACGCACGCGCGGTACGGTCCGTCCTTTTCGGCGCAGAAGCTTTGCTCCAAAAGGCGCTGTGTCTCCTCATTCGGCAGAATACCGCGCAGCATATACCGCAGTGTTTCAATGTTTTCACGATGTACGTATGCTTCATTTTCTGCCTGCAGCACCCGTGTGCGTGCAGATAACGCATCAACAGTATCGCAAATATATTTATCCTCCGCATCACAGCGCGCATTGGTATGTACACTCAACGCCTCCACCGTCTTTGCAAGCGGCGCATATGCATAGCGGCGCAAAAGCATCATCAGAAGAAGTGCGATACCAAATGCCACCAAAAGGCCGGCAAGACAAACCAAAAGCAGATTTATGCGCAATGCAGAAAAATATTGAAGTGGTGTCGCCAAAACATAATACCAGCTCATAATCTCCGACTGTGCCACAACATAGCGATAATCTCCTTCATCGTACGGCTTGTCTAAAATCGCATTAAAACCGCCGAATCGTTCTAATAGCGTATATACCCCTTTGCGTGGCGCACCCAAGGCATAATTGCTGCTTGCCAAAATCAGATTGTCGGCCAATACCATAACCGTATCCTGCATGATTTCAGAATATACAAAGCTGTTCAAATCCACAAAAGTGAAAAAGTAAATCGGCACTGTATTATACAATTTTCGTTCTACAATCGCCAAACGGCTGCCCAAAGCACCGGTACTGCTCTCCTCCATCAGCCTGAAATATGTATCTGTCGAATTCACAGTAAAATAATTTGCAATACTCAATGTCGAGGTAGAACCAAAGCCCTCCGTTTTCAAAAAACTGAGTGCACTGGAAACCCGTTCTGCACCAATCACGCTGTCCAGTGAATGCTCAAGTGTAGAAACATACATCTCCATATTTCGTGAACTGATGCTGTCCGTACGTAACCTGATAATGCGGCGCACCGCTTCTGTATCTGCATTTTCAGCCCCATTGATTGCCAGCATACGGATCTCATCATCCCAATACAGCGCATTTGCAACCTCTTGCGCAGTGCTGATTTGAATATCAATACTCTTGGAAATATGTGTCAACCGCATCTGCAGCTCGCTGTTTTCTCGATAATTCACATAAGTATTTATCAGAATCGCCAATGTAAACAGCAATACCAAAAGAAAAAACACACCAATACACACATAACCGCCCGTAATGCGTGTCCATATTTTTCTGCGCCCCATCCTCCGGTCTCCTTTCCCGATATATTATATTTATTTTATCACAATCCCGACACATTTGCAAGGCACGAAACCGCCCCTTTTTACATAAACTGTTAGCAAGGAGTGATGAATATGAACGGTAATCTTTTTATCGAAGCGGTCATCTGGTTTTTTGCCATTGCCGGTTGCATGCTGCTGCTCTGTGACCTCGCACGTTATTTTATGTTTCGAAATACGCTGCCCGAGAAAATGACCGTGCTGATTCCGGCGGAAGCACTTGGCGCAAACTGCCGCGCCGGTATCGCCAACCTTTTAAACCTGCTCTATGAGCAAAACCCGGACGGAAGCTACGAGCTGATTGTGCTGGATAATGCCATGCAGCCCGCACTTGCAGAGGATATACGCACCGTTTCCGATGTTGCTGAATGTGTATATATTGCCAATTCTGAAAACGTTGCTGCATACATAAAACAAAGCTTTCAATAACAAAAACACCCTGCAGTTCATCGTGAACAGCAGGGTGTTGTGCATTTTATTCTTTCGGTATAATCGGGTACAGCTGAATGGTATTTCCGCCATCCACAACCAGTTCTGCGCCCGTTGTATTTCTTGCATGCGCTGCAAAATAGAACACGGCGTCAGCAACATCCTCACCGTCTGCGACATCGCCAAGCGGCGTATAGCGCGAAGGTACGTCCTTGTAAAAGTCCGGATTTTTCTCCCAGCGATCCGTGCGAATCATACCCGGAAGCACGGCATTGACGCGAATATTATACGGACCCAGATCAAATGCAAGTGCGCGCATCATCCCGAGCTGACCGCCCTTAGAGGTCGAATATGCAATTCTGTCCGGAATTACACGGTATGCCGTGTTGGAATTGACAAACACGATGTTACCGCCGCCGTTTTCCTTCATACGCTTTGCTGCATGTTCGGAAAGGCAATAGTTCCATACAACATTTGTGTTGAGCACACGCATAAAATCCGTCAGCGGATTTTCAAAAATCTTCATACCGAGCCCCTGGTCTGCCGCATTGCACACAAGTGTCTCAATAAAAATATCCTTTGCGTCCAAATCGGCAAACAAATCAATGACAGCCTGCTCGTCCACAGTTCTTTCATCTAAAAGCGAATCTATGGCATAGCCCAGAATTTTCGTATCCGGGAATTTTGCCTGATAGCTCTTTTGTGCCGCCTCTACCTTTTCTGCGTTTCTGCCGGTAAATACTACATCATAGCCTTCACTTGCAAATTTTTCTACAATTGCAACGCCTGTATTGATGCAGGCACCTGTAATCAATGCTGTTTTCTTCATCTCATCACCCCGTTTTAGAAATAAAACTCAGTCTTCGCCGGCCTGATATCGGTCAAAGCACCGGTATAATGACGCAGTGTATGTACCTGATACGGATGCGCAAGGCAAGCTTCTTCGTCAATTTCGATGCCCAGACCCGGCTTATCCGGAATCAGCAGCTCACCGTCTTTATAGGTCAGGCTCTCATTTGTAACATCCTTACGCCATTCCACATCGGAGTACATAATCTCCAAAATGCTGAAATTCGGGCAGGATGCCGCCAACTGCAGGCTTGCCGCATTGGCAACCGGACCGGACGGATTGTGCGGTGCAAAAGATACATATCTGCACTCTGCCTCCGCCGCAATCTTCTTTAATTCCATAATACCACCGGCGTGCGAGATATCCGGCTGAATATAGTCTGCTGCCATTAAATCAAACATACGCTTATAATCCCAGCGTGTATACAGCCTTTCGCCTGCAGAAATTGCCACCGGCGACTTGTCGCGTACAGCCTTTAATGCATCTAAATTATCCGGTGGAACCGGCTCTTCAAACCACATCGGCTTAAACTGCTCCAATTCCTTTGCGATTTTGATGCCTGTTGCAATATTGAATCTGCCGTGACCTTCAATCAAAAGATCAACCTCATCGCCGACCGCTTCGCGCACAGCTGCCACATTGCGCAGTGCTTTATCTAATTCCTTATTGGAAATCTCAAGATAATTCTTACCGAACGGATCCCACTTCATTGCAGTTACGCCGCGCTTTACAGCCTCTTTTGCCTTCGCGCCGAATTCCTCCGGCTCCTTTGCACCCGCAAACCAGCCGTTGACATAAATGCGGATGCTGTCGCGCACCTTGCCGCCCAAAAGCTGATACACCGGTACACCCAAATGCTTACCTAAAATATCCCACAATGCCATTTCCACTGCGGAAAGCGCGCTCATCAGTACCGCGCCGCCGCGCCAATACGCATCGCGGTAAATGGAGTGCCAATGCTGCTCAATATCCAGCGGATTTTTTCCTACCAAGTATTCCTTGATATGCTCTACTGCACCCAGAAGCGCCTTTTCCTTATACTCCAGCGTTGCTTCGCCGACACCGGTTACGCCCTCATCCGTGTAGACCTTTACAAACACCCAATTGGTACGGAAGCAATCCACAACAAATGTTTTAATGTCCGTTACTTTCATACTAAACCCTCCCTTATGTTTTTATTTTAACACGTTCTCTTGACAATTTCTATATAGAATGTTATTCTGTTTTTTAGAAATATTACTGTTTTGGAGGTGTAGAGGATGGACAACAAGATTGTAGAAATCCCCGAATTGGTCAGCTGCGGCGTGTTTGACAGCCGTCTGAGCTTCGGCAATGTAGCGGAAACCAAAAACCGTAAGGTGTCTATCTACGAATTCGAGCTGCCGATCGACGAAACCGGCATCAGTTACATCAACCACACTGTCCAACCGCTCGATTCCAGTCTGGTGCTATGCGCAAAGCCGGGGCAAACCCGACATTCACGCCTGCCGATTCGCGCCTATTTCATCCATCTGATTGTGCGCGACAGCTACACCAAAAGCATTCTAAACAAGCTGCCGGACTTTTTTCGTCCCGCACAGCGCAAAAAATACGAAGAAATTTTCACGGCAATTATCTATGCACATCAGACACCTTCGGTGCAAAACACGCTGTACTGTCACGCAAAGCTTTTCGAATTGTTATCGCTTCTTGTACGCGAAACGGAGCATCTGCAAAAGAATGTCCATCTCAGCAGCGCAAACGAACGCGTGATTGAAGAAGCCATTGACTATATAAATACGCACTATTTAGAAAACATTGAGCTTGGTGATATTGCGGCACATGTACATCTGACGAAGATTTATTTTCACAATCTGTTTAAGTCCGCCACAGGTGTCACCACGCATCAGCATATTCTTTCCAAGCGTATGGAGCGCGCAAAAAAGCTGCTCGTTTCCTGTGAAAATATTTCCGATGTTGCCCACCGTTGTGGCTTTGGCTCACAATCCTATTTTAACTATGTATTCAAAAAAGAGACCGGTATGACCCCAAAACAGTATAAAAAGAGTTTATCACAAAGCTATCCGGAGCAATAAAAGGCAAAAGCGAGGACGATTGAAACAGCAATCGTCCTCGCTTTTCATTTTTACATAATCTTTGCTCTCTACCTGAATTCCGCACGGTACTTTGTCGGGGTAACGTTGCAGTGCTTTTTAAAAAGGCGGGTAAAATATGCGGTATCCGTAATACCGATGGCTTTGGCTATCGCCTCAATGCTCATATCCGTCCCTGCAAGAAGCCCCATCGCCTTATATATTTTCATTCTGTTGAAATACGCCATTGGCGGTATCCCGTATAGTTTATGGAATTTTTTTATAAAGTAAGTCGGCTGCATAAACACAAGCGAAGCAAGCGTCTCCGTCTTTAATGCTACGCCTATGTTTTCCGCCATATGTTCAAGCACCGGCTTAAAGGCAAGGCTTTCAGCCGATTGAAGCTTTTCTCTTTCTGCCGCATAAATGCGTATTACATTGGCAATGTTAGCGCACAAAGCAACATCATAAAGAGGGTTTTTGAACATTTCCTTGCGGTGAGAGCTTTCAAAAAGCTTACTCATATCGGATTTATCAGGAATATCCACCACGAAATTTTCCTCAGTCAGCTTTAGAATTTCCATAAGGCTTTTCCCGCCGGCTGTGGCAGAAAATGCCATTTCATACATAGAAAAACGCTCGGAGGTGTGGGTGTACGCCCGCATTTTCCCTTTGGGAAGATATGCAAGCTGTCCGGGACGAATGATATAGCTCTGCGCATCTATGCGCAAAAAGCACTCGCCTTCAAGCACCCAGAAAAAAACATCGTACTCACCTATATGACCGACAGCATCGCCTTTCCACACAATCGGGGGCACATAAAGATAAAGCGCTTCGGGCATTATAGTAAGCTCTTTCAAGGAAATAAACCTGCTATCCAAAGGGCAACTCCTCCAATTTCGTCTTGTCAAATGCAATATAGTCCTGATTAAGTCATCATCCCGCTAAAATACACACTTTAAAAACAAGCATTTATTGCAATTTCGTACAACAAAACACAATTTTTTCACTTTACAAACAAATCATATCACAATATAATAAACCTGTCAAACACAAATAAGGAGTTGCTGAAATGAAAAAGTATGTTCAGGTGGGTTGTGGAACCAGGGGAACATATGCATATGCAGTGCCGCTGGTGCAGGCGTACGCAGATTGCGGCGTGCTTTGCGGTGTGTATGATATCAATCCCAAAAGAGCAAAGCTTTTAAGCGAATTTGCAGGAAAAGAAATTCCCGTATATAACGACTTTGATCAAATGCTCGAGAGTGTAAAGCCGGATGTCGTTATCATTACAACGAAGGATTGCGCGCACGACTACTATGCCATAAAGGCGATGAAAGCGGGCTGTGATGTCATTGTCGAAAAGCCGCTGACAACCACCTTTAAACAGGCGCTTTCCATAAGAAAAGCACAAAAAGAACCCGGACAGGACGTCACTGTTACCTTCAACCTGCGTTTCCATCCTTTTTTCAAAAGAATCAAAGAAATGATTGCGGAGGGCACAATCGGCGAAATCCACAGCATCCACTACGAGTGGCTTCTCGACACAAGCCACGGCGCAGATTATTTTCACCGCTGGCACAGTATAAGAGAAAATTCCGGCTCGCTTCTTGTACATAAATCCACGCATCACTTTGACCTTGCAAACTGGTATCTGGAGCAGGACCCCATTGCGGTAAATGCTTTCGGCACACGCCGCTTCTATGGTGATATAAAAAAGCCTCCGGCAGACAGATGTCTCAACTGCCCTGAAAAGAAGAGTTGTAAATACTATTTTGATATAAGGCAGGATGCGATGGTAAAGAAGCTTTTTCTGGACTGCGAGGACGAGGACGGCTATATCCGCGATCGGTGCGTGTTCTCCGATGTGATTGACATTGAGGACAGTATAAGCCTTAATGTGCAATATTCCGGCGGTGCAGTCATGTCCTATACGCTCACGGCACATTCCCCCTATGAAGGGCTTCGACTATGTATGAGCGGTACAAAGGGCAGAATTGAAATTTCCACAAAAGACCTTACCGGTATGGGATATGACATCCAATCCGAAACAAACGTTAAAATCATTAACTACAACGGCGAGGAAATCCATATAGAAATTCCCGCCGAAACAGCACAGGGACACGGCGGTGCAGATGACCAGATTCGCGAAAGGCTGTTTCGAAATAAGCATCTCCCCGATCCGCTGCACCAGATGGCTGACACCCGCGCAGGGCTGATGTCGATTGGCATCGGTATGGCAGCAAATATTTCCATGCAGGAAGGTCGCCAGGTTAAGCTCAGTGAATTTTATGACGATCTTCTGAATTGAGGTGCTTTTACCCCCGCATTCTTTTACAATGATATTCAGATAAAAAGGAACTATAAAAGGAAAAACGCTTGAATAAAGAAAGGTTGAACAAAATGGAAATCAGAATTTGCAAAAACAGCGAAGAACTCGGCAAGAGCGCCGCGAAGCACGTGGCAGAAGTGCTTAAGCACTGCATCGCAGAAAAAGGAAGCGCAAGAATCGTGCTTTCAACAGGTGCATCACAATTTGATACAATCAAGGCGCTTGTCAAAGAGCCCGGCATCCAGTGGAACTACGTTGAAATGTTTCACTTAGATGAATATGTTGACCTGCCTATTACACATGGTGCAAGCTTCAGAAAGTATCTGCAGGAAAGATTTGTGAATCAGGTCGGCACACTGAAGGCCGTACACTTTGTAGATGGCACAAAGGAATGCATCGCAAAGCTTACCGAAGAAATCAGAAAGTCACCCATTGACATCGGTCTTATCGGCATCGGCGAAAACGGGCACATTGCATTCAATGACCCTCCGGCTGACTTTGAAACCAAGGAAGCATACATCATCGTTAATCTCGACGAGCGCTGCAAGCAACAGCAGCTGGGCGAGGGCTGGTTTTCTACAATAAATGATGTGCCGAAGCAGGCAGTGTCTATGACAACCCACCAGATTATGCAGTGCGAAAGAATCGTATCCTGCGTTCCCTATGCAGTAAAGGCAGAGGCTGTCGAAAACACAGTCAAGGCAAAAGCAACAACAAATATGATTCCCGCTACGCTTCTGAAAGAACATAAGGATTTCATCCTTTATCTCGATGAAGACAGCGCCGCAGGCATACTGAAGTAATCCGGAATAACAGATGGTGCCCAACTTCATATAACTCTTTGCACCAACAATCAAAAAGCAGGGCTACAGTCAATTTCTTGACTGTAGCCCTTAATTATTTATGCATGAATCATATCCCGAAGCTTTAATGCGCGCTTATAGCATTCCTCCAGGAACTCGCGTTTTGTGTATTTTTGCGCATAGGCTTCATCATAACGCAGCTCAAAGGTCAGATTTCCCTTCCACCCGATGTCTTTAAAATCCTTTGCCATCTGCTCAAAATCAATAATACCGTCAAACGGCAGCTTGTGCTGGTCCTTTGTGCCGTCGTTGTCGTGCAGATGCGTACAAAACAAGCGATTACCAACCCTCGGCAGATAATGCGCGCCCTGCGTCACGCTTGACTCGTGACCACTGTCATAGCAGAATCCCACGTGCGGCTCATCAAAATATTCAAGCATCTTGTAAAGATACTCCTCATCGTCTGCATTTTCAATCGCAATTTTGATGCCTTTCTCCTTCGCCTTTGCAATCACCGGCTCATAGCGCTTTGCACCGAGCTCGAACTTCGTACCCTTACGCATATCCGTCTGTACATGTATGATTAAAATCGGCACACCAAAGGTAACGCAGTTGTCGATTTCGCGCAACAGCACCTCAATATAGTCATCGCCCGCCTTGCCCTCAAACCAGATGTCCGAGCAGCCCGGAATGGTGCCATGGATCGTTTCAAATGTAAGACCAAGCGCATCCCCCTGCTTTCGGTATTCTGCAAGCTCTTTCGTATCACTTGCACAGTCCGGATTGCTGAAATACCCCTCGTAGCCAATTTCCTTTGCCATATTCAGCTGCTCCTCGCGGCTCATGCCTTCAAAAACCTCAATAAAAATCTTATTCATATTTCAACCCCCCTTTTTATTTCAAAACTGCACCCTGATCCGACGGCTCTACGCTCTCGCTATAGCG
>JAZSGM010000105.1:0-1914 GCA_045532715.1 Clostridia bacterium
CCCCGTGGATTGAACATTCATATTTTTCACCTCTTTACGCGTAAGGTTAGCACAAAGACAGCACCAAAATTAACGAGCAAATAGAACTTTGCTCGTTAATTTTGGTGCTATTTGTTTGGTAAGATTTTTGCAGTGGAATCAATCTGCGCGCAATTTGACTGCATTGCGGAACAATGCCTCTGCTCATTAAATTTGGTGATTTACGCGTGCTATCATCCAAATACAAACACACAGTCCGGAGGAATTATTGCTTTGAAACGCAAGAAACAAGCATGTCTGAATTTTACTCGTTCTGAATTCGAATCCCGGAATTTGCGCGCGTATAAACACTGGCGGTATGATCGGCTTGAATTGCTTGATTATTTTTGTATATTGCCCCCAATACCATGTTTCACAGAAGAAGAGTGGAACCAATACATGCAGGATTCTTCGTACGCCGAATATTGTATCGAGATGTCCGCTCCTGTACCGGAGGATGTGGAAATAAGGATTCTCAAAGCAAAGAGAATACTTGACCAGTACTTTAACGATAAGAACCGCACAGAAGAGTACTCTTATACATGGAAAAGAAACCCCAGTAAGTAATGAGGTGAATCAGGTGGAAATGCACGCACAGTATCTTACACACGACACAGCCGCACCACAGTCTGCAATGCTTTGTCTCCCGGTTGAGCCGGAAACGGTTTTTCTTGCAAACGGCACTACCGCTTCTTTATGCAAGCTTCCGCAGGAATCTCCAGCCGAACTGAAAGAAGCCATTCAGCATACCCCGCATTTTTCTGCTATTCTTCCCTTCGCAAAGTCGTTGCGCAAAAAGCCGCTGCGACTGCTGTTTCTTTCGGACAGCACAGATGTCTCGCGGCAAGCGGCCGCCTATCTGGCCGCA
This sequence comes from Clostridia bacterium, assembly GCA_045532715.1. GTDB lineage: Bacteria > Bacillota > Clostridia > UBA1381 > UMGS1253 > RGIG2041. The sequence continues at coordinate 887 of JAZSGM010000105.1, forward strand.
CTGCGAAAAAATACCACCGCACAGAACAGCCACGATTGGGACGAACTGGACGAAATAGTTGGGCCGGTTATTCAGCGGCACGCAAACGACAGTGCGGTGGATCAGACAGACACGCTCCTACTGGCAACACCGGAGCTTTTTTCGCCCCACGAGGCAGAATCCAATATTCCTGTCATGCAGGCACAGCCCTTTCAGACTGCGACCTTATTTTCTCTTTACGCGCAAAGCCCCAATCTGTTCTTTTCAAGCTCTGGCGACGCTGTATTATCCGAAGAGTTTTTGGATTATCTCGGTACCTGTGAGAATGATGCCATTTTCATCTCCTTGCAGCGCAACCAATACAACCGCGACGCACTTCAGCGGCTTTGCTTTGAGCAGGAGTTCCAAATCTGCAAGTTAGATACCCCTTCCCCAGAGTATCAAGAGTCTGTGTTTCGCTTCATCTGCCAGCAGCACAAGCTTCTGCTTTCTGCTCAGCTTGACTTCCCCGTTGTGCTTGCGCATTTACAGAAAATGCGCGGCAACCGGTTTTGCTCGTATGATTTTGTTCGGCTGGTTAAGTATGCCGCTCGAAAACACGGCGCCAAAACGATTTTTGAAACCCAGCACTTTATCTACGCAGATGAGCTGGAGACCACGACCACGGCATTCGAAAAACTTCAGTCTCTTGTAGGTCTTGAGAATGTCAAAACAGCCGTTCGGCAGCTAACCGCCGATGCCGTACTTTCTGCGAAGCGCACCCGTGCAGGACTTGCTGACACTACCCGGTTCCGCAATCTGGCCTTCAGCGGTGCCCCCGGCACCTGCAAAAGCGTAACCGCCCGCCTGCTCGCGCAGGCACTGCAGGAATGCGGCGCGGGCAGCGGCGCTTTTGTGGAAGCCGGCAGAGAACAGCTTGTCGGAAAGTATCTGGGCCACACCTCGCCCCAAATGGCAGAGCTTTTCAAAAATGCGTCCGGCGGTGTACTGTTCATTGATGAGGCCGGCGCGCTCATCAACCACGCAAACGACAGCTTCGCTGCCGAGGC
>JAZSGM010000180.1:0-38205 GCA_045532715.1 Clostridia bacterium
ACATGGCTACGATCCGACTTAGGTTACGGCAGACGATAGCGCAATCACACCACAGGAGGCATTAGAGCTTGCGACGGATAAGGTCGCACTTGCGGCAAAGCGCGCGTGGGAAAGCCGCGCAGAGGCGCTGTTTACCAACGAATTCGGCAGAGCCGCAGTCGGTATGTGCCGCCGCGTCAGCTACGATGACGGCTCGGCGCAGATGTGGGGCGATACCAACACGGCAAACTTTGTCGCTCTTGAGGGCGGCAACGATTCCGGCATTGAGCTGATTTATACCTTTGATAAAAATAAAAAGCTGACGGGCGTTGTGGCAAACATTGCTTGTCCTGCACAGATTTTAGAGCAGAGAAGCTTTATTTCTGCCGATTACTGGGGCAGAGCGAAGGCAATTTTGCGCGAAAAGCTCGGCAAGGACATTTATCTTTTAGGTCTCTGCGGCGCAGCGGGCGACCAGTGCCCGAGAGATTTGGTGCGCTGGGTTGACCCGGAAACGCCGATTGATGACCCGAATGTAAAGCGCCCGAATCTGCTTAAGCGCAAGGCGGACCCGTCTATGTACGATATTTCCGGCTGCAATAAGGCAGGTAAGCGCATTGCAAACGAAATCATTTCCGTATACGAGGAAATTGAAGAATTGCAGGACGATGCAGTATTCGTACATAAGGTGATTGATTTGGATTTGCCGCTGCGCAAGGCAACAATGGCGGAATACGAGAATGCTGTGCGCGAAATTGAGTATTATGTGGAGAAAAACAAGGACAAGGAAGTCTTTAACTTTGAGGATAACGCGCGTATGTATGTACACGCCGGCTTAATCAAGCGCTTCCGTGAGCAGCAGACAATGGAGGTTATACCGATTGAGTACCATGTTGTCCGCTTCGGAAATGTAGCCTTTGCGACAAATCCGTTTGAGCTGTTTTTAGACTACGGCAACCGCATCAAGGCAAGAAGCTACGCGGAGCAGACCTTTATCGTGCAGCTCTGCTGCGGCACAAACCGCGGCTATCTGCCGACGGAAAAGGCGGAAAAGGCAGGGCACTACAGTGCTTATATTTCCAGCGGTACGGTAGGTCATGAGGGTGGCGACCTGCTCACGAGAGAAACAATTACGGAGATTAACAAGCTTTTTGCATAAGAAAAAAGTGTTTTGAAAAATCCATATTGTTTCGACTCTTCTATGTACAAATGTAAAAAAATACTATAATATAAATAGCGGCACAGTCTGTGCCGCTATTTATATATGCAGAGAAGTTTGAATAGGTGGGAAAAAGATGGAAAGAAAAAAATTGGATTACAAATGGGTGGTTGCGGCGGTTTCGTTTCTTGCTGTGCTTACGGCGCTCGGCTTCTGCAGCTCGAGTAAGAGCCTGTATCTGGATGCAATCACGAATGCGCTCGGCATTTCCAGAAGTGCATTTTCGATTAACGACAGCTGCAGATTTATTACAACATCGATTGTAAATCTGTTTTTCGGCACACTCTTTGCGCGTTTCGGTGCAAAGAAGCTGATGTGCGCCGGATTCGTAAGCCTGATTATATCTATGTTTTTATATTCCATAGGCGAAAATGTCTTTGTGTTCTACGCAGGCGGTGTTTTTTTGGGTCTCGGTATGGCGTGGACGACGACAACGATGGTCGGCGTGGTCATCGGTAACTGGTTTAAGGAAAACCGCGGTACGGTGATGGGTGCGGTGCTCGCTTCAAACGGACTCGGTGCGGCGCTTGCCATTCAGATTGTATCGCCGATGATTGAGGCGCACACCTTCGGCTACCGTGATGCGTATCGCCTGATTATGGTGATTTTGCTTGTTGTCGGCGTTTTGGTTGCAATTTTTATGAAGGATAAGCCGAAAGAGGACAATAGTGCACCGGTAAGCACGCAGAAAAAAGCGAAGCGCGGTCAAAGTTGGGCCGGTATTGAATTTTCGGCAGCCGCAAAGAAAACCTATTTCTATGCGGCGCTCGTATGTATTTTTATTACGGGCTTGTTGTTGCAGGGCATTACCGGCATCTCGAAGGCGCTGATGAAGGACACCGGTCTAGATGCCGGCTATATTGCAACTGTGCTGAGTATGCATTCGATTGCGCTCACGGTATTTAAGTTCGCAGTCGGCTTTGTTTATGATAAAAAGGGACTGCGCGTGACCTCGAATATGTGCTTTATTACGGCAATCATCGTAATGTTTATGCTTGCAAATGTAACGAATTCGCCGACGGGCAAGGTGCTTGCAATGATTTACGGAATCTTTTCTTCGCTTGCCTTGCCGCTCGAAACAATTATGCTGCCGATTTATACGGCGGATTTGTTCGGTGAAAAGTCGTATGCGAAAATTCTGGGGATCATTTCCTCGGTCAATACGGCCGGCTATGCAGTCGGCGCACCGCTGATGAATCTTTGCTATGACCTTTTAGGCAATTACAATGTAGCCATCTACATCGGCTGCGGTTTAATGGCGGTTGCAACGATTGTGATGCAGTTTGTTATTTCTACAGCACATAAGCAGAGAAAAAAGATTGAAGAGGAGATAGTAGCATGATACATTCGATTTTAATCATAGGACAATCAAATATGGCAGGTCGCGGCAGAGCGGAAGAAATTGAGCCGATTGTGAATGATAATGTATATGTAATGCGCAACGGTCGCTGGCGCCCGAAGTACATTCCGGTCAACCCCGACCGTGTAACCGCGGGCGTATGTTTAGTTGAAACCTTTGCAGATTTGTATGAAAAGGATCACGGTGTGAAGGTTGGTATTATTCCTTGCCCCGACGGCGGCACATGCTTAGATCAGTGGTGCCCGGGTGGTCTTTTGTTTGACCACGCCTGCTATATGGCAGAATTAGCAAGCCGCACGTCTACAATTGTGGCAGTGCTTTGGCACCAGGGTGAGGGAGATTGTGCACCGGAGCGCTATCCGCACTATGAAAAGAAGCTGACCGCCATTTTCAAGGCTTTCCGCGAAAGACTGAATTTGCAAGATGTGCCGTTTTTGGTGGGCGGTCTCGGTGCGTTTTTAAAGGACAGAGAGGAAAATACGAATTTGAAAAATAATTCCCCGTTTGTCAATGCGGCACTGCAGTCCCTTGCCGAAAAGGATGCTAAAATCGGCTTTGTCAGCGCAGAAGGGCTGACGGATAAGGGAGATTTACTGCATTTTGATTCAAAATCGCTATATGCATTTGGCGAGCGATACTATGCAGAATTTGTAAAGCTGGAGGATAAAAACAAAGTCTTCGAAGAAAAACCGGGGATGGATGATGCCATCACACAGAGCTGGATGGAATTGTTGTAATATACGAAAGGAAGTATAAATTATGAAAAAATATTTGTTACCGGAAAAAGGACAGTTTTATAAGGCGAATTTACATTGTCATACAACGGTTTCGGACGGCAGAATGTCGCCGGAGGAAATTAAGGAAGCTTATATGTCCGCGGGCTATTCGGTTGTGGCTTTTACGGATCACGAGCTGCTGATTACGCACCCGGACCTTGCCGACGAAAATTTCGTGCCGCTCAATGCCTATGAAATGGAAGTCAGCGAGCATTATCCGAGAACGTCGGTTTCGAAGGTTTGCCATATGTGCCTGATTGCATTAGACCCGGATAAAACAACCCCGGTATGCTTTCATCGTGAAAAGTATCTTACGAAAAGATTGGCGCCGAAGGTGCCGCTGGTAAATTACAATCCGGATGAGCCGGATTATGAGAGAGTGTATGGCGCAGATGGCGTGAACGATGTTATGAAGACAGCGCGCGAGAACGGCTTCTTCGTAACCTACAACCATCCGACGTGGTCGAGAGAGGGCTGCTCGGAATACTGCGGGTATGAATATATGAACGCAATGGAGGTCTATAACACAGAGTGTGAAGTCCTCGGCTATTTTGAGTACAACGAAAAAGCGTACGACGAGATTCTGCGCTCCGGTAAGAGAATCTATTGCGTCGCTACGGATGATACGCATACGAAGGAAGCGCTTTTCGGCGGCTTTACGATGATTAAAGCGGAGAAGCTCGAATATAAAACCATCACCAACGCGATGGTGAACGGCGATTTCTATGCATCCCAGGGCCCGGAAATTCACAACCTCTGGTTTGAAGACGGCGTCCTGCATATCGATTGCTCCGACGTAAAGCACATTCGCTTCAATATGGGCGTAAGACGTTCGAAGAAGTTTGTAGCAGAAGAGGGCGGCGTTCTTAATACGGCGGAGCTTGAAATTTTGCCGACAGATATGTACGTCCGCGTTACCATTTGCGACGCGAACGGAAAAATGGCATACACCAATGCGTATTTTACAGATGAGTTATTTGCAGAGGCATAAGTGAAAACAGAGTAGGACTTGTGTTTTTCTGCTTTACAAAGCTTCTTGTTTGTTCTATAATAAGTAGGAAGAAATGGGGGAACAACCGATGAAGCCGTTCAAGCATTTTTACACAATTACAAAGCATCGGCATAAGGTGATTGCGCACTGCTTTCAGGCGGGCATCTTCCGGCAGGGGCTTTTGCACGATTTATCGAAATATTCGCCGGCGGAGTTTTTTGTCAGCGCAAAGTATTATTACGGCGACAGAAGTCCGCTGCACGGTGAGCGTATGGCAAAGGGGTATTCCTTAGGCTGGATGCACCATAAGGGCAGAAACAAGCACCATTTTGAGTATTGGACGGATGTCAATCCCGAAACAAAGCAGTATGCACCGGTGAAGATGCCGCTTTGCTATGTGAAGGAAATGTTTTGCGACCGCGTGGCGGCAAGCAAGATTTATCAGGGTAAAAATTATACAGATGCGTATCCGCTCGAGTATTTCAGACGCGAAAAGATTGTCAGCAGTATGCATAAGGAAACCTATGATTTGATTGAAACCCTGCTTGTGATGCTTCGCGAGCACGGCGAAAAGGCGACCTTTCGGTATATTAAAAAATTGAAAAGTTATTAAAAAAACAGTTTGAAGCACGCTTCAAACTGTTTTTTTATATGCATTCGGGGAAAGACCGGTTATTTTTTTGAAATTGCGGTAGAAGGTTGAAAAATCGCTGTAGCCGCACAAGCCGTAGATTGCCGTGATTTTGTAGCCTTCTTTTATATATTCCGTCGCTTTTTTAATACGGCAGAAATTCAGATATTGATGAAAGGTGTGCCCCGTAAGTTTATAAAAAAGCGCACAAAAGCTGTTTTTGGACATTGCCGAGCGCTTTGACATTTCATCGAGCGTGATCTGGTCGGCAAAATTGCTTTCGATGTATTCAACGCAGTGTAAGACGAATTGCTTGCCGTTATCGAAATATTCCGGCGGTGTGTTTTGCTTGAAATAATTGCGTGCCAAAACTGCAACCAGCAAAACCGCGTATGCGTAGATCAGCTCGCTGAAGCCGAAGTCCTTGCGATTAAATTCCTCGAGCATTCTTTCCAAAACAGACTCAATGTAGCGTATATCCTTTGCATCAATCGAAACCTTCGGCAAAATGCTTTGGCTTGCACGCAGGTTTCGAAGAAAGAGCGTGACGAGTTTGGTGTTTGTGTTTGTTTCGTTAAAAAAATCGGGCATAAAGGAAAAGGCATAGAATACCGTATCCGGCGCCGGCGATATATAATGCATCATTTTGGGCGGAATGATAAACATATCTCCCTGCCTTAATTCGGAGGATTTGTCCTCGATATGATGCGTCAGGCTGCCCTTGGAAATATAATAAATCTGGAAATATTCGTGGGTGTGCGGCTTTTTGGCTTCCGTCGGCTTTTCAAGCTTCTGAATATGAAAGTTTTCCATTGAATTTCTGTAATAGGAAAGCACAAAATTTTTAACATCCATCCTCTGTCACCTCAACAGTATTGTAGCAAATATAGGATGAAAATGCAATATAAACAATACAAAATGCAATATATTTGCACTTGAATATGATAAAATGAGAAAAAAGGGGTGGTATTATGAAAATTGTAGCATTAAACGGACTTTTGGGGTATGGCTACAGCGAAGAAGCACTGAACATTGCCTTTTCGGAAAAGGTAGATTATCTTGGCGTGGATGCCGGTTCGACCGATCCGGGGCCGTACTATCTCGGCAGCGGAAAATCATTTACGGACAGAGGCGCAGTAAAGCGGGATCTGGCACTGGCGCTGCCAAAGGCATTAGAGCATAAAGCGCCGTTTATCATCGGTACGGCAGGCGGCGCGGGCAGCAGCGCGCATGTGGCGTGGCTGAAAGAAATTTTGCTTGAAATTGCTGCTGAGCAAAATTTATCGTTCAATCTCGGCACCGTTTTAAGCGATGTTTCCAAGGCATATGTTTCAGAGAAATTTGAAAGCGGTAAGCTTTTGAATATGAGCGATGAAATGCCGGCAGACGAGGCGGCAATTGAGGAAAGCACAAGAATTGTCAGCCAGATTGGCATTGCACCGATTATAGAGCTTTTGAAACAGAAGGCAGATGTCATTATTTGCGGTCGCGCCTGCGATACGGCAATCTATGCGGCGCCGTGCGTTTTTGAAGGCTACAACGAAGGACTTGCGTTTCATATGGCAAAGATTATGGAATGCGGCGCGATGTGCTCCGAGCCGGTTGCGGCGGCGGATGTGATGCAGGGCTATATGTATGACGATTGCTTTGAGCTTCGCCCGGCAAATCCAATTCGGAAATGTACTGTGGACAGAGTTGCGGCGCACACGCTGTATGAGCAGTCAAACCCGTATCTGATTTACGAGCCGGACGGCGTTTGCGACCTGACCAATTCAAAATTTGAGCAGGTGGATGAACGCACCGTCAGAGTCAGCGGCTCTGTATTTAAGGAAGCAGAGGAAAAGACCTTAAAGCTTGAAGGCGTCAGATGTGCAGGCTACAGAACCATTTGTCCTGCGACAGTCTATGATCCGGACACCATCGCGCATATAGATGAAATTATAAATACAGTTACCGGCTTTGTTCGGGAAAATACGAAAAACACATTGCCGGCAAACAGCTACACGGTGCATTTTAAATGTAGCGGCGGCAAGGATTCTTCTTTAGGCATCATCATTGATGTTGTCGGAAAAACGCAGGAAATTGCCGATATGGTTTGTGCGCTTGCAAGAAGCCGGATGCTGCACTGCGACTATGCGGGCAGAAAGTCCACGGCAGGCAATCTTGCCTTTCCGTTTTCGCCGTCCGACATTCATGTTGGCGAAGTGTATGAGTTTTCGGTATTTCATCTTGCAAAGGTGGATTCGCTTCTGGAGACGGCAGAAATTTTAACGGAGGTGGTTTAAAATGAAGAAGCTGATTGAATATACAAAAGTTTTAAGAAGTAAAAATGCAGGACCGCTTTTTATCACCTTTGACCTCATTTTTAATACCAAAGAAGATATGGAATATGTGGGGGAAAGACTTGAAAAGTCTGATATTTCCAAGGTTTATGATGTTCGCGAAGAGAAAATCGATATTATTTCGTACGGTGTTGTAAATTCCATCAAGATAACCTTCCCGAGAAAGAATATCAGCGGCAGCTTGGAAGATAACGACATCTACGGCTGCCAGCAGCATATGCCGCTGGCGAATATTGAGCTATAAAGGGGGATTTATAATGTATGCAGATAAAGAATATATACTTTCGCTGAGACACGAAATACACGAATATCCCGAAATCGGCTTCGATTTGCCGAAAACCATTGCAGTTGTCAAAAGAGAGCTTGAAAAGCTTGGGATTGAATATACTACAGAATACGGAGAGTCAAGCGTAGTCGGTATCATCAATCTCGATAAAAAGCATTTTACAATAGGTATTCGCGCCGATATGGACGCACTTTTGATTGAAGAAAAAACGGAGCTGCCGTTTAAATCTAAAATCAAAGGGCAGATGCACGCCTGCGGTCACGATGCGCACACAGCAATGCTTTTAGGCACTGCCAAAGCCTTAAAAGCCATGGAGGATAAAATTGCGTGCCGCGTCCTGCTGGTGTTTCAGCCGAGCGAGGAGGGTATCCGAAGCGGTGCTGAAGCGCTCGTAAGCGGCGGCCTGATGGATGAAATCGATGTCATCATCGGTATGCATATAGAAAACTGGTTGGAAAGCGGTAAAATCGGCGTGTGTGCCGGCAGCTCGATGGCATCGAGCCGCAATTTCCGACTTGATTTTCACGGCAAAACAGCACATGCGACGCTGCCGCAATCCGGTGCAGATGCACTTGCTGCGGCGGTGCGCACCTATAATAACATACAGTATATGCTGGGGCGTGAAATCAATCCGTTCAGTAAGTATGTATGTTCTATTGGAAAGCTTTCGGGTGGCACCTCGCAAAACATTATTGCAGACCACGCTTTTATGCTGGGCACAATCCGCACCTTTGATATGGAATTAGACAGCTTCCTAATTCGCAGAATTGAGGAAATTGCAAAAAACACCGCCGCTGAGACGGGTGTAGAGGCAGTTTTGGACACATCCTTAAAGGCGTTTGTTGTGTATAACAATCCTTATATTTCTAATCTTGTACTGGAAAGTGCCAAGAAAATCACAGAAACGCAGAAAATGCCCGAAAAGCTGAGCTCAGAGGATTTTTCGCAGTATCTTACAAAAAAGCCGGGCGTGTTTATCCGGTTGGGTACGCGCAATGCAGAAAAGGGCTGTACCACACTTCCGCATAATAACGATTTTATGATCGATGAGGATGCCTTTTCGATTGGTACGGATACCTGCGTGCAGTTTGTTTTAGATCATATGAACGGAATAGATATGGAAGAAGTAGAAAAATCAGATGAACGGAAACAGAGGTGAAAATAAATGATTAAAACTGAAATATACGAACAGGTTCTTTTTGAAACGATTAAACGCGGTGCAACGGAAATTTCGCCGGATGTAAAAGATGCGTTTATAAGTGCGATTGCGCGTGAAGAAAATCCCGATGCCAAAAACGGACTTGAAGCGACGCTGAAAAGCATGGAAATGTCTGCGGTAAGAGAAAATCCGCTTTGCGTAGATACCGGTTGGCCGATTTTCTATTTTAAAGTAGGCAACAAATGCGAACTGGAGGGCGGCTTTGTAGAGCTTGAAAATGCCGCGCGCAGAGCGGTTGCCAGGGCGACGGAGCTCGGGTATTTAAGAGCGACAATGAAGCATCCTTTAACGGGGTATGATCCGGGCAACAACATCGGTATGAACATCCCGGACTTTACATACCAGTTTGTCGACGGTGACGGTATTGAAATTTCCTATGCGGCAAAGGGCGGCGGCAGTGAGTGCTTTGGCGGCACAAGACACAGAATTGTTGCCTTTGCAGACGGCATAAAGGGCATTGAAAAATTTGTCCTTGACAGCTTTGTTGCCTCTGCCCGTGCGGGTGCGGTTTGTCCGCCGTCAGTATTGGGTATCGGCATCGGCGGTACAGCCAATGTTGCGGCGAACCTAGCAAAGGAAGCGGCGTGTTTAAGAACAGTCGGCTCCAAGCATCCGGACCCGATGTTTGCGAAAATCGAAGAGGACTTATATGAGGCAATCAACAGCCTCGGTATCGGTATTCTGGGCGCAGGCGGCAGCACCTCCGTTTTGGCGGTGCACGTGGAATATGCCTATACGCATATTGCGGGTATCGCATGCGCAACCAGCACAAACTGTATGGTTGCACGCCGTGCATCCACGAAAATCAGCGCTGATGGTCACGCTACAAAAATGATTGGTCCCAACTGGTTTGGTGACAGATAGGAGGAAACACGATGGCAGAATATCATTTGACGGCACCGCTGAGCGATGCAGATGTGGCAAAGCTGAAAATCGGCGACACGGTCTACATCAGCGGCAAGTGTTTCACTTGTCGCTCAAGACTTCAGAAGTATATTTTTGATGAAAACAATGTGCTGCCGTTTGACACGGCGGACAGAAATATTTTAATCCATAATGGACCGATTGTAATCAAAGAAAACGGAAAATGGAAGCTTGTTTCGTTTATGCCGACTTCGAGCATACGCTTTGAAAAGTGGGGCGCAAAGAGTGTGGCAGAATGGGGACTGAAGATGATTGTCGGAAAGACTACCATGGGCGCAGAAACGGCAAAAATGATGAAGGAAAAAAAGTGCGTACACGTTTCCCCACGTTCGGTAAGCCCGAATTTGTGGATTGATTCCATTGAGGTTGAGGATGTTTATCTCTATGATGAGCTCGGCAGAATTGAAGCTGCCTGGTTTTTTAAGCTAAACGATTTGGGTCCGTTTATCGTAGACATTGATTGTGAGGGTAATAACTATTTTGACCGCCTGGACGGTGCGATTGCGGAAAGAAAAACCAAAGCACTCAAAGCGCTGGGAATAGACGAAGACTTTGAATTTACAAAATTATACTAAGGTAAAAAGAACATTGGTCACGCCAATGTTCTTTTTGTGTTGTTGCAAAAAGTTTGCACGATTTTATATTGAAAATGCACTTTGTTTGTATTATGATATAGGCAGAATAGAAACGAGAACGCTTAAATGAGGTGCTTTTATGGATTTCAGCAAAAGAATGGGTAAGGCAAATCAAAACTCGATTTTTGAGATGGAAGGCTATTTTGTATGGTGCGGCACGGTGACCAAGGGCGACGACGGGCTGTACTATTTGTATTTTTCCTTCTGGCCGAAGGAAAAGGGTGCATTTAACGACCAGTGGGTTATCTGCTCGAAGGTCGGCTGGGCGGTCAGTGACAATCCGTACGGCGGCTTTAAGTATGGCGGTGTTGCCCTGGAAGGCAAGGCCGGCAGCTGGGATGCACACTCGATTCACAATCCGGCGGTTTTGAAGGTCGACGGCAAATATTATATGTACCATATGGGCAACTACGGCAACGGCGAGTACTGGAACCACAGAAATCATCAGCGCATCGGCTGCGCCGTGGCGGACAATCCGAGAGGTCCGTTTGTACATTCGGATAAGCCGGTGGTGGATGTTTCGCCGGACAGCTTTGATTCTTTGATGACCTCCAACCCGAGCGTAACGCAGGGGCCGGACGGTAAGTTTTATATGATTTATAAAGCCGTGCGCGATAACGGCGAGCGTCCGAAGGGCGGCGCAGTCATTTGCGGTCTTGCGGTGGCGGAGAAGCCGGACGGTCCGTTTGAAAAGTACGGCAAGCCCCTCTTTGTCAATCCGGAGCACGATTGGTCGGTAGAGGATACCTTTATCTGGTATGAGGACGGCAAATTCTATGCCCTTGCCAAGGATTTTCAGGGGTATTTTACCAAGACGCACAGAAAAGGTGATACGGCGCTGTTTGTATCGGACAACGGTTATGACTGGGTGGTGGACAGCGAGCATCCGTTTGCCTGCGGCAGAGACATTGAATTTGAAGACGGTACAATAACGGTGCACCGCATGGAGCGCCCGCAAATCTATTTCGAGGACGGCAAGCCGAAGGTGATTTCCTGGGCGGTTATGCCGGACATCAGCGCAGAGCATACCTACAATATCATTCTTCCGATGGACAAGGAGTAAGATCTATGAGAATTTTTGACATGCATACGCATATGGGCATTAAGTGCGGTAAGCCGGATGTGCTTGCCGAAATGGAAAAGGCAGGCGTGTACGGCGGCTGCATCTTTTCGCCGCGCCCGAAGGAGCACAGTAAGGAGTTTGGCGTGGAATTTGAAGAGCGGCTTGCGGCGGTGCTGGATTTTACGAAGGACCACCGCGACAGACTTTTTCCGATTCTGTGGGTTGACCCGTATGAAAAGAATATTTTTGAAAACATTGATAAGGCTGTAAAGGCAGGCATCGATGGCTTTAAGATGATTTGCTCGACCTATTTTGTGTATGAAGAGCAGTCACTTGCGGTACTAAAGCATATTGCATCTTATAACAAGCCGGTGTTTTTCCACTCCGGCATTTTGTGGGACGGCAAGGTTTCGTCGGCATACAATCGCCCGATGAACTGGGAGGCGCTTTTGCCCATCAAGGGATTGCGTTTTTCGATGGGGCACTGCTCGTGGCCGTGGATTGACGAATGTATTGCGATGTACGGCAAGTTTTTAAATGCCGACAACAAGGGCACGCGTGAGCACGCAGAGATGTTTCTGGATTTGACACCCGGCACGCCGGACATCTACCGTGAGGAGCTTTTGGAAAAGCTGTTTACCATCGGCTATGATTTTGAAAACAATGTATTTTTCGGAACGGACTGTTATTCACAGCACTACAATCCGGACTGGACAAAGCATTGGTTAGATACTGACCGCAAAATTATGGACAAGCTCGGTGTCAGCAAGGCGGTACGCGAAAAGATTTACTTCGACAATCTTCTGCGCTTCCTTGGTAAGAGTGAGGCAGTTATTGAGCATGCACGTCCGAGTGAGGACAATTCCAATGCGTGGAGCCCGGTCAATGGCGCAGTGTATGAAATCATTGAGAAGTGGTATAAAAAATTAAGCTTCCCGAAGGTGTATGATGCGGCGTTTAAAAAGGCAATGCGCGACATTAAAATTTCCGACGCGATTACAATAGAGAATTATGATATGAAAGAAACGGATGGTAAGCGCAATTTGCTTTCGTATTTATTCTTCTGTGAGGCGCTTTGCGAAAAGTATGCCGCAAAGGGTATCAGCGAGGATGTTTTAATAGCTACATTGCAGGATATTGTAATTTGGCTCGATACATGGAGCGACTTAAAGGGCGAGATGTATCTTGGCGAACTCTCGTGGCTCAGATATCATATGTCGATGCGGCTGTTCAGGCTCGGCAGATTGCAGTTTTGTATAGCAGGCGCAGGGCATGATATTCCGTCTGCAAATGTAAAAAAAGGCGAACCGGTCATTGAAGTGCACATTCCGGAGGCCGGCAAATTGGACCGTGCAAGCTGCGAAGCCAGCCTTGCGCAGGCAAGAGAATTTTTCAAAACATATTTTCCGGAATACGATTACAAGTGCTTTACCTGCCACAGCTGGCTCTTGGACGAATCCTTAAAGGACATTTTAGGTGCAGAGAGCAACATAAGCAAATTCCGTGAGATGTTTGTTTTGGATGTTGCAGAAGAATCTGATGCAATATTTAAGTATGTGTTCCGCTGGAATGCGACGAGAAATCAAATACTGAAAATGCCGTGTGCCTCTGGCTTTGCAAGCAGGGTGCAAAAAAAGGCGCGCGAAGGCGGTAAGTTTTACGAAACCGTCGGTTGGATTCAAAAATAGAAAAACGCTCTCCCTTATTTAAGGGGAGGGCGTTTTAGCTTTGCTTAGCTTTCTTTTGCGCAAATATATGCATCTTCCATTTTGCATTGCAGCTGCTTTAATTCTTCAATCATATCCGTGATTTTGTTAAACACTTCAAAATACAGTTTTTCGTCCATCGTTTTCACCTCTAAAATAAAAAAATGCGCAGCCGAGGCCACGCATGAAAAACGAGGTCTGTTTGCTGCGACGCAATCACATACACCAACACGGTTATGAGAACCAGACCTGCGTTTTTACCTGAACGCAAGTCGTGTTAGTGTATATTGTGATTTCGTCGCAACATTATTGTATCATATTTTTAAAAGGCTGTCTATACCTTTTCGTCGCAGATTTCGACAAAAAGCGCCCTTCCCTTAGATCAGGGAGGGCGTTTTAGCTTTGCTTAGCTTTCTTTTGCGCAAATATATGCATCTTCCATTTTGCATTGCAGCTGTTTTAATTCTTCAATCATATCCGTGATTTTGTTAAACACCTCAAAATACAGTTTTTCGTCCATCGGTTTCACCTCTAAAATAAAAAAATGCGCAGCCGAAGCCACGCATGAAAAATACATGACTCCGTGTCGTCAAACAAATCCACATTCTAACAGAAAGTATGCAGAATAGAGCATGTATTTTTACCGGAAGGTAAAAAACATACTTTCTGTTAATGTATTGAGATTTGTTTGACAGCATTATTATATCATATTTTCAAAAGGCTGTCTATACCTTTTCGTCGCAGATTTCGACAAAAAGCGCCCATATGGGCGCTTTTAATCGGCTTTGCCAAAGATGCATATTTATTCGTAGTCCATTACATCTGCCCAGGCAAGCAGGAATTCACGTTCGTGCTCGTTGCCCTTCACAGACTGGGATGCAGCGACGATCGGCATCCATTTTTGCACATACTGCATTGCGGTATCGCTCTTTTTGCAGAACAAGTCGAGATATTTCTTTGCACCTGCTTCATCACCGGCAAGGCAGAACAAGAGGTAGGTTCTTGCTGCATCGGCGGAGGCATTGCCCTGCGTTGCGTGCGACCAGTCAAGGATATACGGCGTGCCGTCTGTTTGTACAACAATGTTGGACGGATTAAAGTCGCCGTGGCAGACCTTGTTGTGCTTCGGCATACCTTCAAGGCGGGTATGCAGCTCGTAGCGCGTGGTCGCATCTAAAGTGGTCTGGCTGATTTTGCGATGCATTTTATCACGCAGCTTGTTTAAGAGCGGTGCGGTTTTACTGTGCATCGTAAGCTGTAAATCCACAAAGAAGGCGAGATATTCGTCCTTCTTGTCCGGATTTTCTTCCATCAGCTGTGCCAGGGTTTTGCCTTCGATATATTCGGTAATGATTGCCCACTTGCCGTCGATGGTGGTAACCTCTAAAATTTTCGGAATGTTTAAGCCGGTATCCTCTACTCTTGCGTGGTTGAGCGCTTCGTTTAAAATGTCAGCCTTGGAAAAATCGGCATTGAATACTTTGATACAGCGGTTCTCTTCGAGATAGACCGTCTTGTTTTTTCTCACTGCAATGACTTTATCGAGCTTCATTATTGCTTTCCTCCCTTACCGTAGTAGGCATTTAAATACATTTGCTTGATTTCGCGCATCAAAGGATAGCGCGGATTTGCGCCGGTGCACTGGTCGTCAAAGGCCTGCTCGACCATTGCATCGAGATTTCCCAAAAATGCATTTTCATCGATGCCGTAGTCGCGGATGGTTTCTTTGATGCCCACGCTTGCTTTTAAGTCGTTGATGGCACCAATTAAGCCTTCCAGCTTTTCGGTATCGGTTTTGCCCTTGATGCCGAGCGCGTCTGCAATTTCTGCATAGCGCGCCAGGGTGTGCGGATGGTCGTACTGCGAGAATGTGCCCATCTTCGTCGGCGCTTCCGATGCATTGAAGCGGATAACCTCCTCAATCATCAGCGCGTTTGCCACGCCGTGCGGCAGGTGATGGAATGCACCCAGCTTGTGCGCCATGGAGTGGCAGATGCCCAAAAATGCATTTGCAAATGCCATACCTGCCATCGTAGCGGCGTTTGCCATTTTTTCTCTTGCTTCTACGTCCGTTTGTCCGTTTTCATAGGCGCGCGGCAGGTATTTAAATACGGTTTTAAGCGACTGCAGCGCAAGACCGTCCGTATAATCGGTTGCCAGCATTGCGGCATAGGCCTCTATTGCGTGTGTTACGGCATCAATGCCGGAGGCAGCTGTTAAGCCCTTCGGTGCGGACATATGAAAATCTGTATCAATAATCGCCATGTTCGGCAGAAGCTCGTAGTCGGCGAGCGGATACTTTACGCCGCTTTTCTCGTCAGTAATGACGGCGAACGGTGTTACCTCAGAGCCGGTGCCGGCAGAGGTCGGTACAGCGATAAAGTATGCCTTTTCCCCCATTTTCGGGAAGGTGTACACACGCTTACGGATGTCAATAAAACGCATTGCCATATCCATAAAATCTGCTTCCGGATGCTCGTAGAGTACCCACATAATCTTTGCTGCATCCATTGCCGAGCCACCGCCGAGTGCAATGATGGTGTCCGGCTTGAAGGCTGCCATCTGCGCTGCGCCGTTTTTGGCATTTAAAAGCGTCGGGTCAGGCTGCACATCGAAAAAGGTTGTGTGTGCGATGCCCATTTCGTCTAATTTATCTGTAATCGGCTTTGTGTAGCCGTTTTCATACAGGAACGTATCTGTTACAATAAAGGCTCTCTTCTTGCCGAGCACGGTTTTCAGCTCATCGAGTGCCACCGGCAGGCAGCCTTTTTTAATATATACCTTTTCAGGTGTGCGGAACCAAAGCATATTTTCCCTTCTTTCTGCGACTGTTTTGATGTTGAGCAGGTGCTTTACGCCGACATTCTCCGAAACGGAGTTGCCGCCCCAGGAGCCGCAGCCGAGTGTAAGTGACGGTGCGAGCTTGAAGTTGTATAAATCACCGATGCCGCCGTGCGAAGAAGGGGTATTGACCAAAATGCGGCAGGTTTTCATCCGTGCGGCAAATCGGTCGAGCTTTGCACCTTGCGTTATTTCGTTTAAATATACGGAAGAGGTATGACCGAAGCCGCCGTCTTCAATCAGTCTTTCTGCTTTGTCAAGAGCTTCGTCAAAGGTTTTTGCCTTGTACATTGCAAGGACAGGGGAGAGCTTTTCGTGCGCAAATTCTTCCGAAAGCTCTACGGATTCTACTTCACCGATAAGGATTTTGGTGCCCTCCGGTACGGTAATGCCGGAAAGTGAAGCGATTTTCTCTGCGGTCTGACCGACAATTTTTGCGTTAAGTGCACCGTTGATGATTATGGTTTTGCGCACCTTTTCGGTTTCGTCCGCAGACAGAAAATAGCAGCCGCGACGTGCAAATTCTGCTTTGACGCTTTTATAGATCTTTTCTAAGACGATGACAGACTGCTCCGATGCGCAAATCATACCGTTGTCAAAGGTTTTCGAATGAATGATGGAGTTGACGGCGAGCAGGATGTCTGCACTTTCGTCAATGATGGCAGGGGTGTTGCCCGCACCGACGCCGAGTGCCGGTTTGCCGCTGGAATACGCTGCCTTGACCATGCCCGGACCACCGGTCGCTAAAATAATATCCGCTTCCTTCATTACGGTGTTGGTCATCTCTAAGGACGGCACATCAATCCAGTCGATGATGCCCTCCGGTGCGCCGGCATTTACGGCTGCCTCTAAGATGAGCTTTGCTGCTGCGATGGTGCAGTTTTTTGCACGCGGATGCGGGGAAATAATAATCGCGTTTCTTGTTTTTAATGCCAGAAGACATTTGAAAATAGCGGTCGAGGTCGGGTTGGTGGTCGGAATAACCGCCGCAATAACACCGATCGGCTCTGCAATTTTTTTGATGCCGAAGGCTTTGTCTTCTTCAATGACACCGCAGGTCTTTGTGTCCTTGTACGCGTTGTAAATGTATTCCGCCGCGTAGTTGTTTTTGATGACCTTGTCTTCGACAACGCCCATGCCGGTTTCTTCTACCGCCATTTTTGCAAGTGGAATTCTCGCTTTGTTTGCCGCCGAAGCTGCAGCTAAGAAGATTTTATCCACCTGCGCCTGCGCGAAGGTCGCAAACTGCTGCTGCGCCTGTTTTGTGCGTCTGAGTGCTTCTTCAAGCTTTTCGACGCTGTCTACGACTGCATAAGATTTTTGTTCCATGTCAAATTCCTCCTAATATGGTTTGTCGCCCGCGGACGACGAACGGATTGGAATGCTATGCCGTGCTGTCTCCATTTCTCATGCATACATAACCGCAACATCCGAGATTGTTAATATTTTAACACACTCTGCTGAAAAGTGGAATTCTTAAAATAGATAAAAGGACTTATCATTTTTGATAAGTCCTTTTATCTCGCTTACGTACTATAAATATTTTTGTTTTGCGGCATTTAAGGCATCGATAAAGCGGCGGTCAAGCGCCGTCAGCTTATAGCCCTCCTTGTAGATGAGGATATCCTTGTAAATCTTTTGGTTGTCCGTGCACAGCTTTTGTACAAGATTGTATTTATCCAAAAGACTTTGCGGCACGGGGGAGACCCACATAAAGGTCTGCGGATTGGTGGATAAAAGCTCAAATTGGCTTGCGCGCTCGAAAATAAAAATGCGGCGGTCTATATCATCGTGCAGTTCCTCCTTGATGACCTTGGAGAGCGGCAACGACGGTACATATGGGTCTGCGTGCGCTATTTCAACATAGTCCGGCAAATCGTCAAAGGTGATATTTTCCTTTTGTGCGAGCGGATGGTCCTTGCTCATCAGCAGCTGATAGGTAAATTCCGTTACGGTTTCGTAGCGGAAGCCTTTTTCCAGGAGCATGGACTGGAAATATTTATCAAAATTTTCTGCATAGCGGATAATGCCGAGCTTATAGTCGTGATTGACCATATTGTGAATGGTGCGCTGGGAGTTGGTTTCTTTATAAAACAGCTCATACGGTGCATCGGAAACGGTACGCGAAAATGCGGCAAAGGCTTCGGCAATATAGCATGCACGCGGAACGGAAATTGAAAAATGCTGCTTGTGCGGGGCGCCATCCTTGTAATAGCGCTCCATGCGGTCGATTTGCCCCAAAATGCTTTTTGCAAATTGCACAAAATCCTCGCCTTCAGGCGTAAGGTGCATGCCTTTAGCCGTGCGCTCAAAAATGGAAATGCCTAAGTCCGCTTCCAACTCTTTGATTGAGCGACTGATGTTCGGTGCTGCGATTAAAAGTGTTTCGGCCGCGCGACTGAGTGAACCGGCTTTGGCGACCTCTAAAGCATATTTCATATGTGTAATATTCATGGTTTGTCACCTGCTTTCACATTTGATTGTAGCACAGAAATTTGTTGGTTTCAAGTGAAGCGTGCTGCAATGCGGTTTGAAAGTAAAAAAAGTACCTTGTGCATGCACAAGGTACAAAGCTCATACTAATTTAAGTATGTATAAATCATTTTTGAAATTTCGCCAAAGGTCGTGCGCACATCTGCCGTGCCGAAATCTGTTACGCTGATACACAGAATGTAATCAAAATTCGGGGAATATATAATGCCCACATCCAACTCAGCAGTGCTGTTTTCGCCTGTCTTATGCGCAACAACGGTACCTTCCGGTAAAAAGAGCGGAATTTTAAAGTTACGCGTCTGCTGCTTTAACAGCTCCAGCATTTCCGAATCGTATGCCGGGGAAACACATTCTCCGAAATACAGCTTGCGCAGGACAGTTGCACAGTCGGCTACGGAAGTTGTATTCTGTCCGGGTGTGACGGTTTTTACATCAAAGAGCATATGCTCCTCTTTTGTGCTTTTTGCGCCAAGTGACCTTGCAAGTGCAGTTACTTTCTGTGCGCCGACGGCAAAGCTACCGGTACCGATTGCAGTTGTGACAGCATTGGAGGCTACATTGGAGCTTTCGGTAATCATTGCACGCACCTGCGCGGCAAGCTCGTTGGTCATCGAAATGTTTTTGTCATTGATTTCGTTATACAGCGTTATCATATTAAACAGCTTGATGGTGCTTGCTGCAGTCACCGTGCGGTTGTTGATACCGAACTGTACGCTTGTTCCCGGAATTTCAAAGTATACGGACCAGTTACCGGCTGCATCCTTGAGCTTGTCTGATACCATATCCCGAAGCTCGTTTGCATCATAATTGAGCAGCGGCTCCTCCGTTAAACCTTCGATATGGCTGTCGGCACGTTCAAGCAGCAGTTGTACGCTTTTATCCCTGAAATGGTGTGTGTTATACAGATGCTTTGCTGCTTTAAGATTTTGCATGGCACCTTCATAAGCATCCTCATTGGAATACTTCAGCGCAAATACACTTTTGCAGTATTTTTCAATATCATCAGCGATATCTGCTTCGCGCGCACTTGCGTACTGCAGTAGGGCAATCGCTACGATAATCAAAATTAAAACCACTGATATTATAGTGGCCAATAATAAATTCTTCTTATTCTTTTTTTTCATGTCTGCATCGCTCCCTGCAATACTATAGCACAAAATGTCCGGAAATGTCAATGGATTCTGGTATTGAAATTTAATATTTTTTATGTTATACTATCAAATTATAAAAAGACTGGAGAAAACCGATGTGGTATTATGAAAGTGTGATTTATCAAATCTATCCGTTTGGCTTTTGCGGCGCTCCGAAGCAAAATGACGGACAGCAGGTTTCCCGCATTTTAAAGGTGCTTGATTTTACACAGCATATGCAAAAATTAGGTGTGAATGCGGTGTATTTCTGCCCTGTGTTTGAAAGCAGCGCCCATGGCTATGACACGGCGGACTATACAAAAATTGACGTGCGTCTCGGCAGCAATGCGGATTTTAAAGCTGTGTGTGACAAGCTGCACGCGTGCGGTATCCGTGTGATTTTAGACGGCGTGTTCAATCATGTCGGCAGGGATTTCTTTGCCTTCCGCGATGTGCGCGAAAAGAAATGGGATTCACCCTATAAGGATTGGTTCCACATAAGCTTTGACGGCAATAGCTGCTATAATGACGGCTTCTGGTATGAAGGCTGGGAAGGGCATTTTGAGCTTGTGAAGCTGAATTTAGACAATCCGGCGGTGAAAAGCTACTTATTCGATTGCGTACGTATGTGGATTCGCGAGTTTGACATCGACGGACTTCGGTTGGATGTAGCCTATATGCTCAACCGTCAGTTTATGCGTGAGTTGCGCGGCGTGTGTGATGCGCAAAAGCCGGAATTTTTCCTGGCAGGCGAAATGATACACGGCAACTATGCTGAAATTGTCAACAACGAAACGCTGCACAGTGCGACAAATTATGAGTGCTTCAAGGGGATTTATTCATCGCTCAACAGTATGAATATGTTTGAAATCGCCCATTCGCTCCGAAACCGTTTTGGCAGCGAGGACTGGTGTATGTACCGTGGTATGAAGCTGATTTCGTTTGTGGATAACCACGACGTTACACGTATTGCATCCAATCTGACCAATCCGGATCACTTGCCGCTTGCGTATGGCATTTTGATGGGTATGCCGGGTATTCCGTGCATTTATTATGGCAGTGAGTGGGGCATGGAAGGCAAAAAAGAGCACGGCGACGATGCGCTCCGTCCGGTGGCGGATGTGCCGCAATGGACGGCTTTGACGGACTTTATTTCCCGCGCAGCAAGGGCGCACAGAGAAAGCCGGGCACTTTGCTACGGCAGCTTCGATGTTCTGCATCTGACAAATAAGCAACTGATTTTCGAGCGCTGCGCAGACGGTGAGCGCGTACTTGTGATGATCAATGCGGACGGCGAAGGCTATACCGCACATTATAATGCCAACGCCGGCTGCGGTACGGATTTGCTGACCGGTGCGCACTTTGATTTCGGCGCCGGTAGTTACCTGGAGCCGTACAGTGTGAAATATATAAAGGTACAATAAAAAAATCCCGGACACAAAGCGGGTTCGGGATTTTTGTTTCATTACCAGATCAGGTAGTCCATACCCTTTAACTTTGCAATGGCTTCTACCAAGAAGAAGTCAGCGTAGATGAGGTGCAGCTCCTTACCCCTGCCGTAGGATTCCATACCATTCTGTAAAATGGATTGGTCGGAGTCATCGAAGATGCAATCCTGCTCGTGTGCCTTCAAAATCCTGATGGCGCCGTCTAAGTACTTTTCTTCGTTAGTCGCCTTGTAAAGCTCAATCAAACCGCAGGCTGCACATACGCCGGCGCTGGAGTCAATGTAGCCGATGTCCTTCGGCTGCTGGAAGTCTGTCGGTGTTCTGTAGCCAAACTCTGCAGTGTGCTCCAAGAAGTAATCGGAAACCTTGATAGCGGTATCTAAGTACAATTTTTTGCCGGTGTGGATATAGCTTAAAATAAAGCCGTATACTGCCCAGGCCTGACCGCGGGTCCAGGCTGTGCCGACGGCCATACCCTGACCGCCGAGTGTTTCAATGACTCTGTCTTCCTGCTCATCGTGTACTACGATATGTACAACGCTGCCGTCCTCACGCACGTGGTCACGTGCGCTCATATCTGCATGCATTTCGGCGATAAAGCGGAAGCGGTCGTCCTCCAATTCGCGGGATGCCCAGTACAAAAGCGGAATGTTCATCATACAGTCGATGATGGAGTAGCTTTTTTTGTTCCAGGCGCGAATGAAATTACCGCGGATGTTTACGCGTGCCGCAAGCATATTTGCAGCATAGAGCGTACGCACGCGGGATTCCTTTCTGCCTTCGAGCTCGTAGTGCGGCTTGGATAAAAGGTTCCACTGGAAGCCTACATCGTGGTGCAAGCCGTCATACTTGCGCAGCGCTCTGTCCATAATGAGCTCCTGATTGATCGCGCATGCTTTGTACTCTTCCTTGCCGGTCATCTTGTACATCAGCCACATCATACCGCCGAAAAAGCCGTTGGTCCACCAGGTGATACCTTCGCCCATTGCCGCATGATACAGACCGTTTTTGGTCGAGTATGGCACGATTTCGATTATCGATTTGTTCGTAGCAGTGGCGGTAAGCTTATTGTCAAGCTTTTCCCATATACCGTCTACCCATTTTTTGTCTTCAGCTTTTAAGTTTATCATTTCTTCACGTCCCTTTATATTATTTTTAATTTACTTGCTTGAATTGTATTATATATCCGCTTGTTTGTCAAGCTTGTCACCGGCAGAAAGGCTCAAAAATATGCGATTTGCCGCCGAATAAATCAAAATAAGTGGAATTGCAAATACAAGCCCGTTTACCGTGCGTAAAACAGAGGTAGACACATCGGTAAACACGTGGCAGAAGGTGTTCATCACCGAGGCAAACAAAATCGCACTGCCTGCAGCAAATACCCAGCGCAGCAGCTTACTGCGGTTTTGTTTTATATAGTAAACAAACAGTGCAAGTGCCGGCCAGCCGATTAAAAATTCCTTTGTGCGCGGACGCGCGCGGGTGACTTCGCCGACAACGTTGCGGACTTTGGTTTCCAGTGCCGAAATGCTTGTGTTGCCGCTGCGTACGATATAGACCGTCAGCACCAGACAGGCGCATACCAATACCGCAATATGCCAGATGCGGATTTTGCCTTTGCGCTGGATTGCGTGTGCTTTGAGCTTGCCAGGCTGCAGATGCTTGCGTTCTTCTGCAAAAAACAGAAATACAAGCGCATACAGCACCGGTAAAAGCAATGTGACGGATACGCCGCGAAAAATATAGATGTTTAAATAGTATTCCATACCGGAGAGCAT
Source organism: Clostridia bacterium (assembly GCA_045532715.1). Lineage (GTDB taxonomy): Bacteria > Bacillota > Clostridia > UBA1381 > UMGS1253 > RGIG2041. Next base: position 22,822 of record JAZSGM010000180.1, read on the forward strand.
TGCGCTCAGCACGGCGCAGCACACAAGAAGAGAAACCAGACCGAGCAAAAGTACGGCGCAGGTGCAGACCAAGGTGCAGCAGCTTGCTTTTAGCTTGCGGGCAGCGGCGTAGCATAGCGTAAAGCTGAAGCAGGCGCCAAGCGGTGCAAACAGGGAAGGATAGAGCAGCACGAGTTCGTGCGGCAGCAGCCATGTGATTGCGTAAGCAAGCGCAGCGAGCGCAAACAAAAGCCATTCCAGATGTGCATTTGTCTTTTTCAGCAGAATATACAGCATCGGAATCAGCATTAAAATGCCTAAGAATGCACCGGCTGCGTTGACGGATTTTAAATGTGGGCTATAGCCGGCAAGCGTCCCTGCCGGTGCAGGGGTATAACCGTCTTTTTGCATCCGGCCGCAGAATTTTGCAACCGCTGCCTGCGTGATTTTTGCATTCTCCTCCGGGGTAGCTGCTGCGTCCGTAAGCTGATGCACAAGCAGAAACTCCGTATTGCGGTCACGTGCGGAATTGAGCATCTGGTAGTAAATCAGCAGCGGGTCATATGTTTTTTTTGTGCGCCCCGGCTGTGTTTTGTTTGTTTCATAGCAACGAAGAATACGCCCGTTCGCGGCTGCGACAATCTCGGTAAAGCCGAGCGGCGTTTCATTGGAAAGCTGATTTTTATTTTCGGACAGTACGAGGGTGATTTGATGCTTCTCAATCAGATTGGCAAGCGGCGTAGGCTGTGTCTGCTCCGCAGATGCCTTCAGCAGAAGGTATTTCACCTTGTACTTTTGAAAAATCGCATTCAGATTTTTTTCATAGGTCAGACTTTTTTCGTTGCCGGCATACAGGCAAAGCGCAGTATCCAATCCCGCCAGGCTTGCCAGCTCAAGCAAATCGGCATCCAGACTGCCGTCCTCGCGTTCGCACAGAACGGCGGTAGTGATACCGTTTGCCTTATAGCGCAGCAGCTCGGCATAAAAAGCACCGCGGTGACCGTAGTGCGCCGCAGTGTCGTTTAGTGCAATCGCCGTGACATAGCCGCGGTGGTTCTGCTCGTATGTAATTCTGGTGGTCAATGCCGGCAGAATGCTGCATATGAGAAGCAATAGCGCCGTCACTGTAAATAGAAGGTGTCTTTTTTTCATTTTGTACTTTCCTTATTCTGTAGCATATATTTGACAATGCCGGTCAGCAAAAGCACAACGCCATATACAAGCGCACAGCCGCCGAGCGGCAAAAGAAAACCGAGCTTGCTGTCCTGCATCGGTATCGGCAGATGTTTTGTTACGGCAAACACCCCTGCTGCGGCAGCGCCGGCAAGTAAAATCTTGCCTAAGTTTGCAGCGAGGGTTTTGTTTGCGTAGTTGCCGACCACTTTGCGCAGAACAAACAGAATGCATACGGCGTAAATTGTAAAGAGTACGGTTGTCGTCGCCGCTACGGCAACCACGCCGCCTTTTTCAAGTACCAGCATATTAATCAGCGGTTTTGAAAGCACAATGCTCAGTGTGCCGATCACGGTGTAGCTGTATTTGCCTGCCAGATATAGCACCTTATTGAACAGCTCCTGACAGACATAACCGAAGATGCCCAGTGTGTATAAGCAAAACAGCGTTGCTGTCGTATGGCTCAGCTCACGCGTAAATTCACCGCGCTCGTATAACAGCGAAATTAGCTCACGACCGAAGCAGGTTACCGTTAAAATAAACGGCACGAAAATGGCAAACAGCACCGTCATAATATACTGTAAAATCTTGCGGACCTGCGCGGTGTTGCCCGCCTCGAAGTGTCTGCAGACGGACGGGTAGGAAACGTTGCTCATTGCCACAACAAACACGCTGGCAATCGCAACAAAAAGGTTCGAAGCATAGTTTACGGTGGAGGCGGCGCCCGTGTCCGCGGAAACGGAGGCCTTGTCAATCATAAACATCAGCTGAAACAGCATACTGGAAATAAAAATATAGAGAATTTCGCGGTTGTTTTCACCGCCTGTGCTTTTTTGAATCTTGCCGAACAGACGATAACCCTTGCGCAAAAAGCTCGGCAACAGAATAACGATATGCAAAAACCAACCGACTGTGGTTAAGATGCTCACGGTGGTCAGGCTGATATTTTCAACAAGCAACGCCGAAATGATGAGCACGTTGTACGGCAGGCTCATCACAGAGGTGATGAAGAAAACCTTGCAGTTTTGCAAAACGCCGGACATAATGTAGGCAATAATGACAAACAGACAGCTCGGCAGCATAATGTACATGGTGTGTACCGCTACGGTGAACAGCTCGTCACGCAGTCCGGGCAACAGCAGACGGACAATCGGACCTGCCAGAAGATACAAAATCGTAGTGGCAAAAAGCACGCAGACCGCCGTTTTTGTGATAAAACGCGCAACATAGCGCTTTTGATTTTCTTCACCGAGGTTTTCCGGTTTGTTTAAATTTTTGATAATCAAAATGGAAAGCGCCGCGCCGATGCCGGTAAATACCAGACTGGCGAGGCTGAAAATCTGAAAATAGATATCCGTAAACTCGGAAGCACCGAACACCGAGGCAAACACAATGTCACGCAAAAAGCCAAGGCATTTTGCGGCGAGAATACCGATAACAACCAAAATATATGCGCTGCCGTTCATGGGGTGACTTCCTTTCTTAAAATTTATTTTATATATAAGTATATCATACTATATTTTCCTGCAATAGTCAAGGTATGCCCTCATTTATACAGAATGTCCAGATTGCGCTTCAGTGTTGCATAGCCGCGCCAATAAAAGGCACGGTTTTTATAGTTTTCCCGGAAATCTGCCTCGCTTAAATCCGGCGGCAGCATACTGCAGGCTGCGGCAAATTCCGGAATGGTGGTTTGCACTGCTGTCCGGTTTTTGGGGCAGGCATTTATGCACAGATCGCAGCCCCATGCGGAGCCGGATTTTCGGATGAGCGCGGCCTCCTGTGCGGTCAGGGTACCTTTTTTTTGCTGCAGGTATGAAATGCATTTGTAGCCGTCGAGCTGCCCTTTGCCACAAAGACCTGCCGGGCAGGCGTCTGTGCAGGCGGTGCAATCACCGCAGCTGCCGGACTTTGGCGCGTCGGCGGTTAAGGCAAGGTTGGTTACGATGCCGCCGATGAAGAACAGGCTGCCGAAATCCGGGTGCAGCAGCAGGCTGTTTTTGCCGAAATAGCCAAGACCGGCACGGTAGGCAAGTGCCTTATCGCACAGCGGTGCGCTGTCGGTAAAAATATAGCCCTGCATATTCGCATCGATTGCTTTTAATGCATCTAAAAGTCGGGTAAGATAGTTTTTGACTACGATGTGATAATCCATACCCCATGCGTAGCGCGAAATATTTGCGTTTGCCTGCGGCGGGTTTGCATAGCAAAAGGCGCAGACAATGACGCTTTGTGCATCCGGCAATACATTGCGCGGTGCAATGCGCGCTTCCGCCTTGCCGACGAACGGTGTGCAGCCGTCCGTCAGACGTGATAAAAGTGCGGTGTCCGCTTCGGCGCTGCAAATGCCGGTATCGCTGATGCCTAAGTCCTGCGCAAGTGCCTTGACCTGTGCGGCGGTTATGTTGTTTTTTGTGTGCTCTGCCATAGTGCGCTCCTTTTTATTGCTTACTTTCCAGGATTGCCTTTACGGAATGTGCATATTCCAGCGGCGACATACTTGTTTGCTTTTTGAACCAGCGTGAAAAATAATGAATGCTCTCGAAGCCGAGCATGGCGGCGATTTGCGTAATGTTATAATAGTTTTCGCGGATGAGCAGCTTGGCGCGCTCTGTTTTCAGCTGCGAAAAATACTGCATCACGCTCATACCCGTTGCACGGCGAAACATTTCCTTCAGCGCAGTTTTGCTCATCGAAACGTGTGTCATGACTTCATCAAAGTTTATTTTTTTATGGACGTTTTCTTCCATATACGCAATGACATCCAGCACGGCCTTCGGCTGTCGCTTCAGGTTCAGGGAAGAGATGCTCGCCGGTGCGTTTGTGCTCAAAGTGCCGCGCATCAGATAAATCAGAATTTCAGTCAGGTTGATTTTGATGAGCTGCTCTGCCCCGAACAGCGGCTCACTCTTGCGCACCAGCTTTTTAAGGTACGGATCGCCGAGCGGGGAGTCATAGACATTCTTTGCCTCATCAATAATTTTTGACAGCAGCAGGCGCACGTGGTTTGAGGTATCGAGTGTGCGGTTCTGGAAAAAGCGCATTTCTCTGGAACGGCAGTCAAAGGAAAGAATAATGACATTTGTTGTTGCGTTGTCCGCCGTACGAATGGAATGCCACTGGTTCGGGTGGTGAAAGGTCATCTGCCCCTGGTAGAGCGGAAAATTTCCTTTGTGTGTCATAATTTCCACGCTGCCCTTGTCCACATAGACCATTTCCCAGAAATCGTGGCTTTCGCCTTCAAATTCAAAGTAGCGCGTATATTCAAAATAATGCACCGTAATCAGTGAGTCAATCTTAAAATCTTCTTTGATTTTTGTTCTCTGATAGTTCATTTTTCCGTGCCTGCCTTTCTCCTGTATTCTATTTTAGCATGCATTGACCGAAAATGCAAATTATTCGATAAAAAGTGCAATAAAAATGTCTTAAAGTGCAAATAGCTCGACCTAAAATGCAAATACAAAATTTTGAAATCCGACTATAATTATAATTGTCGCAGACGAAGGGAAGCGGCTGCGGAAAATGTTTGAAAGAAGGATGAAGATGAGCGTATTATCCGAAAAAGAATTTCGGGCGGTTCTGGATGCCTTTGGGTTTAAAACCGGCAGCAGACCGTTCGGTAACGGACATATTAATGATACATATCTGATTGAAGGCACACCGAAATACGTGCTGCAGAGAATTAACAAGGACGTGTTTAAAAACCCGGTTGCCCTGATGGACAACGTAGCTGCTGTAACAGAATACATTACAGCGCGCACCGCACAAATGGGGAAGGACACGACGCGCTGCACACTGCATATGTGCAAGACAACGGACGGTGCGAATGTGTTTTGTGCCGCCAACGGTGAATATTACAGAGCCTATCAGTTTGTGGATGATTGCGACAGTGTTGAAAAGTCTGACGATTTGAATTATTACTACAATTCGGCAATTGCCATCGGTAATTTTTACAGTATTTTAGACGGCTTTGATGCCTCGACACTGACGGAAACTATCCCAAATTTTCACCATACAAAACAGCGTTTTGAAAATTTAAAGGCTGCCATTGCGGCGGACAAGGCCGGCAGAGCAGCATCCGTGCAGGCGGAAATTGATTTTGCGCTTGCGCATGAAAACATCACAGGCATCATTTTGGATGCCATGCAGGCGGGTAGTGTTCCCGTTCGTGTAACGCATAACGACACGAAGATGAACAATATCCTCTTTGATTCGACAACCAAAGAGCCGGTTTGCTTAATCGACTTAGATACCGTTATGCCGGGCTCTTTCTTATATGATTACGGTGATTTTCTGCGTTTTGCAGCCAACACCGGTTCAGAAGATGACATCGATCTTTCTCTGGTCAACTTCGACCTGGAGATTTTTGAAATCTTCACCAAGGGTTGCCTGGATTCCATGGGCAGCACTCTGACAGAAACAGAGCTTCGCTTAATGCCAATTTCCGCGGCCATTATGACCTATGAATGCGGCATCCGTTTCCTGGAGGATCACCTCAACGGCGATACCTATTTTAAAGTGCACCGCGAAAATCACAACCTTGACCGCGCACGCACTCAGTTCAAGCTCGTTTCCGACATCGAACAAAATCTTGAAACGATGCACAGCTTTATCAAAAGCTACCATAACTGACCTAAGCTACAACGGGCATTGCCCGTAGCATATAAGTCCCTGTCGTCTTCCCTACAATTGACAGGGCAAACACGCTCATACAAGAGGAGTCTGTAGAGATACAGGCTCCTTTTGTTTTGAAGCGGACAACACCGGAAATGCCGGTGGCTTGATGCATTGTAATTACATACAAACATTTTTTATATCTACGAAAGAAAACAAGCAAAAAATACTATCGCCAAAGGCGATGCCGTTTTTTGGTTAAACCATTTTAAAGGTGGTTTCGTGCTGTTTTTATTTTACGAGAATTGTAATTTCTGCTGTTTTCGGAAGTGCGAGTATGCGCGCGAGCACGGTGGCAAGGATGTGCGCACACGCTCCTGCTTTCGCATAGACGATCAGGTTTTCATCGACGCAGGTGCCGATTTTGCGGCACAGTCGATGCACTATCGCGAAGACATTTTTGATTTGGAGCATATTTTATTTACGCATACGCACCACGACCACTGCGACGATTATCTGTACTGGTACCGTATGGTGGTCAAGGGCGAGGATAAGCCGACGCACAAGCTGCACATGTATTTTGCACCGGGCGGTAAGGCAAAAATGGAAAAGGGGCTTGCGCGCTTTGCAAACGACCCGCGCTGCAACCCGGATGTTGTAGAGCTGCACGAGTTAGAGTTTTATAAGACAGTGCAGGTCGGACCGTATAAGGTAACGCCGCTTAAGGGCCATCATACGACGAATTATGAAGCGCATTCGGCGAACTACTTAATCGAATTTCCGAGCGGCAAAAAGATGTATTATGCGGTGGATTCCGGCATCTATGTCGAGGAAACCTTCGAATACCTTAAAAATGTAAAGCTCGATTTGCTTATCGGCGAATGTACATTTATGACGGAAACGGAATACCCGGGCGGTCATATGAATTTGCATATGGAACAGCTGACGCTGGATCGACTTTGGGAGCAGGGTACAATTGATAAAGACTCCCTTATTTACATAACGCACATTTGCGGCGTATATAAAACGCACGCGGAGCTTGAGCAGTACTGGCAGGCGCTCGATGTGCCGTACGATGTAAAGGTCGCTTACGATGGCTTATCAATTGCAGAAGAAGCGAAAGTATTTTAAAGCAAACTGAAAAAGGAGGTGTGGAAATTTTCCACACCGCTATTTTTGAATTGTGACAGTGTTTTTGTTATAATCTACGGTTATAACGGTTGCGTCGCTGTAGGTTACCGCAAATACATCTTTACGGATTTCCTTGTGTGCTTGGATGAATTCTGTTTGCAGGTGCACCAGGGTTTTGTATTCTTCATAGGCTTCCTTGATTTTAGATGCGCTGTATGCAAGCTGCTCGTCTGTGTCAATCATCAAATCCTCTTTGCCGAGCCAATCGTCCTGATGACTGCCCTCTAAGAATTTAGAATAGATATAAAACGCCGGTCTTGCGCCGTCTTCTATTACCGTAAGACGGTTTTTCGGATGCTTAATCGGATAATTTACGGTGTCTGTTGTGGAGTTGTAGAGCATAATGCCGTGGTACACAATCTGCCAGAGCGGCACGGTTTTGTCGCAAAGCGCATCCTCTGTTGCCGGCCAGGACACATAAAGACCGTAATCTAACAGACCGGCTGCAAAGTCAAAGCACCCTTCGGATGCAAAGCCGCCGAACAAATCCCGGCTGAGTTGCATGATTTCATTATAAATCTCAACCGTTTGCTTAGAATTGACCGGGTGATTTTTATCGTAGCACCACGCCGGCGGCACAACGGTCATTACATCTATGTAATGCAGTCCGGCAAAGCCTAAGTCCTTTACTTTCGGCAGTTCGGCCTTTGCAAGCTCCAATGCTTTTGCAGGGCAAAGTTTATGCGTTCTGCCGCCGCTCCAGTTTATGGTGTCCATCACCGGTGTGCCGTCCTTGCGCTTAGCAACGATATCTTCCGAGAAGGTGTCGGCAATGCTGTAGCCGTCGGTGCTGTTGGTGTGGCACACAATCTGATAGCCGTTGTTTTGCGCGTAGGCAATTAAGTGGCGCAGCCTTTCTTCACCACCGAGTTTTTCTTCGACGGGAAAGATTTGCGGCCATCTGCCGTCGTGTCCGCTTTTGTTCCAGCCGACCAGGCAAAGCTGTGCCTTGTCAACGCCTTGCGCTTTTAAAGCATCGATCAAAACGCACACGCGGTCAAAGGTGCAGGCAACGTGCATCTCGGGTTCGTTTTCGTTCGTTTGCTCAAGCACGGTTGCAGGTGCGGGTTTCCAGCCCATTCGGATGCGGATTTCCGGCGCCTTTGCTGCATAGGCCAAAGCCTCGCGTTCTTTCATTTTTTCTAAAAGCGGTTTTATGTGACCGTTATTTAGCTGATAATTTCTGTACGCAACTGCCATATCGCTGTAGGTCGCCACAGCATCGAGTTTTAAAACGCGAATGCGGATATCCTCGTACGGACGGTCGCCGTTTAAGTAAAATCTCGGATAAATATAATATTTTTCGTCCTTTACACCGAAAACAAGGTGAAATTCGTGTTTGAAGCCTTCTGCAATCAAAAGAAGACACAGATTTTGTTTTTTTACGCCGAAAATCGGCATTAAATCCTGCTTATACACGCGCTCTCCGTCAGGTTTTTTATTAAACAAACAAAGGCGACTGCCCTTTTTATTTGCGTCAGCAATCACATAATAGCCGTCTTCGCCTGCGGTGGCTGTAAAGCTTTCTGCAACAAAGTCAACATACGCCGCGCCGGGAGAAACCTTTTCTTTTTCCAGCGTATAGGTATTATCGCTTTTTTGAGCAGAATAAGTATTGCCGAGATTATCTGAAATCTTCCACATTAAACTTCCACGCCTTTCTTTTTCGGAACGGTGTTTTAAACTGTTTTGTTAAAACGCCCTTTTCCTCTAAATGTATGTAGCATGCCATATCGCAGGCACGACCGCAAATCGAGCACTGATATGCGTGCTGTGCCGGTGGATAAAAATAGATTTTATCCAAAATGGCTCTTGCCGTTTCGGGGGTAACCTTTGCTTCGCCGGCAATGATTTCAAGGCGGTTTTCAAACTCTGCAAAGGCATCAGGCGGCATAAACGGATTCTTTGTGCCGTTTGCGCCGTTGTAGTATACTGCGCACTGCCAGGCATCAATCTTGCCGACATCATCAATGGCGCCACCCGGGCAGGCAGCTTTGCATTTGCCGCATTTGTCGCACAGATGCGGCGTTATGATTTCGGATTCTTCAAGTTCTGCATCCGTCAGGATAAAGCAGTAGCGCACCATCGGACCGAAGGCATCGGTCAAAAGCGCACCGTGAAAGCCTTTTTCGCCGAGACCGCATTGGATTGCCGTGTCGAGAAAGTCAATCTGCAGCTCCTGCGTCTTACCGCGGAAGATGGAATCGTATGCCACTTCGGGGTTAGTGCTGTTTTTTTCTGCCATAATCTGCTGATGGCGGCGTTGGGGGAGGGCGATGTAGCCCATCTCCTCAAGCTGCATTGCCACCTTTAGCTGTGCCATCGGCATCACGGTTTCTTCCATATTTTCCACGGCCATGGTGGTGTACTGATAATAGGTGCTGCCCTCTTCGATGCCGCGATACATTCCGCGAAGCAGGCGAAACGCAAGTCCGATGACCGTTTTCGTTTTGGGCAGAATCTGAAAAATCGGGTTGTTTTTTTCAAAACGGCTTGCCGGTGCGAAACCGACGATGTCTGCGCCGTTTTTCATTGCAAGTGCGGTAATTGTCTCTCTCATAATTCTTCTGCCCCCTTCAGATGCTTATAGCAGGCAATGTCGCACGCTCTTGCGCATAGGCACGGCGCATAGCCCCACTGGGTATTCGGCAAGAAATGCAATTCCTTATATATTTCGCGTGCCGATTGCGCATCGAAGCGCTTTTCACCGTTTAAAATTGCATCGCGCTCGGGGTGCCCTTTTAAAAAGTCGTCCGTGATAAAGGGGTTGGATTTGTGCGCGCCCTTGTAATACACACTGCATTGCCAGGTATCCAAACCGTCTGTGCTGATTGCGTTACCGGGGCACGCCTTGATGCACGCGCCACACTTGTCGCAGACAGCTTCGGTCAGTGGCTCGTCCGGCTCGAGAGGCATATCGGTGATGATAAAACAGTAGCGCATAAACGGACCGTATTGCTTGTTGATGATTTTGCCGTTTAAGCCCGTTTCGCCGAGACCGCAAGCCTTTGCTGCTTTGCCGAAATCGATAATTACGTCCGGTGCGGGCTTACCTTCCTCTACCGCTTCCGCATAAATGAGCTCGTAAGTATCTGCCACTTCGGGGTTGGTTGTTTTATCGCCCTTGATGCGCAGGTTGGGGACCGCCTTTTGCAGGCAAGCATCGTAGCCGGCGTCTTCAATCATGCCGCCGATTTTTAAAAGGAAAATCTCTGCCATTTCCTCGTCAAAGTATTTTACGCCCATGGTGGTGTAGGTATAATATTGCTTGCCGCGGTGCATTGCAAGATACAGCCCCTTCGGCACAGCAAAGCCGAAGCCGATGATAGCTTTTGCATTCGGCAGAATGCTTTTTGGGTCTCTTTGCGGATTTTCTTCGTCATATACGCGCCCAATGCCACATATGGTCGCGCCGAGCGCCTTGGCTTTCTCTTTTATATATGCAGATGTCATTTTTTACACCTTCTTTATAGGATTTATCTGTTTAATTTCCACGGTTTTTTTGTGCGAAGCGGTTGATGGAATTTTCCTTCTAAGCAGCCGCCCTTTTTTTCAAGCACGGATACGCAGGCGCGGATACAGCCGCCGCACTTTGCCATATTGTAGCCGACCCAGCTGGGAAAGTATTTGGCAAGTGCGCCGTAGACCTTCATAATTTCCTGCTCGTCGGCAATGTCCGTCACGCCTTCCATCAGGTTCAAATCACCGTTTTCATTTTTGTCCCACACATCCTTGGGTACAAAAGGATTGTAGTATCTTCCGGCGTGCGTGTAGAAGGCATAGCAGCGCCACATATCAATGTCGCCCCACTCTATGGTTTTGCCTTCTAACTGAATGGACACGGTTTTACCTGAGCCGATGGCGGGGATGCAACCGCCCGGACATTCGCGTACGCAGGCACCGCACTTGCGGCACAGCGGCTCGCCGTTATAGATTTCGTCGTATTCGTCAAATTCCGCATCGGTAAATAAAAACGCAACGCGCTGCAGCGGACCGAACTGCGGCGTTAAAAGCATTTTGCTCCAACCGATTTCGCCGAGCCCGCACGCCACGGCGGCAATGCGGAACTGAAACTGCAAATCCGGTGCAACGCTGCCCTCTCTTGCAGGGCGCGTAAACTGCACACTTCGGTGGTGCGCTGTGGAGGTTTTGGCATTTTCGTTTATCTCGATTTGCTCCTCTGGGGAGAGAGTATTGCCCGGAGAGCCGTCCATATCGGACACAACGCCTCTGGCACCGGTGTTTCGATAGACAAACGCCTCATAGCCGTGGTCTTCGATGACCTTGCCGACATGATACAGCACGGCAGGGGCATAGATTTCGTTGATGCCGGCATACGCCATAGAGGGGTACTGGAAAAACTGCGTGCCCTCCTCAATGCCTCTTTGCACACCGCGCGGAATTCTGAAAACAAAGCCGATACAGCTTTTCGCCTCGGGAAATAGAAATTGCGGATTCATTTCGTCGGGTGCACCGTCAAATCGGGACATTGGTGCAATGCCGCAAGCATCCGCTCCGGTATCGAGTGCAATTTCTTTTATGAGCTTACTGGAAATCATATCCTTGCCTCCTGCTTTTTTTAAATTACAAAAAACAAACTTTTCTTGAGTTGATTTTATCACGAATATATGATAATATAAACACAGAAAACAAACTAAAATTTTAATAAAACAAACATTTTGGAGGGCACAATGCACATTGCAGATATCAATCCGCATATACGATTTGCCGAAGAGATTACCTATGCATTGAAAAACCGCAGGTCCTATGTAAAGGATTGTCGTATATTTTATGTTTTGGGCGGCAGAGGCAGCATACGGATACAGGAGAAGGAATATATATTAAAAGAGAATACTTTGTTTTATTGTGCAGGCGGGCAGGAATACAGCATCAATGCCGAAGATTATCTGCATTTCTATGCTTTAAACTTTGATTTGTCGCAGGCGCACAGAGCGCTTGTCACGCCCTTCGCTCCGGTGGATTTGCAAACAACAAGTCCGACGGGCGTTGTGGATTTGTGCCTTGTTGAAGACAGCGGGTTTTTAGATTCATTTTTCATTGCGGAGCATGCGGGGGAGTTTAAAAACGGTGTAGCGACTATTGTTAAAGAATTTGCTACGCAGCAGCTTTTTTTCAGAGAAACCGCCGGCGCGGTGCTGAAGAAAATATTGATTGATTTGCATAAAATGAATACGGATGCTGAAAATAATTCAGCCTCCGCCGTGCAAAAAATTACGGAATACATACAGCTGCACTACATGGAAGAGATTAAAAACAGCGCTTTAGCAGAGCTGGTGGGGTATCACGAATACTATTTAAATCGCTGCTTTGTACAGTATACCAGTATGAGTATGCACAAATATGTTTTAAACCTGCGTATTGCAGAGGGCAAGCGACTGCTGCTCAATACCGATTTATCCGTTGCGAATATTGCTGTACAGGTGGGCTTTAACAGCGCGGCGCATTTTTCCGCTTATTTTAAAAAGGAAACAGATGCTTCGCCGTTAGAGTACAGAAGCAGCTTTAAACATAGGATATAAAAAAGGCGGTGTGGAAAAATTCCACACCGCTCATTTTTATTTTACGAGAATTGTAATTTCTGCTGTTTTCGGAAGGGCGCCTTTTCGAACAGCGGTTGCCGTAATTATAGCGGTACCGGCTTTCTTTAAAGTGCATGTGCCGTTTGCATCAATACTGATGATAGAAGCATCCGAGCTTGCATAAGTTACCGTATATGTGCTCAGGTCTACCGTCGCGCCTGCAGGATCGGTTGCAGAGATGTTCACGGTCATTGTGTCGCCGACCTTGCCTTCCGTATCGGAAAGCTTGAAGATGGCATTCCATGCCTTCTGGTCTTCTGCTTCCATTGTAGCATCTGCATAGAAACGGACTTCTGCGTAGCTGTTATATGCGCTGCCATCGCTGTTGGAGATGGTGTTGAATCGTACATATCTTGCACGCACATCGCCGAGTGCAAACACGGTCGGACCATCTTTAAGCTCGGTTGTAATGCTTGGCAGAAGTGTTGTCCATGTCTTGCCGTCGTCGGAGATATCCACGCTTAATGTAAATGAACGCTTGTTGGAGCCGGTGGTTGAAAGTGCAAAGGAGTGCAGCGGCTTTGCTTCGCCAAAGTCAAAGCTGATCCATTGTTTGCCTTCGCCTGTCCATCTGTTTTCCATACCGGAGGAAATTACGCCGTCTGCGATACCCCACTTCGGATATTTGCCCCAGCCGGTGGAGGAGTCGATGTCCATAATCTGAATGGAGGTCGGGTGATCCGGAATGCCGGTGCTGCCTGCTACAAGCAATTCCATCTTGGAAATAGAGCCTGCACCACCGGTGCCTGCAATGCCTTCAAACGGATTTGGTGTAAAGTGAACATTGTAGTTTACGCCATCGATTGTCACTACAGCCGGGTTGCCCTGCGCTATGGAAGCTGCGTATGCGCTACCGTTTGTCAAAGCGGTAACCTCGCCAGCAGGCGCATTGACGTAGTAGTCTTTCATTTCCGGACGGAAGCTGATTTCGTTTGCGCCGGCAAGGATGCGGATGTCGAGCATCTTGCAGGCATCTGCAATTGTATTTTCACTGTAGGCAATATCTTCATCGGAAATTATGATAAGACCTCTGTCATCCCAGAATACCTTCTTACCGAGTGCTTCTGCAAGTGCGCGAAGCGGGATGAGCGTTCTGTCGTTATACGTCTGTGCCGGAACATCCAACATTACGGTTTGTCCGTTCACATTCATTTCCTTGGAGCCGAGTACCATACGGATGACATTGTCGCCGCAGGTGATATCTACAGTCTGTGTTGCCTCTGTCCAGTCGACTCTTGCACCGAAGTTTTCGGCAATAAATCTTACCGGTACGAGTGTTCTGCTGTTTTCCGTAAACGGATAAACATCCTTGTTGGCGGTATCTACATACGTACGTACGCCCTTTGCATATGCGGCAGGGGAGCCGAGCTTGAGTGCGACTACATTGCCGAGGCGTTCCTCGATGCGCTTTGTTTCGCCTTTGTTTACACTCCAGTCTGCCATCGGCGTTACCACTGTTACATCATTCGGGATGCCTTCGCCTGCGCGCAGCGGAATAAATTCTACGCTCAGCGTCATTTCTGTGATGTTGTTTACGTGGATTGCGAGCTTTTTATCGCCGGTGTAAGCTGCCATGAACTCGCCCTTCTGCTTTGGCGGATTCGGGCTCGTCGGAAGCGGCTCAATCGGCATAACGGAAAATGCTGCATCCGTTGGACCTGCGTTGATTCTCACATACAATCTCTTACCGTTGATTTCCAGGAGTGCACCCTTGCCGTCAGCGGAAAGGGTGATGTCGGCATTGGTGTGCATAAACCAGTAAACTTCGGACGGAACTTTTGTCGAAATTTCGTCCTGCATGACGATTCTTGTACGGTTGTTTGTCATCATCATACCGCGGTGATGCTTGTTTAAGTCATCGCGTGTACGCGTCATATCTAAAATGCCGTAAGAACCGTTTTCTGCAGAATCGGAGTCGAGCAATACTGCGAAACCGTCGTTTTTCTGTCCCGGACCTGCATCCGGATTGATGGTAATGGTGTTATTACCTTCTGTTCTTCTGTAATAGTAGTCCGTACCTTCGCCGTCGTAACCGCTTTCGATTGTGTAGGTGTTGGAAACGGAGTCTTTACCGGTTAAAAGTGCAAAACGCTCGCCCTCCCAGTCGAGTACGAAAGTACCGAGACCGTTGTAGGCGTGGAAGGTTTCGTTGTCGCCACCCTGCATTGCCGCAAAGAGCATTGTTTCTCTGTCCCAGCTCGAACGCATCGAGATACCATTCGGTCCATACTGGCGGTCGTTTTTGTAGAACTTATCGAGTACAAAGTCTGCAGAGCTTACCTTTTCCGGATTGTAGTACACAATCGCTACGCAGGCATCCATGCCGCCGTAGAGCATAGATGGATCACTCTGATTTTTCGTCAGTTCATACCATGCGTACTGCGGCTGGTCATATCTGTCTGCAATTCTTAAAAAGGCAGGGGACGAAACACGACCGCAGGTGGATGCATTATAGTTAAAGCATTTTGTTGCACCGTCATAGTAAATGACGTGGTCAGGTGTCTGTGCAAAGTTTGCCTGAAGTGCGAAGTTTAAGCAATCCGGCAAGGTTTTGCCCGGTGCGATGCATTCTTCAAAGCTTGCAACGCTGGCAATCAGGTTGCCGACGCCGTAGTTCCAGTATTCCATGGATTCCGCAAAACCGCCGTCGTCGGAGATTTCTACGAAGGTGTTCGGCAGATTCTGGGAAATCTCGCGGAAGATATATTCCGAAACGTTCGGCACGAGATCGTTGATTGCGATTGCGAACATAACATAGTCGGTCTGTACGCCCATCGCCTGGTTGTGGTATGCATGAAGCACTGTGTAGCCGTTGGAGAGCAGACCT
>JAZSGM010000258.1:0-8677 GCA_045532715.1 Clostridia bacterium
TCCCGTCCACAAGAGCCTCCGCCGACAAAAGCCGCGCCGCCAACTGCTCCCGTGACATTTCCAGAGAAAAGACCGCCACTGTCCTGTCCCCGTTCCGCGCCACGTTCAAAGCAATATTCATCGCAAGCGCGGTTTTGCCCATGCCCGGACGCGCCGCTAAAATAATCAGGTCTGACTTGTTCAACCCCATGATTGTCCGGTCAATCGCCGATAGCCCCGTGGACAGCCCCGGCAAATGCGTTTCGTTTTCGGCCATCTCCACGATACGGTCAAGGACGCCGGGGAGAATCTCTTTAAGCGGCGTCATATCGCCCCCGCCGCGCCCGTTGCGTATCGCGTACACGCGCCGCTCCATCTCATCCATCACGTCCGCGCCATCCGCTCCGGCACTCTGCGACATGGACAAGATTTCCGCCGCCGTATCCGCCGTCACCCGCAAAAGTGCCCTGTCAGCGACGATTTTTGCGTACTCCATGACGTTCGCGCTTGTCGGCGTAATCTCTATGAGTTGCGTCAGATAAGAGAGCGTCGCGCCTTCGTCCATTTCTGTGTTGCCGCGTAATTCTTCCGCCACGGTCACACCGTCAATAGGCTTTGACGTGGCAAACATGGAGCAAATCGCCGTGAAAATCTCTCGATTCTGGCGGAGATAGAAATCCTCCGGGCGCAGTTTGTCCATGACGTCCTTCACGCAGTCGGCGTCAATGAGCATTGAGCCTAAGACTGCCTGTTCCGCTTCCATCGAATGCGGTGCGGCGCGTAAAAGCAAATCCTCATTAGCCATTGCCGACGCCCCCTTCCAGCGCAGGCATACTCATTTTGTCCGCAATCTGACGCGCAAGGGCTTGAACGTCCGGCGGAAGTTTTGAAAACTCCCGTTCTTTTTCTGCGGTTTCCCGATAACTGCGCTGAAAGTTTGACGCCACAACGCTTTGGAGCGTCTTTGTGTCCACAAGAGCCCATTCGCGTAAAAGTGCCGTCCCGCGCTCCGCGCCCCCCAGCGCGTTTTGGATTTGCGGCGGCAATTTTGCAAACTCTTCCGCCGCAAAGTACCCGCTGTTTTCGATTGCCCGGAAGACAAGCCCCCATGCCTCGCCTTCCGTCATCTCACCGTGTCCGACAATCAAGCGCATTTTCGCCCGAATTTGTCCGGGAACGGGCGGAAAGCCTTTCTCGTCGCCGTCGATAAACGACTTGACCGCCGCCGCCACAAGGCGCACGTCGTCCCGCTCAAACGCCGACGCCCACATTTCCGCCGCTCTCTTGCGCCGCCTTTCGTCAACTCCGGCGTAGTAACGCGGATAGGCGGTTTCCAGAATGTCCATAACCGCCCCGGTTTCACGCAAATCCATCTTGCCCGCTCCTTTCCCGTTCAATTTCCGCCGCCAATTCCGACCAGCTTTTCCTCGGCGGCTGTCCGGCGTTCCCGCCGCCGTATTGCGGCTTTGACAGCTTGTCAAACACAATGCCGACATAGCCGCTTGTAATACTTTGCCGGATTATCGCCGTCACAGCGTCCGCACCGTACTGCCTCGCATTGTCGCAAATTTGCCCTATCAGCGTCCGCCGTCCCGTTGGCTTGTACTGGAATCTCCGTTCCGCCTTGTAGCACAGCCAATCACGCACAGCGTCGCACAGCCCCGGCGAAAACGCAAGGAGCGCGGATTTTTCGTCCGGCGTCAATTCTGGCGGCGTCGGCGGATTGCGTTTCCGTTTCGGCTTTTCAGCGGACGGCGCGTCCGTTCCCCCCGCAGGGGGGGTAGGGGGGATATTATCGTCAGTAGTCAATAGTCGGTAGTCTTTATCTTTGTCAGGCTTGTTTTGGTTGTTTTCGGTTGTTTTCGGTTGTTCGGGGTTGTTCTTACGGGCGTTCTGATTCCCCATAGGTGCCCCGCCGTGTTTGCCGTTTTCGCTGTTGACTTGCCGTTTTTTACTGATTTCCTGCTTATCACGGTCAATTTGAAGTCGAAACATTGGAAACAGATAGGCTTCATTCCCTTTCAATCGGCTGTCCGCATTTTCTTCGCCTCTGGCATATCTCACCATAGCGTCAATCAGACGACCTTTATCCGCGTCATTCAGCTTCTCTGTTGCCTCTGTCCAATCCAAAAAAACCTTTAGATAGGACAATTCAGGCATGGCTTCTATGCTCCTTTTTGTGGCAGTTTTCGCAAAGAGTAACGCCGTTTTCAACGTCATAGCGCAACGCCGGGAACTTCGCCCATGGCTTTTTGTGGTGAGCGTTCAACCTGCCGCCCCTCTTGCCACACGCTTGACAAACGTATCCGTCCCGTGCGAACACTGCCTTTCTCCATTGCGCGTACTCAATAGAGCTGCGCCCTTTTTGGTTTGCTGGGGTTATGCCGCCTTTCCAGTTCCAATGACTTGCGCCGGAATTAACCCTGTACCTCTTGGATGCCTTCACCCTGTCAATGTCGCCGGAAATCAATTCAAAGACCGCTTTCTCATCGCCTTGAAACTCCGGCTTTTCTCCGTTTATGCTGTATCGGAGCAATGCCTTGAAAAGCCGACCGCATTCCACATCCGACAGGTCGCGTATAGCTTTTAGATAGCTATGATATACGCGAAAATATTCGCGTGACATGATGATTTTTCTCCTTATTCACTTAACCGCGGCTAAGAGAAGTGTTTCCATCTCCTTCCCCTTTCGCTTGCTCTTCTCTTTCCGCAACCCGAACGTGCGCGATAGCCATGCCAGACACAGGGAATGGAATTTCCGCCTCCATTTTCTCCGTAATGCGGTCAAAAAGGTACTGCAAGCGCATACTCTCTCTAAGGACACCATCGGGTACACGGACGGCTTGAAATATATGTCCCTCACGTTCAAAAGACGGAATATCCGGGTAGTCGTCAGGGACAAACTCTTTCATCAGCTCGTCACCGTAGCGGCGAAGAAAGTACAAATTTACCTTAGTGAGTTTGTCGTCGTGTTCTTCTATGTTTCTGATAGTGTCGGCGAGTTTAATCCACTCCGACGTAAGATACCAGTATTTTCCCTTCATATCAGTTCCAGAAATCAAAGTAAACAAACCTCCTTCCTTTATATGACACCAGCGGATTCAAAAGAAATCGCCTTTTCGAGACACATACTAATTATGCACTGTCCGCGTTTGATACGAACAAACCCTTCTCCCGCACGGTGAAGCATTGTAACTTGCCCAGAAACGGTTGCCCCGGTTTCCTTGCTATGCAATGTCAGGGAATCGCCAAGTTCCAACCCCGGAATATCAGCGCAGTCAAAAACAATATAGCGCACTCTTGCGGGGTATTTGTGGGAGGAAATGGAATCATAATTATATGTCGTGTCTCCACTTATGCTCGGTGTGGGGAATACATAGGGTGGAGCAATCCGGGGGAGTTCCAGTTCATGTGACATAGCGTCCTCCTATTCTCAAACAAAATACGCCGTTCCGTGGTAGAAGCACGAAACGGCGGATGCTGACGCACCAATACGGATATACCGCTATGGTACGCCCTATAACGTCCCCGGCAAGAGGGCGGAATAGGTATAAAAATACCGCACAGCTTCTACCTGTACTTTGTCGCTGTCAGTGTTTGCCGTCACTTCCAGTTCACCGACAGTATAGCACAGGTTTATTTTATTGTCAATAGATTTTTTCGCCTCAGCGCGATTCCTTCCCTTCAAAAAATGTTTCTCGGACGTCCACAAGCCTGTAATCGCTAAACGCCCCCGAAAATTCGCCTGAAAAGTCTCCACGTGACGCCTTGTCGCAACTGTAAGCCTTGCAAATGTCAGGGCGCACCTCATAAATGAGACAACGGCGATTTGTGTTGTCACGGAACGGGCAAACCGTGTCTGCCACGGGATTGCGCGTCGGGATGAAATGCTTTTGCGGCTTGATTTCGTGACTTTTAATGTACTTGCGGATTGCGTCAATCTCGCGGCGTGTCATGGGCAAAAGGTTAGAGCAACATTCGCCGCAACCGGAACACTTGCCATTGACGGTGTAATCTTCCATTTTTTCATCCATCCTCTTTATAAGGTTTTTCACCAATCATGGCATACAGAGTTCTTTTCACGCGCTCCAGCTCTTCATCGATGTATCCCTTGAGACGCTCTTCCCGATTGCCCTTGAACCATTTTTCTTTGAACTGCGAAAGGGCTTTTTCATACGGCTCTTTGCCCGTGTCGCCACTGCTCCACCGTTCTTCCGCGTGGAGAAGGTCTGAAACATCCCTCAAAAGTTCTTCGATTTCTTTGTCATCGGTCAGGTTTGCGGCGTCCGCAACCTTTTGATAGACGTAATTCATGCTCCCGCCACTCATCGCAAATTCTCCCTTCATTGGATTTTTTAGCCGTCAACTTCCTGCAATGGCACTTGATACGTTGTGTTACTGCCATCCAGCAAAACCGCCGTATGTCGTACCTCCCCGCTTGCCGCGTAAGACAGCTGATACGCAATAGGTACACACTGGATTCCGCGCCATGTCACTGTAGGCTTTCGCCTGGAAGTCGCCGCCGCTTTGCAAAGTGCAAGATACGCCTTACGCTCCATCTTGCCGCCTCGCTAACCGCCGTCCGGGGCAGGCTTTGCGGACAGCTCTATCAATGCCGTCAAGCCGTGCGGCTTCTTGCTCCGGTGCCCGTTCGGGGATGTGGACGCGCACTATCGCGCCATCCACATTGTAAGTTTTTACTTCCTTGTCTGGATAACGTCCCACGTAACCGCCCCCTGATTCAAAAAACGCAGTCAAATGATATCAAAGCTACTCACTGAATACGTTTTTTGCTTTTTCCCGTTTCAACCTGTCCCGTTTCCTGAAAGTTCCCTTTCCAGTACTCCGGTTTGTCTAACAGTCCACGGGCGTAAATTCCCGATAATCCATCGGTACTAAGCTAAAACGTACTCCGTCGTATCGCGTATGTTCAGAGCCGCGTTCCAATCTCTGTCAATCAGTTTTCCGCAACCTTTGCAGACATAGGCGCGGTCGGACAGTTTCAAGTCTGATTTTACCGTCCCGCAAAAATGGCAGGTCTTTGAACTTGGATACCATCTGTCAACAATGTGAAGCGGGATTCCATAAAGTTTACATTTCCATGCAAGGAAATCACGGAACCCATAGAAATTCTGCTGCGCCACAGCTTTTGACAAATGGCGGTTCTTCATCATACCACGAATGTTCAAATCCTCCACCGCCACAAACTCCGGCTTGGTTTTCACCAGAGACGCAACGGTTTGCCGCACATAATCTTTGCGGATACAGTCAAGGCGATAGTGAAGTTTCTGAACTTTCAGACGTTGCTTTTGATATCGTTTGCTTGAATCTTTTCCTTTCTTAGAATTTTTCTTCTGACTTTCGCGTTTCCTCGAAAGCCGCCGCTGTTCCCGTTTGAGCTTCTTTTCCAGTTTTTTGACTTTGCGCGTTTGATTGATATTCAGAAATTCGCGTCCGTCGCTGACAAGGGCGAAAGACTTGATTCCCAAATCAACGCCGATTCCCTCCGTTTCCGGCTTTATGGGTTCAGAGTCGGGGACTTCCACCAGTACGGAACAAAAGAAGCGTCCGGCGTGTAAGGAGATACTGCCGGAATGAATCACATTCGATTCTGTCGGAAAGTATCCACATTCTTTCAGAGCAACCCAACCAAGACCGGGAACTTTGATTCTGTGCCGTTCGCAGACAAGCGGCTGTTTCAC
Source organism: Clostridia bacterium (assembly GCA_045532715.1). GTDB lineage: Bacteria > Bacillota > Clostridia > UBA1381 > UMGS1253 > RGIG2041. The sequence goes on from JAZSGM010000258.1 coordinate 5,682, forward strand.
ACCGTTTCTTACAAAGTAGTAAGACGGCTCATTGACGCCTTTTTTCTTGAAATTCGGATGGGCGGCAAGTCCTTTGAAAAACCACAGATACGCCGCATTTGCGTTGATAATCGCCTGTTTTACCGCTTTTGTGTTCGCTTCCTTTATCCAGTATTTGTCAGGATTTTCGAAAAGGTAGCCGTGATTCAGCCATATCGAAAAGTCATAAGCCGACATATATTTTTGACCGTCACGATAACGCCTGTCGGCTTCCGCTAAAAACAGGTTATAAACAAATCTGCAAGTCCCGATTGCCTTGAACAGGGTAACGCGCTGTTCCGGCGTCGGCTTAATCTCTGTTTTCAGGCTTTTTAACACGGCTGTCATCTCCTCCACCGGTCATAAATACACTTGAATATTTATGACCATATTTGTTTATATTTTTGATTACTTAACACTGCCTCCTTCCTGATTCTATGTACCTTGCCACTTTTCTTTTACCGCGTCCGCCACCGTATATTGGCACCTTACTGCATGGCGGACGTGGCAAGTTCGATATTGTAAGTGTCAAGGCTTTGTATCAGCCCATGACATCCCGTCACGGTAAACAACACCTCCGTTTCTTTACGCCTTTGGCGTCCGGCTTGCCCATTTCCCACACATACTACTGGAAACTGACAGCCCCGCCCTGTCCGCCGCCTTCCGGCTCTCTTCTTCCGGCGCGGAGTTTCCATATGCGCCCGTCTCTCCGGGCTGTCACGCTTTCTATGGGGTGGTTGTCCCGGTGTGCGTTTCACACCCCACGCGCCTTTGCCGTGGGCTGGTGGAAGCACGGGGAATTGAACCCTGAACCGCCCCGTTATGAGCGGGTTGCTCTGCCAGTTGAGCTATGCTTCCATATGCGCCGTGGATAACCCGCCGCGGCGTCGGGTTGCCGTCAATCGGCTTTCAGGTAGTCGCTTGCGTTTACAATGGTTGAACCGCCGCCCGTGATTTTAGGCAGTTCGCCGTTCCAGTTTTGCGCGTACAGGTAGTTTACGAGTTCCGGCGTCAGGGACGCGGCAATCTTTTGATTCGCCTCTGCCTCTGCTCCGGCTTTCGTAATTGTTTCATACGCGGCGGCGTCCGCTTCCAGCTTTCGCACGTCGGCGGCGGCTTGCGCCTCGACTTTCTTTTGTTCGGCTTCCGTCTCGGCTCGGAGTTTGTTCTGTTGCGCCACTTGCTTTGCTTCCACCGCGTCCGTGAACGCGTCGGTAAAGTCCATGTCTTCGATAGACGTCCCCGATACCTCGATGGAATATTGCCTCAGTTTCTCGGCAAGAAGTGCCTCGATTTCTATGGCAAGTTCGTTTCGTCTCTCTACCAGACTTTCCGCTGTATAGCGGGCTGTCACAATCTTGACGGATTCGGCGACGTTGGGCGCAATGACCGCAGAGTAATAATTTACGCCGACTGTGCTGTAGAGTTTCATGGCGTCACTTTTACTAATCTGATAGTTGACAGTGTACGCCATGTTCACCTCCTGTATGTCGGAGCTAAAGCAGGCTAAATTCTCTGTCTGCTTTTGTACGCGGTTGTCCATCTTGATAACGGATTTCCACGGTGCGACCATGTGAAGACCGGAATCAAGCGTATAGTCTTCGACGTGTCCGAACGTGGTTACAACACCCGTATGCCCTGCGGGAATCGTGCGGACAAATGACGCCGCAATCAGGAACGCCGCAATCAGGGAAAACGGTAATATCAGCTTTTTGGGATTGAAAAAGCCGTCCCTGCTTGCGGACTTACAAACAAAAAGTGCGACAGCGACCACCGCGAAACCCGCGCCAAGTATAAGTCTTACCATGTATTACATCTCCTTTTTGTTTTACGCCTGCATGATAACGCCTTCAAGGGCTTCTATCAGCATGACGTTTTTTTCTTCTTGCGACGCTTCGTCCGAAAACACCCCTGCATTTGTAAAATAGCAGTGCAGGGTACGGAGCAACGTCTCTCGCGCAGATTGATACTTAACCCACAATCCGTGGAAGTCATGCATATTAACATAGGCGTTAATCGCCATGACGAATGTCCCAAGCGCGGCAATAGCCGTTTTAACTGGCAGGGTGTCCGCAATGACGGCAAGCACTGGAATCATTGCAGACGCGGCAATGCCAGTTCCTACGCAATAGCAGTACATATCCCTGTTTTTATCCGCTCTTGCCTTGTACCACTCCATTTGTGGGAGTACACGGTTAAGTAGATAATCCCGCGTTTCGGTGTCCTCAATCCGCATAACGCGCTGTTTAAGTGATTCAGCCGTGCCATGCTTTGTCAGTATGACTTCTTTTACCTCCATGTTTATTCTCCTTTCATTTCTTCGTTCATGTCCTTCTTTTTCGCGGCGTTTTGATAAATCAGCACCGCCGTGAGAATATTCTGAATGACAACAAACAGTAAAATTCCCTTCAACAAATCAACCATAATCAAATCCTCCCCATAAACTACGCTTGCGCAATTCCGATAATTGCGCCATGTTTAGCGGTTTCACGTTGCACTTTTTTAGGCGTCCAGTTCGTCGCGGTTTCGATGTGTCCGTCCTTGAATCGGAACTGCCACCAGATTTCCGGCGCGTTATTGCGCTCGTCCATATTGTCCCCCTTCATGCGGTTGTCTCTGCGCCGCTCAAGTAAAGGTTAAGGAAGTACTGACGCCCCTTACCCGTCAAAAGCGGCGTTGTTTTGGTAATTGTGACGCCTAACGGCATAGATATAGCCGATTCCTTGACCGTGAACAGGCACATATCCATAGCCTTTTGCGTTGGCTTGTTCTTATCGCGCCCTTCGGCGCGAATGAGAAAACCGCGTCGCCGTAAATCCTCAAAAAGCCGTTTCTCGCCGATGTCAACGCCGTTTTGCCGCAGGAATTTCGCAAATTCACGGATAAGCATTCCGCCTTCCGAGCCAGCCACAGCGTCCGCGTACAGGACTTTCGGTGCGTTTGCCGCCGCCTGCGTCTAAGTCGGATCGTAGCCATGT
>JAZSGM010000047.1:0-5272 GCA_045532715.1 Clostridia bacterium
TATCCATACCTTCAAGCATAACATTTAATTCGTCGTTGAGCGCACTGATGTCCTCGTCGTTGATGCCCATCTGTTCTACGAATTTATTGATCGGTGCAATTCCCATTGCCTTTGCGCAGGCAAGGCACAAGCCTTCGTTGGTTTGCTTGTCGCCTTCCAGCTTGGTAATGAAAATCACAGCCTGGTTTTTATTACATCTGCTGCATAACATATTCTCTCACTCCTTATATGCCGGAGAATATTCTATCATATGAACGGACGTAAAACAATATTAAAACTTGAATATTCATAAAAAATTTATTACTTTTCCGAGTGTTTCTTGATATATTCATCTTCGAATATCAAATCGTCGATGTCCTTGATTTGCGGTTTTTCCGGTTTGCACACCGATTTTTGGATGTCTTTTGTTTCTGCTTGTTTCTTCTTTTTGTCTTCCAAGATTTCACCTCCTGATATTTGTATTTAGTAGTATATGCACGTTTCATAAAAAAGACGCCTTTCGGCTTCGATTTTGTTGCAAATCACATGTATTTTTTCATATGTGCAATCGCGCTTTTTTCCAGACGCGATACTTGTGCCTGACTGATGCCGATTTCATCGGCAACCTCCATTTGTGTTTTTCCCTGGAAAAAACGCAGGTTTAAAATGAATTTTTCGCGCTCGCCCAGGCGACGCATTGCCTCGTTTAAATCAATCTGGTCCAGCCAGATTTCATCGCAATTTTTTTCGTCACGCACCTGATCCATCACATATAGCGCATCTCCGCCATCGTGATAAATCGGCTCGAAGAGCGAAATCGGATCTGCAATTGCATCCAAAGCAAGCACGACATCGGCTGTAGGACATTCAATTTCTTTTGCCAACTGCTCCATTGTGGGCTCCTTGCCGTTTTTTGAGGTCAGGCGTTCTTTGGCTTGCAGTGCTTTGTAGGCAATGTCGCGCAGCGAACGGCTGACACGGATGGTGTTGTTGTCACGCAGATGCCGGCGCACCTCGCCGATAATCATCGGAACGGCATAGGTAGAAAATTTCACCATATAATCCAGGTTGAAATTATCAATGGCTTTGATTAAACCGATGCATCCGATTTGAAATAAATCGTCCATGTTTTCTCCGCGTCCGGCAAAGCGCTGAATGACGCTGAGCACCAGACGCAGGTTGCCCTCGATGAATTCTTCCCTGGCCATAGGGTCGCCTTCCTTGATTTTCTTCAGAAGCTCCAATTTTTTTTCGGAGCTCAGGTTAGGCAGCTTGGCTGTGTTTACACCGCAGATTTCCACTTTGTTGAACATGCTTTTACCTCCCTTGATCGGTATGTAAGCGGTGTAAAGCTATGACTATATTTTGAACCTTTTTAGACATTGTTATGCTATGACAGCTTTAAAATTTCTTTTTTTAAACGTGAAATGATTTTCTTTTCAAGGCGTGAAATGTAGGATTGCGAGATGCCGAGTAAATCTGCCACCTCCTTTTGCGTGCGTTCGTCTGTGCCGCCAAGACCGAAGCGCAGGGTCATAATTTGCTGCTCTCGTGCATCTAACTTGCCAATGGCATAAAACAAAAGTTGACGGTCTGTTTCTTCTTCCAGATTTTTATTGATGATGTCACTGTCTGTACCTAAAATATCCGAAAGAAGAAGTTCATTGCCGTCCCAGTCGACGTTTAACGGTTCATCAATAGAGATTTCTGTTTTCAGATTACTTGTTTTGCGCAAATGCATTAATATTTCGTTTTCTATGCATCGTGAGGCGTAGGTAGCAAGCTTAATGTTTTTTGAGGGATTAAAGGTGTTGATTGCTTTAATCAGACCGATGCTGCCGATGGAAATTAAATCGTCAATACCCACATTGGTATTTTCAAATTTGCGTGCAATATAGACGACTAAGCGCAGGTTGCGTTCAATGAGTGTGTTCTTGACTTCCGTATTCTCCGGCTCATTGAGTAGTTTGTCTAAATACAGACCTTCTTCCTGTGTGCTCAGCGGCGGTGGAAGTGTTTCTGAAGAGCCGATGTAGTATACCTCATCGGCAAACAGAGAACAAAGCTTGGTAAAAATTGCCCTGCACTTTAATTCACTTGTCTGAAGTAACTTTTGCATTGTGATCATATAAACCTCCTTGAATCAGAGCCGGATGGATGAGCGCACGGTAGCTTCCGTCACAGCTGAGTCTTGTTTGTGTCAAAGCAAGCATACAATCGGCGGCCGGGCAGCCGTTGATTTCAACGGATTTTGGCCGGAAGGATGGGAGAAAGTGTGTTTCTCCGGCCAGTGTACGGTAGGGGATACTGCATGGTGTTGCGAGTTTCGGGAAACAATCCGCCTCGGCAATGAGCACCGGCAGTCTGGATGGGGGATCGTAGAGCGCGTTACCTGTGTCTAAAAGGGCAGGAAGGGCAATGCGTCCGCCATCTGTATCCACACATATTGTGTACAGGTTTTCTTTGCGGGAGACATAGAAGTTTGCAAGTGTTTCAAAAGCATATAAAATACCGCTTGCTGCAAAAAAAGCAAGCAAAACGACAGTAGCGGGGATATGCCAATAGAAAATACCGCTTTTGAAAACTGTACCGGTTTTTATGCCAAGCTGCGTCATAAAGAACAAGGCATAACAAATGCCGCCTGAAAGAAGTGATGCAGTAAGGAAAATCAGATTGCATCGCAGAAAATGCTTGTATGAGCGAAAGTGGAACGCAATATGCAGCATTACACCTGCTGTTAAAACCCGGAAAATAAAGCTTTGCAGTAATGAAAGCTGCGGGAAAAATGCTGCACAGGCATAAATGCCACCCAAAAACGCTGCTGCGAGCTTTCGCATTGGCGGTGCAGTGATTTTCGTGATTTTTTCAGTCAGTCTGAGCAGAAACAGATTTGCAAGAAAATTGGTTAAGAACAGAACATCCGCATAAATGGTGATGTGCATTGTGTTCACCTCTGCATATTATTGTATTGGACAGAGGGAGAGGAACTTGTAGAAAAACAAGAGTAAAAAATCTTTTTGCCTCGACAAGGAAGCATAAAATGAAACATTTTCGGCAGAAAAGGCACAAAAAAAGCAAGCAGTTGCTTGCTTTTTGTTCGATGACCTTATGGTATTAATAACCTAATTCTTCATCAATTAAAATGACTTTGATTCTGTTTTTTGTGCGCTGACGGGCGCAGATAACATAATCTGCGCAGATGCGTGTATCTGCGTTGCAACCGTCTGTAATACATGGGTTTTCCTTCTCCATGGCGACACAGTGTCCGGTTTTTGCGCAGTAGGTGTCACAGCCGAGACGTTGCGCGTTTCGCGGTGCAGCGATTGCTTTTACGCGTATATGCGCGGCGTTGATGTCTTTGACGATTTTGTTTTTGCCGATGAAAAGAATTACGGATTTGGGACCGAATAAAATCGGTGCAACGCGGTTTGCGTTACCGTCTACATTTAAGATTTCGCCGTTTTCTGTTACGGCATTTGCACTTGAAATATATACATCTGCCGTCAGAGCGCGCAGCATTACGTTGCGTACACCCTCAGCATCCAAACCAGCTTCATAGCGGTCGAGATAATTATACGCACCACTTTTGAGCAAGTCTAAAACACCGCATTGCGACAGCGTCATTGAGCCACCGACGGAGACACTGCAGCCTTCCGGCAGAAGAATTTTAAGTGTATGGAGCGCTTCTGTTGCGGAAGCGACTGTGTAGACCTCCATATTGTTGTTTTTTAAAGCTTTTTCAATATTTGCAAAATTCATTTTCTTCACCTCTTGGTAATAGTATACAAGAAAAAACGGTAAAATTCAATTCCTATTCCGCAGTTTGTGTAAAATGTGGTCAAATGCTTGACATACAGGCATTTTTAGGTGTAAAATATTTTTATTATTCTATTTTTTAAGGTAAGGAATGAATGGATATGTTTTTGATTAAACGCAAGGAAAGCTTGAATCCGACTGTTTCCCTGATGGAAATTGAAGCACCGCTTGTAGCGCGCAAGGCGCAGGCCGGTCAGTTTATTATTTTGCGTGTGGATGATGAGGGTGAGCGTATTCCGCTGACGGTTTCGGATTACGACCGCGAAGCCGGTACGGTTACGATTATTTATCAGATTGTTGGCGCAACCACCAAAAAGCTTGATGCCAAGAAGGCGGGCGAGTATATTGCAGATTTTGTCGGTCCGCTCGGTGTCGCTTCGCATACAGAAGGGCTTAAAAAGGTGGCCGTTATCGGCGGCGGTGTCGGCTGTGCGATTGCATACCCGATTGCAAAGAAGCTGCACGAGCAGGGTGCCGAGGTGCATTCCATTGTCGGCTTCAGAAATAAGGACCTTGTGATTTTAAAAGAAAAGTTTGAAGACGTCAGCGATGTGTTCAAGATTATGACGGACGATGGCTCCTGTGGTGAAAAAGGTCTTGTTACCGATGCGCTCAAGGCGTTGATTGACAGTGGCGAGAAGTACGATGAAGTGATTGCAATCGGTCCGCTGATTATGATGAAGTTTGTATGCAAGCTCACAAAAGAGTATGGCATCAAGACGATTGTCAGCATGAATCCGATTATGATTGACGGTACGGGTATGTGCGGCGGTTGTCGCTTAACCGTGGGCGGGGAAACAAAGTTTGCCTGCGTAGACGGTCCGGATTTTGACGGTCATTTGGTGGATTTTGACGAAACCATGCGCAGAGCAGCAATGTATAAGGAATTTGAAAAGCACAGCTATGAAGATACATGTAATCTTTTAAGCAGGGAGGTTGAATAAGCGATGCCGAATATGTCCCCGAAAAAGAACGAAATGCCGACGCAGGCGCCGGAAATTCGTAATAGAAATTTTGATGAAGTTGCATTAGGCTACACATTGCAGCTTGCAGAGGACGAGGCAGAGCGTTGCCTCAATTGCAAGCACAAACCGTGCGTAAGCGGCTGCCCGGTGCAGATTGATATCCCGGGATTTATCAGCAAGATTAAGGAAAAGGATCTGGAAGGCGCATACGATGTGATTTCTAAGTCGAGCTCTCTTCCGGCGGTTTGCGGCAGAGTTTGTCCGCAGGAATCGCAGTGTGAGAAAAACTGTGTGCGTGCCATCAAGGGCGAGCCGGTCGGCATCGGCCGTTTGGAAAGATTCGTTGCTGACTATCATATGGCAAACAACACAAAAGCACCGGAAAAACCGGAAGCAAACGGTCATAAGGTAGCGATCGTAGGTGCAGGTCCGGCTGGTCTTACCTGTGCAGGTGACCTTGCAAAGAAGGGCTATGCCGTAACGGTGTTTGAAGCATTGCACGTTGCAGGCGG
>JAZSGM010000111.1:0-8275 GCA_045532715.1 Clostridia bacterium
ACTTTTACAACTCCTTGGCTCACAGAACGACATGGCTACATCCGACTTATAGGAGGCGTTGCAGATGAATGACAGGGCACTGAACATCAAGATTCCGTCAGAATTGTACAACGCACTAAAAGCGGAAGCCGCACGGAAGAATATCTCTATGGCGGCGATTGTGCGGGTCATTTGCTCCGATTATTTCACGGGGCAAAAAAAGAATGGAGGGCAGAAAAAGTGAAAGCCATTACACTTATGCCAGACTGGGCAATGCTCATGATGGGCGGCGAAAAAACCGTTGAATATCGCACTTGGAAGACAGACTATCGCGGCGATATTTTGATTTGCTCGTCCGCAAAACGGATTCCTAACTGCATATCTGGTCACGCGCTTATGGTTGCAGAATTAGTTGACATTGTTCCGTTTGAAAGAAAACACCTTGACGCCGCCGCAATGGAACATATGCCTGACAGGAAAGGCTTTGCATGGATTATGGACAATATCCGCTATATTAAGCCCTTCCCTGTTAAGGGGAAACTTGGGTTGTTCAACGTGGATATCGTTCCTGAAATATTCCCGCCTGACAGTTCCGACGAGGAAGGCGCGGCGTTCACAGATAAATACATTATTCCGTTAATCTATACACCTGCTCGGCAGTGATATAGATTTCAGATGGCGGAATATGGACGCGTCTAAAAAATTCCGTTCGTTCCTGTTCATCTGCAAAAACAACGACGGCGTAAAAGTCGGCGTTGTTTTTTGCTTCTAAACGTTCATTCATATCTTTACGCGCATTTTTAATGTCCTTCAACTTTCCTTTTTCCGCGTCTGCTTCCGGTGTATCAAAAAGTTCCGTAAACCGGTCATCACCGTCAAAAAGAAACTGCGCGGAATCTTTAGAAAAGCCCATATCCTCAAGAGATAAATCAAACTCATCTGTCATGATAGCAAGCCGTTCTAAGTCCCAATCCCCTTGAGAATCAGGGTTGTTTAATTGTACGTTTAGCTTTGCCTCTTCCCGTTCATCAACATCAATCACGCACACGGTCAACTCGTACTTGTCGGACTTTTCCAGCGCGTCTAATTGTTCCAGCCGTTGATGTCCGCCAACAAGGTTTCCTGTGCGGCGATTCCACGTCAAGGCGGAAACAAGCCCACTTGACTGTATGGACTTTCGGAGACGTTTTTTAGCCTCTTTATCCATAATGCGTGGATTATATTCAGCGTTTTTAATTTGAGAACGTTGTATCGTCTCTGTCTCAAAGTTCTGATAGTGACTGACCGCCATACGCCGTCTCCCGTTTTACTGCCGCTTCACAAAGCGGGTATATTTTTTTTGCTTTTTCGTAGTCATCTGGAAAGTTTTTTTTCAGCATAAGTAGCGTCTTTCCAGAAAGGTCCCGGAATGAACAGCCAAGTTTTTTACTTTCACTGCCAAGGTATAATTTCTTAACGCGTATATAATTCAGGACGTCCGCTTTCCCCCAATAGGCGAGGGGGTAAAAGCGACCGCGCTTGAAATCAATCGAGCCCGAGTGTTTAATCATTGCGCGTCTAACAATGGAATCTGCAATCCTTTCACCAGCCGCAATCCAGTAAATACCCGTCTTAATTCTGAGATATTCGTACATTTCCAGAACAGAAACAATCGGCACGCTGTAATCCGGCTCTCTATATGTTCCATAACGCAAGAAATTTGATGTCTCAAAGTGCGGGATTTGAATCATCTCAAGTCCGTATTTCCGTTCATAAAATTTGATTGTTTTTATCTGAAAACTCATGTTAGGGATTTGATACATGAAAAAGGGAACAACCCTGTCAAAGTTCTTTACACATAAGTCAAGCGTTACGCAGGAATCCTTGCCGCCGGAAAATCCAACAAGGACTTCCCGCGTAATCTTGCTCATTGCTTTGAGAGGGTCGAAGAGGGCACTGGACATCAGCCGCCATTTCCTCCGTTAGATATGCGGCGGTAACGATTGCGGACATTTCGCCGGAACTCTTCACGGTAACGACGGTTGACACTTTCTCTGTCAAGCCCAGTTGTCCGTCTAATACGGCGTTGAATTTCTGACATATTTATTCCCCTTTCTGTTGCCGGAATCGAGACACGGACTGCAACTACAGGGCACGCACCGGCATTCGTGCCGTCTCAGGAGGAGGTGAAAATGATTGTAATTTCTCATTCTTCCAGTAACTATCATAGCAGAAAACCACGTATTTGTCAAGTGATTGTGCGCTGATTTTGGAAATATTGCGCTAAAACAACGGAGTATTGGCAGATGTGCGGCTTAGATTTCCAGTGTTTCATTTCTTAACTTGTTAAAAAATATCTTCAAAAAACTATTGACAAAAAATAAAATCTATGATATACTATGTAACAGTAAGAGGAAAGCGGACACGTGGATAACAGGAGGAAGAAAATATGTATAGTTTTAGAGCAAATACAAACCCAAACAGCCCGATGAGCGATTGGGGACACGCGATGTTTGCTGACAACGCGGAATCGAATCAACTATACGGGGACTGCTGGTGGGCGGTTGACAGTGCGGATTTGGTCAACATCAGCGACTTGCGCAACGCAATCCTAACAGCGCGGCGTGAGTTTGACCCCGATACTGCCTATTACATGACCGATGTTATGATTGCCGATTTTGAGCAACTTAATCAGCGGTCTGACGATGATTTCTTTGGGTTTTTCGACCCGGAAGACATTGTTGATAGCGCAGACGCCTATGACAGCGACACGTTATGCGTTTGGGCGTGGGAAAACGTCTTTGAGCCACTTAACATCAAAGGCGTTAAGACATCTGATGGAGCGGTAGTATATGACCCCTCTATCATCAAGCGCGTTGACAACCCGATTGACACAGGACGCTGGGATTGCCGCCGCAAAGAATGGGTCAACTGGTAATGTATCATTCCCGCCGACAATACGCGGCGAGAAAATATAAACTGGAGCAAATGAAATGAAAGAAACCATCAAAGGAAAGCTGTACAACACGGAAACTGCTGTGTGCGTCGGAACGTGGTCAAACGACGTTTTCCCGGGAGACCTTGATTCGCTCTCGGAATCGCTCTACCGGAAGAAAACCGGAGAGTATTTTCTCCACGGTGAGGGCGGGGCGCGTACATGCTACGCCAGTGCTGTGGGAGAAAACAGCTGGTCTGGCGGCGAAAAAATCCGCCCGCTATCCTATGAGGTGGCGCGGGAATGGGCGGAAAAACATCTTGACGCCGACACCTATCAAGCGGCGTTTGGCACTGTCCCGGATGATGACGGCACACGCGTTATGACGTGCTCCATTAGTGTCGGCGCATATGAGACCGCGAAACGGGCGTCAAGCAAAGCCGGAATCGGGTTAGGCGCGTACATTGAGCGGCTAATCATGGACACCGCGAATGGCTAAAGCAATTGACCTTACCGGACGCCGATTCGGGAAATTGACGGTGACGGGGTTAAACCCCGCCCCGTACATTTCCCCCGGTGGGAAACCTACACGCCGCTGGGATTGCGTTTGCGACTGCGGAACCCATGTCACGGTGTTGCAAAACCAGTTGACAACAAAGCGCAATCCAACGCAGTCATGTGGTTGTTCCCGCCTGCTGGCTAATCTGTTGACTAATAAGAGCGGGCACTTTGAGGATTTGACAGGGCGACGCTTCGGGCGGCTGACCGTTTTAGAATCCGCGCTACTGGAAAAGCCGGAAGCAAACGGAAACAAAACAGGGTGGCGTTGCCGTTGTGATTGCGGCAAAGAGATTATCATCCCGCGCCGTGCCTTGATATCATCTAAAACGCAGTCATGCGGCTGTCTGATTGGAGAAAAAGCGCGGGAGCGCGTCGCCCATGACGTCAAGCAGTTCGACGGGACAACCGTCACGGCAATCCGCCCGGAACGTCCAGCAAACTCTAATAGCAAATCCGGCGTGAAAGGTGTGTATTGGAGCAATCGGGAACAATGCTGGGTTGCTAAAATCACATTCCGGCGGAAAGGTATTACAATCGGGCGGTTTTCGACATTGGAAGCCGCTAAAGCCGCCCGAAAGCAAGCGGAAGAAAAATACTTCGCGCCCGTCATTGAGAAATGGGGCGAGAACAAAGAATAGACCGCCGCCGCCCGTGTTAATACGGACGGCGACTTTCTTTTCCGGCAATCAATATTTTGCTTTTCACTTCTTTTGTCAACCCCCCATCATTCGTATTTTCTCACACGTCCCCATGCAAACCGGCTGCGTGCAAGACAGGCACGTTTTTATTTGTTCCGGCGTGTCGTACTGGTAGAAAACGACGTCACGATTTGCGGGTTGACGCACTCTTACGGGCACGACGCCGGATATTTTACACCATCTTCTGATAGTGTCGCCTGACCGCCTGTAATGCCTTCTTAATTCGCATTCCGACATTACAGCGGCGCGTACCGCAAAATCACGCGGAACTGAACGATATGCGCTCATTGCTCATATTTCACCCTCCTATACTTCATGAATGCGGATTCCTTTATTGTTCAACATCAATTTCTTTTTGATGTTATATTCCTTTGTCTTCTTCCCCTTCACGTCCTCAACGACAACTTTCCAGCGTTCGGGGCTTTCGGCGGAATTGCCATCGCATATTTCATATGAGAAATCCGCAATATACCGCAATGCCCTAACAGATTCGCCCGTTTCCGCGTCTTTGTACCCCTCTGTCAACGTGAATTGCGGTTGAAGGCGCAAATTGCGGATAGTTCCGCTTCGTTGCAAAAGAAGCAGTTCCTTGTAGCGGTTGGCTTCTTTTGCGCTGTCAAAAGTGATTCCGTTTACTTCGGTCTTCCGGTTTTTGTATTTGTTGGGTTTCATTGTGTGTCCTCCGTGCGTCCGTAAAACGGGTGGGGTCTAAAACCGGGGGATTGCTCCATTTCCGCGCCGCATTGCGAACAGAAACGGTCTCCCATGCGATGTTGCAAGGAGTTTCTCCCACAGGCGGAACAGCGGTACATTGCAAAGGCTTTCGGGTTGTCCCCCTGCGTTTCAGTTAGCGGTTTCCATTTCCCATGTTTGATAGGTACAACGTCAGAAGTAGACGCTCCGTCAATCTCCGACATGAACGCGTCCTCTTCCCCTTGACCGCATAAGTAATTATGAGCGATTCCTCTGACGGTTTCAACGTCAATATACTTTCCCATTACACATCATCCTTTCTATTCGTCGGTGTCAATATTTTCATACGGTTCGCTGGACCATCCAAATGGATAGTTCTTTGAGATACTTTCCAGTGTACGCGGGATATACTTACTGTTTTCCATTTTCGCCCCGCAATTCGGGCAGAAATGCGACATGAACGATTCCACACAATGGCATTTGTCACAGTAAAAACTTTTTGCCTTTGTTGTGTCCGCCGGATTCCATTCTGCAATATACCATTTCCCACGAATCACGGGCACGACATCGGCGGCTCTTGCCTTGTCCACACTATCACTCCTTCATCGCACGCTATCGCACGGCGTGTAATCTCATATCACAAAGTATCACACGCCGTGCGATACGGATAGTTTTTAGCCGATGGGCGGCGTTATCTGCAACAATTCCGGGTTGTCGTGGATGTTGCCGACAACCCTTGCTTCCTCATCCTCTACCAGCGTTTCCGCAATGGAAAAATATCTGCCACTGATAGGTTTACCGTTTTCAACAGTGGCACGGATAAAAAATTCTCCATCTTCATAAAGGACGCTTCCGACATAGCTGTTTGTGGCAAAATCGCCATCAAAAATGTCGGCGCAGAAAGATATAACGTCACCTTCAAAAATGTTGTTTCCCTCGTTGTCGCTCAAGCCCGTGACCTGCCCGACGGTATCAGGGTCAACGCATGCGCATTCAGACATGACGTGTTCGCCGTCAATTTCAGGAATCATTGTCACCCGGATTACGTTGTCAATCTTGCGGAAACGCGCCGGAATCCCGTATACCCATTCTCCGTTATCTGTGCGTTTCCCACGAAACAAAATCTCACGCATAGTTATTCCTCCAATCAGTCCGTAGGCGGCGCGGGAAGTTCCATCCAGTGCGTCACCTTAAACGGCTTTCCAGTACCGACAATCGTCCACAAATCAAGAGGTTCATGATAGTTCGCTCTTGCGACGCGCATACCACCGTTTTTGCCGCATACAAGGCAGATAGAGCCTTTTTCTGGCAGTCTGTCTTTGACCGATACCCACGGGGACGGCACGCCCATAACGGCAAGCATAGCATTTTCTGCACCGACCTTAACACCGCAAGCGACCTCTCTTTCGAGTAGATTGTCTTCGACCTCTTTCGGGACTTTCACCTCATCAAAAACCCTCTTACACGCTTCTAATGCGGCGTGTTTAGAAATCAACTCCTGCATAAATGAGACCTCTCTTTCATTCCAAGTTGCTACAGCAACAGGTGAATCACTCATCAAATTCTCCGTTTAGCCAATCCTCCCATGTCTGCCCTCTTCCGTCTTCTGTCTCCGGCGGCATAGACAGATACATGGAGCACCCTTTAGCCTTCAATGCGTCATCAACGACAAGGGATATCAGCTCTTCGAGCCGACGCGGATTCTTTGTGTAGTATTCAAACCGTGTCATCCGCGTCCTCTCCCGTGTCTTCGTCTAATAGGCTGATTTGTCCCGGCAAGATGTCATACTCCATCCACCAGTTAAAAACGTCATATGCCGTCCTGCCCCAGCGAAAGTTTCCATTCGCCTTGCCGCGCCGTTCGCGTTCTTCCAGCATACGCCCGAATGCACGGATATACATCTCTTTGTATTTGGGATAACGTGCAAACTCTCGTTCGCGCCCATGTGTTCCTGCCATTGGACAGCCGATACAGCCAATGCGGGAAAAGCCGCAATCGTACAGCGGATTGACAGGGATGTGTTCCGCGTGGATATAATCCCACACATCGCTGTCTGTCCAGTCGATTATCGGATTTGACACACATCTTGCCTTCATGACGCAACGCTCAAAAAGCCGCCTTTTATCGTCGTTGTCGCCAACAAAGATTAAATCGCGCCCCCCCCTCATGTATGCCACGATTCTTTTTTCTCTTTGTCGATTCCGCCCACCTCACGCCGGTAATAATATACCGGTTGTCGCCGCCATGCTCCTTTAAGACCTCACAGCAGTAACGGATAATGCGGGTCGGCGGAATCAGCTTTTGGGGAATCAAGCTCCACATACTTACCCGCTTGTCTTTGTAGTACGGCTTATTTATAGTGCACTTGATTCCCTGCTCTTCCAGCCGCTTAAATTCATCTCGCACAAAATACACAGTTTCGGGCGCGTCGGCGGTTGTAAGGTTATGCTGTACCTCAAACTCAATTCCCGCACGTTGCGCAAGAGCTAAGCACACAGACGAATCCTTCCCGCCGGAGTATGTCACAATCAGCGGATTGTGATAATATTTCTCCGACATATGCGCGGCAAATTTAATCCGCTCAATGGCGGCTTGCTCTAAATCGCTCATTACGTCACGTCCTTCCTAATGCGTCTTTCAACGCGCCGTCCCAGTCGATACGCTGTCCGCAATGCGGACAGTACGTGAACCGCTCCAAGCTCTCACGGTCTCAACGATATGCCCGCACGTCGGGCAATGGTTCAACTCGCACTGGAAAGCGTCGTTTTCATGGAATACGGGCTTTCCCGGCTCACCGCGCCAGTCCATGACTTCTTGCATGAACAGAAGCGTCCCCTCGTAATTTCCGCCTATTTGCGCCAGCCAGCCGCACCGCATGGCGTCCGGGTCATCTAACGCGCACTGCGCCTCGGCGAACATCTGCACGAACTTTTGCCAAATATAGCCTTTAGCGTCAATGCCCTTAAACACGCGCTCTAAAGCCGCTTCCGCCTCGTCGCTATCCGCGCACAGGAATACGCCGCCAGAACAATAGTCGTCATCCAGCGGAGACTTAAGCCCCGCCGCCTTGTTGTCAACGGCGTAATCTCCGTCCGTCTCAAATCGCGCTACAATTACAATCATGCCGAACCCCTCCATTTCGCGTTTTTGCGCCCCGCTGACGCGCTTTTTCGCGCCGGACGTGAATCTTATTCCCGCGCCCGAGAAACGCTCCAGCGGGCTTGTATGCGTCCCTGCGCGGCTATTGCGCCGCGTTCCCGCGCTTGCAATGCGGCTTCCGCTTCTTTCGCCGTCAAAAAGACGGTTTCTCCGACATTTGGAATGTCTACATACGTAAATAACTTTGCGCGGATGTTGAATTGTGCGTTTTCATCATATGGACACTCGCAATACCGCTCCGCGCCAGCACGGTAATACTCACAGGCTTTG
>JAZSGM010000227.1:0-16123 GCA_045532715.1 Clostridia bacterium
TGACCGCCGATGCTTGTCATATGTTCTTTATTTCCCACAGGGACACTCCCCTTTCCAATCAAACTTTTCCTTACAGTATATCATAACATAATGTCACAACTGTCGCAAGTAATAATCAGTGAATTTTTTGTAAATATATAAAAGTCATAATTCGCGAATTGCACCATCTTCCCCTCAATTCGTGAAAAGAGGAAATTCAGTGCAAGACAAGACAAAAAGGGTTGTCCTAATACTTTTTGTATTTGCCAACCCTTTAAACGACGTATTGCGCCAAATTTACCTTTTCCCATAAAAGGAAAAAGCGGCGAGGAGCTTTATACTCCTGCCGCATATATTCCCTTTTAATCCGCTATGCGATTAAACTTTCACCCAAAGCATAGGGTTACGCCATTTTAATAACTTCCTTGCCGTTATAATGACCGCAGTTACCGCATACTCTGTGCGGCATCTTGAGTTCCTGGCAATTCGGGCACTTCACAAGATTCGGAGCCTCGATTTTCCAGTTTGCGCGTCTCTTATCGCGTCTTGCTTTGGATACTTTCCCCTTCGGTACTGCCACAGTACACACCTCCTAATAAAAATAGAGCAATGGTAGTATAGTAAGGTTAGTTACTACATTTACATTCTTCTTTATTTCGGTTTTTGCCGCATATCGGGCACAAACCTTTACAATCCGCCTTGCAGAAAAACTGCGACGGCAGATTTAAAAACACATTGTCACCGACGATTTTATCAAGATCGAGCATATGCGTGGTGAATACAAATGCACCGTCACGCTCTGCCTCATACATAAAATCTGCTTCGGACTTATCGTTGCCGTTTTTCATTCGGCGGTTCGGATGATGCACAAGTGTTTCCGAAATATCCAACGCAATCGGTTCAACCACAGAATCACCGCACAGCGAACACTTTGCATAAATATTGCCCTGCGCACTTGCGGTCAGCAAAAAGTTTTCCCCCTGATTGGAAATACTGCCTGTTACCGTAAAGGCATCAGGAAACTCTATCTCCTCACCGAGCATACGCATCGGTTCAAGCATCACGCTTTCCTCAAAGGTAAGCTTTGCGCCGTAGCTTCTTAAAATTTTCGTCACATCCAGCTTGGCCATCTGCGCCTCCGAAACAACGGTTTAGCGATGATTGTAGGATAAAAACACAATTCTACAATACCGCAACATACGATATTATAACAGTTAAATTACAAAAAGTCAAGATAATTTTCGGATTTATTTATGATAGCTTTCATTATTATTGATTTTAAATGCCCGGTAAATCTGTTCAAGCAACACAACGCGCATCAGCATATGCGGAAAGGTCATAGCTGAAAAGCTCAACCGCACATCCGCGCGTGCCTTAACGCGTTCATCTAACCCGAGCGAGCCGCCGATAATAAAACAAACCTCACTTCTGCCTGACAGCGCCAACATATGCAGCTGCTGCGCAAAAGCTTCGGAGCTTTGCTGTTTCCCCTCCACGCAGAGCGCATACACATACGCACCTTGCGGAATTTTTTCTAAAATCTTATCGCCCTCACTGCGTTTCACAGCCTCTTCTTCCGCCGCCGATGCCTTATCCGGAATTTTAATATCCGGCAGCTGTACAAGCTCCAGCTTCGCAAATCTGGAAAGCCGCTTTTCATATTCACCTACCGCCTCGGCGAGGTATTTTTCTTTTAACTTACCGACAGCAATGACTTTAATATGCAAACAAACCACCTACTATAAAATCTGCTTTAAACACATCAGCTTTGCAACAGACAGCTGCACATCCTTTTCCGGGTCTATTCCCGCCTCTTGCAACGCGAGATAGCTTTCACGGTATGCAAGCTGCGGCAAATTATTGTCCTCACTCAAATGTGACAGCGCCAGTGCCGTTGTTCCGTTTTTTACAAGTTCAACAGCAAATGCCGCACAGTCCGGATTGGACAGATGTCCGACCTCACTTAAAATTCTGCGCTTCAGCGGCAGAGGATATCTTCCGTTTTGCAGCATATTCAGATCATGGTTGGATTCCAGCATTACGGCATCACATCCCGTCAGGGCTGTGCGTGCCGCATCGGTAATATGACCCATATCCGTTGCAATAGCAACCTTCTTGCCTTCCGCCTCCAAAGTATAGCCGACAGACCATGCCGCATCGTGCGGTGTGTGAAAACTTTGAATGCCAATATCGCCGATTTCAAATTCTCTGCCGGTATCAAACACCAGCATATTCTTTTCCGGCAATGTACCAATACCGGCTTCCATAGCTTCCCACGTCGGTCCGTTGGCATATACCTTCGCATCTGCCATACGCGCCGCAATACCGACACCGCAAATATGGTCGCTGTGTTCATGGGTGACCAAAACCGCATCCAGATCCTGCACGGTCATATCCATCAGTGCAAGCCCCTGCGCAAGCTTTTTCCCGCTCAGCCCGCAATCAATCAATATATTCGTTTTTTTACTCGATACGAGCACCGCATTGCCGCGGCTGCCGCTCGATATAGAATAAAACCGAAGCATACACTTATCCTTTCCCAAAAGAAAAGCGAGTTAAAAACTCGCTTTTACATTTCAATCACACGGCGAATATCCGCACCCAATGCAGTAAATTTCGCCTCTAAGTTTTCATAGCCGCGATCCAGGTGACGAAGCTCATACAACTCGGTATTCCCTTCCGCCATCAGTCCGGCAATGACCATAGCCGCACCGGCGCGCAAATCCGTTGCATGCAGCGGTGCACCTGTCAGCACCTCTACACCCTCAATAATAGCAATATTGCCGTCCACGCGGATATTCACGCCCATACGCTTTAATTCATCAACATAGCGGAATCTGCCTTCCCAAACATTTTCCACCACGGTACTTGTACCGCTGACTTTCGACAAAAGCGTTACAATCTGCGGTTGCATATCTGTAGGGAAACCCGGATACGGCTGCGTTTTTACAATAATTTTATTCAGCTTCGTTTCCTTTGCGCAATAAACGCGTACACTGTCATCAAACTCCTCCACAGTTACACCCATCTCTTCCAATTTAGAAGAAATCGATTCCAGATGCTTCGGAATAACATTTTTAATCAACACATCTCCGCGCGTTGCAGCTGCAGCAACCATAAAGGTGCCCGCCTCAATCTGATCCGGAATAATTGAATATGTACCTCCGCGCAAACCCTTAACGCCCTTGATCTTAATGACATCCGTACCTGCACCCTTGATATTGGCACCCATAACATTCAAAAAGTTCGCCAAATCCACAATGTGCGGCTCACGCGCTGCATTTTCGATTGTGGTTGTCCCCTCTGCCAATACTGCCGCAAGCATAATATTCATCGTTGCGCCGACGCTGACAATATCCAGATACACATTGTTGCCGACAAGCTTTTCCGTTTCAGCATAGATGACGCCGCCAATAACCTTTGTCTGTGCACCAAGTGCCTCAAAGCCCTTCTGATGCTGATCAATCGGTCTCGGTCCCAGATCACAGCCACCCGGCATCGCTACCTCTGCTTTATGGAATCTGCCGAGCATCGCGCCAATCAAGTAATAAGATGCACGCATCTTGCGCACAAGCTCATATGGTGCACTTGCATACCGCAAACCGGTTGCATCCACCTCAAAGACACCGCCTTCAAACGATACCTTTGCCCCCAGCTTGTCCATAATATCTCTGATTATAATTACATCCTGAATTTCAGGCACATTTTCAATTCTGCATTTGCCATCCACCAGCAAAGCCGCCGGAATGATTGCCACAGCCGCATTTTTCGCACCGCTGATTGTGACCTCACCCTTTAAAGTTGCTCCGCCGCGAATCACGAGTTTTTCCAACTAAGCTACCTCCCCCGGGCACTTTTTTTCGAAATATAGGTAAAAAGGCGCAAAAATACCACACCTTGTAGTTTACTGTACATATTATAACACTATGTATAGCAAAATGCAAAATATTTTTTAACAAATTTAAAATTTTATACAGAAGTCTCTGTTTTTATGGTATACTAAGTGTAAAAGCAATCTATAGGAGGAAGTATTTTTGACGAGAGAAGAGAAAATTATCGGCTTTATGAAAACAGATGCCTATATTCCGATGCGCGCCGATGAGCTTGCCGTGGTGCTGGACGTGCCGCGTGAGGACCTATCCGCTTTTTATGCAATAATCGAAAAGCTCATTTTGGACAAAACTGTATTGGTTAATAAAAAAGGGCGTATGAAGCTTAATAAAACCGAAAGCTTTACCGGAAAATTCAAAGCACTGCGCAGCGGTGGCTTCGTGGACGCCTTAGACGCAGAGCGTTCTGTGTTTGTTCCGTCGGCATACACCGCCGGCGCAATCGACGGCGATATCGTTGTTTGCACTCTGCGCAATGCAAAAAAGCGCAAAGCGAACGATAAAGACGAAGGCGAGATCACAGAAATCCTGCGCCATACCTTAACGCACGTAGTCGGCACCCTTACACTGTACGGCAGCGCCGCTTATGTAGAGCCGGACGATACCGCGCTCGGCTTTGCCGTGCGCATCCGCGAGATGTGCGGTGCCAATGCCGGCGACAAGGTAATTGCAAAAATTGAAAAATACCCCAAAGCAACAGCCTATGCTGAAGGTTCAATTTGCGAAGCTCTGGGCAAGGCGGACAGCATCGAGGCGCAAATCAGCGCCATCTCCTACAAAGCCGGTTTGCGCACTACATTTGACGACGATGTCCTCGCACAAGCTGCCGCAGCTGAGAAAGAGCCTGTCCTGCCGGACGGACGCACAGATTTTCGCACAAAAACCGTCATCACCATCGACGGAGACGACTCCAGGGATTTTGACGATGCAGTCTGCGTCGAAAAAGCCGGGCACGGTTATATTTTATTTGTCCACATTGCAGATGTGACACACTATGTGACCAAAGGCAGTCCGCTCGATAACGAAGCCTACAAGCGCGGCACAAGTGTATACTATCCCGGTCGTGTGCTTCCGATGCTGCCGGAAGCACTTTCCAACGGCATCTGTTCTTTAAATCCGGGTGTAGACCGCTATACCCTTTCCGTCACAATGCATATAGACAAAAGCGGCAACGTGACCGAATATAAAATTGAAAACGGACTTATCCGCTCTGCGTACCGTATGACCTACAATGTTGTCACCGAAATGCTCGAAAATCAGGACAGCCCTTACAATGTACAATATGCAGACATTGCAGATATGCTTAAGACAATGCACGCGCTCGCACAGCTGTTGACCAAAAAACGGCAGGCACGCGGCAGCATTGATTTTAATCTTCCCGAACCGCATATTTTACTTGATGAAAACGGATTCCCGAGTGCTGTCGGCGCACACAAGTCCGGCATTTCCAACAAAATCATAGAAGAATTCATGCTTTTGGCAAATGAAACGGTTGCCCGGCACGCCTTTGAAGCCCATCTACCGTTTGTATATCGCGTACATGAAACCCCTTCCGGAGAAAAAATAGAAAATTTGAATGATTTTCTCGGCTATATGGGACTGCGTGCCGTTCAAACGAAGGGTGCGCTGATGCCGAAGAATTTCAGCGCCGTCATTGACCTTGCCGGCGAAAGTGACAATCCGTCACTAATTTGCAACGCAGTACTGCGCGCAATGATGAAGGCGCGTTACGCAGAAGAAAACTTAGGGCATTTCGGTCTGGCAGCACAGTATTACTGCCACTTCACCTCCCCGATTCGCCGTTATCCGGATTTATTTATTCACCGCGTGCTGAAAGCGCAGCTCGCCGGCAGGCTCACAGATGACTACCTTGCGCAGCTTTCTGCGCTCGCCAAAACCGCAGCCGTCCAATCTACGGAAACAGAAATTGCAGCGGTTGATGCCGAACGCGAAGCGGATAAATACTTTATCTGTCTGTTTATGAAGCAATATGTTGGTTGTGAATTCAGCGCCGTCATTTCCTCCATTACGGATTTCGGCATCTTTGTTACAGTCAATGACGCTATTGACGGCATGATTGCTTTTTCCGCGCTGGATGACGATTATTATGTATACGAACCGAAGCACTACTGTCTGCGTGGTGAACGCACAGGCAAAATATATGCCCTCGGCGATACTCTGCAGGTGAAGCTGATTTTCGTTTCTGCACAGGAACGAAAAATTGATTTTGCCCCCATCGGCGTACTTCGCCGCGAGAAAAAACCTTACGAAAAGCTGCTGGATACCAAAAAGAAGAAAGACAAACGCGCAAAAAAGCAAAAGGGAAAAACGCAAAAATTCATTCGCAAAAAGAGGTAATTTCAATGAAAGAAAACGCTGCTTTAACAGAAAAGAAACCGCAAATCAGCAAACGCAAGGGACGGTTTTACAAATGGCTCAACGGCTTTGTACTTTTCTCGTTGGTGACTTCCATTATATATGTCATCGTCGAAATCTGTATTGCCCCCAGCATGCCCACACCGGATTTGCCGCACGCACGACTGAAAAGTGACTATGTGCTGATTCTGCTGCAATGCATACTCGGTTTGTTTGCAATGCTTCTTCCTTCCGCACTGTACAAGCGTTGGAATTTGATGATTCCGCCATATATGCTGACGGCATACACGCTGTTTCTGTACGCCGCCATCATTCTCGGTGAGGTAAGAAACTTTTACTACGCCGTACCGCACTGGGATACTATACTGCACACCTTTTCCGGTATGATGCTCGGCGCACTCGGCTTTTCTTTTATTACCATTTTAAACAACACCGAGAAAATACCGATTTCCCTGAGCCCGGTATTCGTAGCAATCTTCACCTTTTGTTTCGGCGTAACCCTCGGCGTCATCTGGGAATTTTACGAATTTTTCGCAGACAGCATCCTGTTAACCAATATGCAAAAATATGCACTCGAAAACGGCGATATGCTTACCGGACACACCGCACTTACTGATACGATGAAGGATTTAATCGTCGATGCCGTCGGTGCGGCATTTATCTCTCTGGTCGGCTATGTCTCCCTGAAGCATAAAAAGGGGTGGATTGAAAAAATGCTTTTAAAATTCAAGGTATCAAAGAGCGAAAAATTACATATACATAACCAAGACCAAAACAAGGGTGTGTAAACCATTGCTCAGAGCCGGCGATTTACGGCAGAAAGAAGTCATTAACATTACGGACGGCAAGCGCTTAGGCTTTGTAAACGATGTTGAAATCAATTTCAGTGCCGGCTTTATAGATGCCATTGTCATTCCCGGACCGGGACGGTTTTTAGGCATTTTCGGCAAAAGCGAGGATTATATTATCCCGTGGAAGGACATCGTGCGCGTCGGTGACGATATTATTTTAGTCGAATATGAAGTAAAAAAATAATCTGTTCAGAACCAAATAAAAAAAACAGATGTCACTTTGTCAGTGACATCTGTTTTTTTATTTCTTAATAGTTTTCAGCTTTAATCTGGAAGTAATCTCTCGGATGTGCGCATACCGGACAAAGCTCCGGCGCCTTCTTGCCGATTACAATGTGACCGCAGTTTGTGCAGTGCCAGATTACATCGTTATCACGGGAGAACACAACCTCGTCTTCAATGTTCTTTAAAAGCTTTCTGTAACGCTCCTCGTGTTCTTTTTCAATCGCTGCAACGCCTTCAAACTGCTTTGCAAGCTCTTCGAAGCCTTCCTCGCGTGCTTCCTTCGCAAACTTTGCATACATATCTGTCCACTCGTAATTTTCGCCTTCAGCCGCTGCCGCAAGGTTTTCCGGTGTAGATCCGATACCTGCTAAATGCTTAAACCATAGCTTTGCATGCTCTTTTTCATTCTTTGCTGTCTCTTCAAAGAGCGCAGCAATCTGTACATAACCATCCTTCTTTGCTTTAGACGCAAAATAATCATACTTGTTTCTTGCCTGGGACTCACCCGCAAAGGCTTCCCACAAGTTTTTCTCTGTTTTCGTACCCTTTAAATTCATTACGCAAACCTCCTTGAATTTGATAAATATATCATATCAAAAATATTGCAAACAATCAAGTAAAATTTACCAACAAGTCGGTAAATCAAACAGCTTTCTTGTCAAAAGCTCAAAGAAATAATAATCGCCGTACATCGTATATGCATTGTGTCCGTTCTGATGCTTCATTAATCCCTGCACACTCACATCATCGCTCAAGTGCTCTGCGCAGATTTCTTCAATTACACCGTCGATGTAGTCCGTATACTTTACATCCGCCTTCTGCAGATTTAATTCCCATGCGCCGAGTGCAGCAATGACTGCCGCAGAAGTGTCAACTACCAACGGCGCATTCTTCGGGTCTGTAAAATCCCAAAGACGGTCTTCCGGGATGCTTTTTAAGCCACTCGGATACGCAGGCTGATCCTTCGGCAGACGAAAATCCCACGGCGGAATGCAGGTGTTCTCCGGCATCGAAGCGATAAATTTATCTAAAAGACGCTTGGAAATCGCATACATCTTTTCGTCTTCCAGATATCTTGCCGCAATGGAAAAACCGTAAATTGCCCAGGCTGTACCACGTGCCCAATAGCTGCCGTTACCATAACCGCAATCGTTGTGCTCCTGCAGCATTCTACCGGTACCACGCTCAAAGTCAAACGAATGCACGACGGTATCATCGTCACGGATAAAGTATTTCGCCGTTGTTTGCGCGTGTGCTTTGGCAACCTGATAATAGAAAATGTGTCCGGTTTCCTTCCACGCCCAGAACAGCAGCGGCAAATTCATCATTGTATCGATAATCGCGCGGCCGCACTGTGGATTTTGCGTCAGATTTGTCCAGGAATCGATGTATCTGCCATCAATATCAAAGCGCTTTGCCAGCTCATCCGCTGCGCGAAGTGCGGTCAGCTTGTGACGTTCATCCCCCGTCTCCATATACAGCGCTACACTGTACGGAGAATACAAAAAGCCAAGGTCGTGAATCGGATTGACATCAAAGTGATGAAAAATCTTATCGTGATACGCCTTTTCATACTTTTCCGTCCAGTCGAGATACTTTTGCTCCTTCGTTGTGCGGTATGCCAAAACGCCCATACCCGTGATAAAGGACATCATCCAGTTTGTGCGGTGATTTAAGGGCAGATTTCTTGTACACTCCGCTTCGTAATTTCCGTCAAACACAATGCCGCCGTACTCATAAGCGCCCTTGTGCAGTTCCATATGACGCTCGGTCTTTGCAAGACAGATTTCATAAGCTTTTTGAATATCCATTTCATTCCCTCCGGAAATTTATTTTTTGCATTGTAGCACACTCACTATAGAAAAGCAAGCCAGATTCCGTTCAATTATAGACAATTTTCAGGCACATCGCGTACGACAAGCTCAAATGCTTTGTCTGCCGCAACGGCGTACATATAACCTTTCCGTTCAAAACAGCACACGTGCCACCAGGTCACATCAATTTCCCGGAAACTTGTATACTTTTTTACACCGTCGCGCTTGGCAATCGCCTCTTTGCGTGCCCAGAATTCGTAAAAATGCGATTTTAACTTGTCGTCGCCATAGCGCAAAAGCCGCGCATATTCATTTTCAGAGCAAAACTTTTTTGCAAGCTGTATAAAATCGCGTTCCTCCATCATCTGCACATCTGCGCCGACCTTGACGTTTTCCCCTACGGCACAGCACACAATATCACCGGAGTGCGAAATGTTAAAATCCCACTTGCTTCCCACTATGCAGGGCTTACCGTTTTCATCACCGGAAAACGCCAGCGGCAAAGAATTTTCTTCCCCCAGGTCGCGCATTGCATAGGTGCATACAAGTTCACTTGCCGCTCTCTGCCGCTTCGTCTGCACATCTATACAACGCAGCACACGCGCCTGTCTTTCAGCGGTCAGCTTCGGAAACATTGCTTCTACATCTGCATTTTCAATATTGGCAATATAAAGATATACCTTTTCCATAAACAATCATCCTTTTGCCCCTATTGTATCAATTAACCCCTGTCTTTGCAAGTCTAAATTTCAAAAGGTTAAAAAGTTCCAACAAAAAGTTAAATATATACAACAAAACAGCAAAAAACAATTGACAAATCCAGAAAAATTGATACTCTATAATATGGAGGTAATTTTATGGAAAAACTACAAAATGCTTTAAACTATATCAGAACCAAAACAGATTTCATACCGGACGTTGCCGTCGTACTCGGCTCCGGCTTAGGTAATTTCGGCGACAGAATAGAAACAGTATGTACAGTCAATTACGCCGACATTCCCTATTTTCCGGTTTCAACCGTAACAGGTCATACCGGAAAATTCATCTTCGGCATCCTCAACGGCAAAAGGGTAATCGCCATGCAGGGGCGCGTGCACTACTACGAAGGCTACGACATGGAGGAGGTCGTACTGCCGATTCGCTTAATGCGCCTGCTTGGTGCAAAAACACTCATACTAACCAATGCCGCCGGCGGTGTAAACCCAGGCTATAAACCGGGCGACTTCATGCTGATATGCGACCAAATTGCAAGCTTTGTCCCTTCCCCGCTGCGCGGCAAAAACAAGGATGCACTCGGCACGCGTTTCCCGGACATGAGCAAGATCTACGACCGGTCGCTTTGTGATGCGATCCGTAAAACAGCATCAGCGCATGGCATTGCCTTAAAAGAAGGCATCTATCTGCAATTTCCCGGCCCTGCCTATGAAACGCCGGCAGAAATTCGTATGGCACGCACGCTGGGTGCAGATGCCGTCGGTATGAGTACGGCAGTCGAAGCTATGGCTGCAAAGCACTGTGGCATGCGTGTGTGCGGTATTTCCTGCATCACCAACATGGCAAGCGGCATTTTGGATGCGCCGCTCTCACACGAGGAAGTCAAGGAAACGGCAAATGCCGTTGCTGATGCTTTTGCCAATCTGATGCAAGGCTTAATCCGGGAAATTTAAATTCATACTTGCAATTTCAAAAAAAATGTAGTATACTGTAAAAAAAATTAAACACAGGGGAGCTTGTTTAAGCAGGCTGAGAGGAAGTAATCAAACTTCGACCCTTTAACCTGATGCGGATAATGCCGCCGTAGGAAGTCATAACAAGCTTTTAACGGATATTCCATCAGGAATATCCGTTTTTAGTTTTTAACCGAAAGGAGGCTTATTTGCAGGCGGCAAGGGAGCGCTTGACGTCTGAAACTTTTTTTGCGATGGGAACCCGTGTTTCGGGGTGAGAGGAGAAAAGGGATTCTCGACCGTGCGAAGCTCTTCGCTTCGTATTATTAAAATACGAAAAGAGGAAAAATGAAATGAAAAATCAAAAGCATCTTTTAAAAACCGTTGTGCTGGCTATGCTCATCGCACTCGGCGTTGTGATTTCGCCGATTCTGCGTTTTGAGGGAATGTGTCCGATGGCACACCTGATTAACATCACCTGTAGCGTACTGTTAGGTCCATGGTATTCACTTTTGTGTGCTACGCTGATCGGCATCATCCGCATGGCAATCATGGGCATACCGCCGATTGCACTGACCGGTGCAATCTTTGGTGCGTTTTTATCCGGTGTGCTATATCGTGCATCCAAAGGCAAGCTGTTATTTGCCGTACTCGGTGAGATCATCGGCACAGGCATCATCGGCGCACTTCTCTCCTACCCTGTTATGACACTTTTCTGGGGCAAAACCGGGCTGAGCTGGATGTTCTATGTTCCGTCCTTTATCTGCGGCACCCTCATCGGCGGCAGCATTGCGTTTGTATTTTTAAAACGCCTGACCAAAATGGGTGTTTTAGCAAAATTTCAGACAATGCTCGCCTCTGAAAGCTACACGGACAACGGTTCTGATACAGAAAATGCGTTTACGATTGCCGCGCTTGGCGTCATTCTTTACCTCATTATAAAAATCCTGACAGGGATATTCCATATGGCTTCGCCGATCTGGTCGTATATTGCCTACGCAGCTTTAAGCATATTCATTTTCATCGCAATTCTTTATTACATAAAAAAGAAGGTGGACAAAAAATGCAACAAATCCGTGCAGCCGTAAAGACGCATGCCCCACTGATACACTGCATTACCAATCCGATTTCCATAAACCAATGTGCAAATGCGATTCTCGCTGTCGGCGCACGCCCGATGATGGCAGAGCACCCCGATGAAGTCTGTGAAATCACACAAACTGCCGGCGCCCTGCTTTGCAATCTCGGCAACACTACCGATGTGCGGATGCAATCCATACGGATTGCATCCACAGCCGCAGCCAAGCACGCAATCCCGGTTGTACTTGATTTAGTCGGCATCGCCTGCTCAAGCTTACGCCGCAGCTTTGCAGACTCGTTTTTAAAAGATTTCACCCCGCAAATCATCAAAGGCAACGCCTCTGAAATTCACGCGCTGTACGACAAAAGCTATACGTCCGCAGGCGTGGATGCCGATGCCGCTCTCGACTTTAACAAAACAGCACACATTGCAGCAAACCTTGCCGCACAGTACAACACGATTGTGCTTGTCAGCGGCATAACCGATATCGTTACCGACGGAAAAAGGGTAAGCTGTATCCGCAACGGCACGCCGCAACTTGCTTCCATAACCGGGACCGGCTGTATGCTCGGTGCACTTTGCAGCTGCTATGCATCTGTCACAGATGGTATGTCTGCCGCAAAAACGGCGTGCGCCGTTCTCGGCATCAGCGGTCAGCTCTCTGAAACCTACAGCGGGTGCGGCAGTTTTATGCTGCGTTTGATGGACAAAATCAGCACGCTGACCGATGAGGATATAGAAAAGCATATAAGATTGGAGGAAACGCAAATTGAAAAGCTTTGATTCTGCACTGTATTTCATCACAGACAGCACCGGTTTTGAAGAAAACGAGTTTTTATTCCGTGTTGAAGCGGCTTTGAAAGGCGGTGTTACCCTTGTACAGCTGCGTGAAAAAGAAAAAAGCACAAGAGATTATCTTGCACTTGCACAAAAGGTGCATACGCGCACAAAAAAATACAATGTCCCTCTCATCATCGACGACCGCATTGACATTGCCATGGCAGCAGATGCCGAAGGCGTACATCTCGGGCAGAGTGATTTGCCGATTGAGATTGCCAGAAAAATCCTTGGTGACAGAAAAATCATCGGTGCAACTGCAAAAACCGTACCGCAGGCGCTTGAAGCCTATCATCATGGCGCAGATTATCTCGGTGTCGGCGCAATCTATCCCACAACGACAAAAGTCATTACCATCCGTACATCCACGGACACGCTGCGCGATATTTGCGCCGCTGTACCCATCCCCGTCAATGCCATCGGCGGCTTAAACAAGGACAATATCGGCATTTTAAAAGGCATTCCGATTTCCGGCATCTGTGCCGTTTCTGCAATTATGAAAGCAGACAATCCGCAACGCGCTGCGCAAGAATTAAAAGCCGCATTCCTGCATTTGAGAGGAGAAAACCTATGAAAACAGCATTAACCATTGCCGGCTCAGATTGCTCCGGTGGAGCAGGAATTCAGGCAGACATTAAAACGATGACCGTGCACGGCGTGTATGCGATGAGTGCCATTACAGCTTTGACAGCGCAAAATACTATGGGTGTAGCTGCCATCTCAGAAGTTACGCCTGCATTTTTAGCCGAGCAGCTCGACTGCATATTCACCGACATTTTCCCCGATTCCGTAAAAATCGGTATGGTTTCCTCTGCCCCACTCATAGAAACTATCGCAGAAAAGCTATGCTTCTACAATGCCAAAAATATTGTGCTCGATCCGGTGATGGTAGCAACAAGCGGCGCGGATTTAATGCATTTAAGTGCAATCGACACTTTAAAAGAAAAGCTTCTGCCGATTGCAATGCTTGTAACCCCAAATATTGCGGAAGCAAGCGTCTTAGCAAAAATGAAAATTTTCACCAAAGGCAATATGCAATCTGCCGCAAAGAAAATCGGCGACACCTACAATGTAGCCGTACTGTTAAAAGGTGGGCACAGCGCAGAAAACGCAGACGATTTGTTGTATGCAAACGGCATTTTT
The DNA here is from genome assembly GCA_045532715.1 of Clostridia bacterium. GTDB lineage: Bacteria > Bacillota > Clostridia > UBA1381 > UMGS1253 > RGIG2041. Next base: position 13,864 of record JAZSGM010000227.1, read on the forward strand.
CAATGGTTTGAAGGCAAACGTGTCCAAAATCCGAATACGCACGGCACAGGTTGTACGCTTTCCTCTGCCATTGCTGCAAATCTTGCAAATTCGCTTTCTTTGGAGGACGCTATTCTCCACGCAAAGTGCTACCTCACAGGTGCACTTTCCGACAATTTGAATTTAGGCAAAGGCAGCGGTCCGCTAAATCACTGCTATGCTTTAAAAGGCAATTTTATTCGATAATCGTGAAAGGATGTTTTCCATGAACAACTACAAAACCCAGATGGAAGCCGCAAAGAAAGGTATTATCACGCCGGAAATGCAAACGGTTGCGCAATCGGAATTTCGCAGTACCGAAGAAATTCGCGCACTTGTTGCAAGCGGTCAGGTTGCCATTTGTGCAAACCGTCTGCACAAGTGCATCAAGCCTACAGGCATCGGTTCCATGCTACGCACCAAAATCAATGTGAATTTAGGCGTTTCCAAAGACTGCAAAAGCTACGATGCAGAGCTTGAAAAAGTATTTGCAGCTGTGGAGATGGGTGCAGATGCCATCATGGATTTATCCTCACACGGCGACACCCAACCATTTCGCCAAAAATTGACAAGCAGCTGCCCCGCTATGATTGGCACTGTCCCGGTATATGACAGCGTAATACACTATAAACGCGACCTTGCAACGCTCACCGCAAAAGATTTTATAGATGTTGTGCGGCTGCATGCCGAGGATGGTGTAGATTTCGTCACATTGCATTGCGGCATCACAAGAAAAACCATCGACCAAATCAAAACACACAAACGAAAAATAAATATTGTCTCCCGTGGCGGCTCTCTCGTATTTGCCTGGATGAGTATGACCGGAAACGAGAATCCGTTCTACGAATATTTTGATGAAATCTTGGATATCTGCAGAGAATATGATGTTACCATCTCCTTAGGAGATGCCTGCCGCCCCGGCTGTCTTGCCGACGCAAGCGATGTATGCCAAATCGAAGAGCTCGTTCGCCTCGGCGAACTCACAAAACGCGCATGGGCAAAAGATGTGCAGGTTTTAATTGAAGGTCCCGGTCATATGCCGCTCGACCAGATTGAAGCAAATATGAAGCTGCAACAGAGCACCTGTATGGGCGCACCGTTTTATGTGCTCGGTCCGATTGTAACGGACATTGCCCCGGGCTATGACCACATCACCTCCGCTATTGGCGGCGCTGTAGCAGCAGCGGCAGGCGCAGCATTTTTATGCTACGTTACACCGGCAGAACATTTGGCGCTTCCGAATGTTGATGATGTAAAACAAGGTATTATTGCCTCTAAAATCGCGGCACATGCAGCAGATATCGCAAAACGCATTCCGCACGCAAGAGATATAGACGATGCCATGGCAGATGCACGCAGGGCATTCGATTGGGAAAAACAATGGGAATGCGCCTTGGACGGCAAAACCGCAAAAAGCATTCGAAACGAACGAAAACCTGAACTTGAAGAAAGCTGCTCCATGTGCGGTAAATTCTGCGCCGTGCGCAGTATGAATAAAGCATTAAACGGAGAATATATAGATATACTATAAATGTAAAAGAAAGCGTGACGAATTTCGTCACGCTTTCCTTTACAGTACTTCTTTAATTGCTTTTGCAAGCTGATCCGGGCACGATGTATTTTTAAAACCACATTTGATACCCTCAAGGATTTCAACGAGCTCTTTAGCATCTCTGCCCTCGGCAAGCTTAGCAACACCTTGGGTGTTACCGTTACAGCCGCCCATAAACTGAACGTTTCTCACGATGCCGTCTTCTAAATCAAATTGAATCTGCATCGAGCAAACGCCCTTAGTTCTGTATGTATGTGTCATAATCATTCCTCCAAGCAAAAAGCCGCATCTTAGTGATACGGCTTTAATAGCTTTTTAATTAGCGAGCAGCCTTTGCCTTCTCAACCAATGCTGTGAAAGCAGCCGGATCTGCAATTGCAATCTCAGAAAGCATCTTTCTGTTGATTTCGATGTTTGCCTTCTTCAGACCGTTCATGAATGTAGAATAATTCATACCGTTCATCTTTGCAGCAGCGCTGATACGAGCGATCCAGAGTCTTCTGAAATCTCTCTTCTTCTGCTTTCTGCCGATGTATGCGTACTTGAGCGACTTCATAACTGCTTCGTTCGCTGTTCTGAAGAGCTTGCTCTTCGCGCCTCTGTAGCCCTTAGCGAGCTTTAAAATCTTTTTATGCTTTTTCTTGGTGACCATAGCACCCTTAACTCTAGCCATTACAATTTCCCTTCTTT
>JAZSGM010000135.1:0-9752 GCA_045532715.1 Clostridia bacterium
TCAATAAATCCATTTCCCTCATCCGTGGTACGGCAAACCGTTTTAAAGAGCTCGGTTTAAACATCGGCGGTTTTGATGCTTACACCATCACAAACGTATTAAAGGGCTCCGGCCTTTCGTCATCGGCGGCATTTGAGGTGCTCATCGGCACAATTTTAAACGGCATTTACAACGAGGGAAGTATCTCCCCCGTTTTGATTGCACAGATTGCGCAGTACGCAGAAAATGTGTACTTCGGCAAGCCGTGCGGTCTGATGGATCAGATGGCATCGTCGGTTGGCGGTATCATTTCCATCGACTTTAAAGATAACGACAACCCGATTATTACAAAAGTAGATTTTGATTTCACAAGTGCAGGACACGCACTCTGTATCGTAGATACCGGCGGCAACCACGCGGATTTGACAAGCGAGTATGCCTCCATTCCGGCAGAAATGAAGTCGATTGCAGCACATTTCGGCAAAAAGGTATTGCGTGAGGTTTCCTTAGAGGAAATCGTTGCCGCACTGCCGGTGCTGCGCCAAAAGTTCGGTGACCGCGCGGTACTGCGTGCGCTCCACTTCCAGAACGAAAATCTCCGCGTAGGTCAGCAGGTCAAGGCGCTGACGGAAGGCAATTTTGATGAGTTCTTAAACTTGTCCGTTGAGTCGGGACTTTCTTCCTACCGTTACCTGCAAAACGTATATGCCAACATTGCACCGAAGGAGCAGGGCATCAGCTTAGCGCTGTTTATCGCAGAAAGTATTCTGCAGGGACGCGGCGCACACCGCGTACACGGCGGTGGCTTTGGCGGTACAACGCAGAATTTCGTGCCGCTCGATATGGTGGATGAATTCAAAAAGAAAACGGAAGCCGTTTTCGGCGAAGGCAAATGTCATATTTTAAATATCCGCCCGAAAGGCGGAATCAGAGTATTCTGATTTCCGCATCATTTCACTACAAAGGGTGAATTTGGTGAATTGCTTCGTTAGCGTCAACGCCATATACAAGAGTATTATGCCGTTGGCGCTGCCTCGTCTTGCATCGAAATTTTCTCCTTTGGCACCCAAGGGAATCATAAGAGCACCAGCCTTCGCCTTGAGGGGAAGGTGTCGAACGCAGTGAGACGGATGAGGTGTCCGTATTCCGACACCCCCACTTCAGAAAGGATAACTGTTATGAATCAATTACTTACAGCTTTAATCAACTACGGACTTACAAACAACCTCATCACAGCAGACGATGTGCACTATGCTGCAAACCGCGTGCTGGCACTCATCGGCGAAACCGCCTATATCCCGGAGGAGCCGACCGGCGAGATTGCAAACTATAACATCGAACAGATTTTAAAAGGTCTTACGGACATTGCCTTAAAAAACGGCAAGCTGGAGGACGATTTGCTCGTGTATCACGATTTGATGAGCGCGCGCATTATGGATAATTTCACACCGCGCCCGAGCGAGCTGATTGAAAAGTTTTATCAAAAGCACGAAAACAGCCCGGAGGAAGCAACCAAGTATTTTTATCACCTTTCGCGCGCAAACAACTATATTATGACCGAGCGCGTAAAAAAGGACCTGCGCTGGAAAACGCAATCGTGCATCGGCGAAATCGACCTTTCCATCAATCTTTCCAAGCCGGAAAAAACGCCGGAGGAAATTGCAGCTGCAAAGCTGGCGCCGCCGAAGGAAACGGCATACCCGAAATGCCTTTTGTGCGTAGAAAACGTGGGCTATGATGGGCATATCACTCATCCGCCGCGCGCAAATCACCGCATCATTCCGCTTAAGCTCGACGGTGCGGACTGGTGCCTGCAGTATTCACCGTATGTCTACTACAACGAGCACTGCATCGTCTTTAACAGAGGGCATGTGCCGATGCGCATCACACAGCAGACCTTTAAAAATCTTCTGTGCTTTGTAGAAAAATTCCCGCACTACTTCATCGGCTCGAATGCCGATTTACCGATTGTAGGCGGCTCAATTTTAACGCATGACCACTACCAGGGCGGCAACTACGAATTCCCGATGGCAAAGCGTGGCTACCGCGACACCTTCACCTTTAAAGACTATGAGGATATTGAGGCAGGCAGCGTGGACTGGGCGCTGTCCACCATTCGTTTAAAGAGCCTGGACATCGACCGCTTGGTGGAGCTCGGCGGCAAAATCCTGGATGCGTGGCGCGCATACTCGGACGAGGAAAATGACATTCTCGCCCACACCGACGCACCGCACAATACCATCACGCCGATTGCCAGAATGCGTGACGGCAAATATGAGCTCGATTTGATTTTAAGAAACAACCGCACGGACGAAACACATCCGGACGGCATCTTCCATCCGCACAAAAAGTATCATCACATCAAGCGCGAAAACATCGGACTTATCGAAGCGATGGGACTTGCGGTACTTCCGGCAAGACTCGTCAAAGAGCTTGCACCGGTTGACGATGCAAAGAAGGAAGAAATCGGTCAGATTTTCGGTCACATCCTCGAAAACTGCGGCGTGTTCAAAAACACCGAGCAGGGCAGAGCCGGTATGCTTAAGTTTATGGAAAGCGTAAAATAAATAAAAATGAGGTATCCATCGATACCTCATTTTTTTATTTTTTCATATTCTTATAAAACTCACTTTGCAGCTTTGCCGTTTCCGTATCTGCTTTAATCGCCTTTAAGTCACGGACGAAGGCATCAATATAAATCTCAAGCATCGCCTCGCCCTGCGCCTGCGTTGCCTTGGACGGACAAGCTGTTGTATTGTGCGGATAATTTGCATTCCATTCACGCGATGTTCTCACGCGACCGAGGTGATTCAGTCTCCCTGTCGGCAGAATCGGTTCTGCGTATGTATGCTGCTCCATCTTCACACTCCCCGGTGCCGCAGCCATCACAAGGCTGCCCTCCCATTCACCGGCGTGGTCGCCGCGTCTGCCACAGATAGCTTCAATTTGTTTTCCCTCTTCCTCCGAAAGGCCGCTGGAATACATCGGAACCAGATAGAGCGTATAGTCCACCTCGCGTCCCAGATTCGACCTCAAAAAATACTCGAGGAAACCGTTGTTTCCGCCGTGTCCGTTTAAAATCACAACCTTTTTAAAGCCGTTTCGCGCAATTTCGTCACAGACACATTCCAAAAGCTCGAGCGTCAGTCGCTGCGGCAGCGCTATCGCACCGCTGTGGCAACGCGCCTCGTGAATCTGCGAAAAATGATACGCCGGAAATACAACGCACGGCTCCCTTTTCGCCGCTTCTACGGCAATTTTGTGCGCAATCAGACTGTCTGTACCGAACGGCATATGCTCACCGTGGCGCTCCAGGCATCCAATCGGTAAAACGCAAACTTGTTCTTCCCTTGCCAGCCGCTCAAATTCCGGCGGCGTTAATAATTCCCATTGCATACTGCATATCCCCCCTTTTCTTTTTCACCTTTATTCTATCACAAATCCCCTGCGCTGTAAAGCAATAAGGCTTGTATATTTGAAAGGGTTGTAGTATAATGTTGCCAGGGGGTTTATACATATTTTAAGGGGAGAAAACGCAAAATGAAAAAATTACTGATTATTATTCTCATCATTTTGGTGCTGCTTGCCGGTCGCGCCTTCATTACGGAATTTGTAGGCAACCAGCTTACACATATCGACAAGCCTATGATTTATCTGTATCCGGAAACCGAAACCGAGGTTGACGTCCGGCTGGATTTTGACGGCACGCTGACGACCACCTATCCGGAATACAATGACGGCTGGCGCGTTACGGCATCACCGGACGGCACCTTGGTTGACAAAAACGGCAGAACCTATTACGGTCTGTACTGGGAAGGCACATCCGCTCCGGAATACGATACCGAAACCGGCTTTGTCGTTGAAGGGAAAAACACAAGCGCCTTTTTGGAGAATGCACTTAAAAAATTAGGCCTTACAGACAAGGAAGCCAATGAATTCATCGTGTACTGGCTACCGCAAATGGAGCACAACGCTTATAACTTTATTGCGTTCCAGGGCGATGCCTATACAGACATCGCACGTCTGCATATTACACCGCAGCCGGACAGCATTTTACGCATTTTCATGACCTGGAAGCCATTGGACAAACCGTTTGACGTAAAACCGCAGACACTGACTGCCCCGGAAAGAAACGGCTTCACCGTTGTGGAATGGGGCGGCGCAATCCTGAATTGAGGTGCCCACGATGAAAAAAGAAAATAAAATTGCAGCCATTGTGTTGTCTGTTTTCTGTCTGGTGATTCTGCCCTTCATCAACTTCATCATCAATTCAGCCATAGAAGACAATGCAGATTATTACCGGTATAAAGACAATGTTGTCACCATACAGGCCGTCGTCAGCCGCGTTGTTGAAGTATCAAGTGGCGAGGACGACAGTTATAAAACCTATCTGACCTATGAATACAACGGTCGGGTGTACGATTCGATTTTATGGGGCAATTTCAGCACGGAAAGAGAGGTCGGCAGCCGCGTAAGCGTCCAGATTCCGCCGTCGAATCCATCGCATATTTTTAAAAATGACAACGGCGGCGACGCCATAAAAATCGGCTCTTATTTCTATGGCATTCTGGTGTTGCTGTTGCTGAATACGTACGGCTTAATCCGGAATACGGATGAATCCACCCTTATAGATGCGGACTTTGTTTTTAAGCATACGAAACCGCACACGTATGCGTTTGTTGCCTTTGCAGCTGTCTTTTTCATCCGAATTTTACTGCTTCGCTTCCATCCGCTTTATGTCACGGTGGACAGCAGTATGCTTTCCACCGTGATTGTAACAGCAATTTCACTGGTGCTTGCAGCCTATATTCTGCTCAGAGCCATCAGCTACACCTTTGAAGATTATAAGCTTGTACAGGATGTCTGCTGCAAGAGAAGTGTGGATAACAGCGGTGAGGATACGTCATATGAAACAAAATTTTCCAGGGGTACGCTCAAAACAAAATCCGCATACGAAAATGTACGTGAGGGCGGCAGCTGCTGGCTTTTAACGAAGGCAAACGGCAAGCTCCTCGATGCATTCGACACCATGCGTTGGAGAAATGCATACTACCAGACCGATGCCCGGCCGTACAGAAAGAAAATCTGCATGGATTTTGTATTGGCGCTTATCACAGCGCTCGTGGCAGCGCTCATTTTCATCGCCGTATTTCAGCTGAAAATCTCCCGGTTTTAAAAGGACCTGCAAGGTCCTTTTTTATTGCACTTTTTTGGCGGAACTGTTTACATTTTTTGCAGCTTGTGATATAATTTTATACTTGTCGGGAGTAATCGAAAAAGGAGCGCGGCTGCAAATGCCGCGCCAACGGAGGTAGACTGATGGATAAAAAAATGATCGACCGCATCAATGCGCTTGCAAGAAAATCACGCGAGCAAGGTCTGACGGACGAAGAAAAGCAGGAGCAGGCACGCCTGCGCGCGCAGTACATTGCTGCCTTTCGCGCCGGTACGGAGCAGACGCTCAAAAGCGTGTACATCGTGGACAAGGACGGCAATGAACAGCCGCTTAAAAAAGCAAAAAAGCAATCTCCGTTCTCCTGAGGTGAGTGAAAATGAATTATACAAGAACACGGTGGGGCTGCTATACCGCGCTGATGACGCAGGCGGTTGTCAACAACCTCGCACCGGTTTTATTTATCGTGTTTCAAAACAATTACCACGTTTCCTACGAAAGTCTCGGCAGGCTTGTATTGTTTAACTTCCTGATGCAGCTTGCAACCGATTTGTTCGCCGCAAGGTTTTCGGATAAAATCGGTCCGCGCCGCTGTATGCTGCTGTCGCATCTTTTAAGCGCCGTCGGACTGTGGGCAATGGCAATTTTGCCGACCGTACTGCCCGACCCGTATACAGGGCTGTGCATCTCGGCGGTGCTCTACGCCGTCGGCGGCGGCTTAAATGAAGTGCTTGCAAGCCCGATTTTAGAGGCACTGCCAAGCAAATCCAAATCCGCCTCCATGAATCTTTTACATTCCTTTTATTCGTGGGGACAGGTGTTGGTGGTATTGTTCTCTACCTTGTATCTGAAGCTGTTTGCGGATGCAGATTGGCGGATTTTGCCCATCATCTGGTCTGTCATCCCGCTTGTTAACATTTTCGTATTTCTCCGCGCGCCGCTGGTTCCCTTTGTAAAAGAAGGAAAAACCATGACGGCAAGGGCACTGTTTTCCACAAGGCGCTTCGGACTGTTTTTGATCATTATGCTGTGCGCCGGCGCATCGGAGCTTTCGATGGCGCAGTGGGCATCTATGTTTGCACAAAAGGGACTCGGCGTCGACAAATTCATCGGCGACCTTGCCGGTCCGTGCCTGTTTGCCGTATTCATGGGCATCGGCAGAGTGCTTGCCGGCAGCATTGGTGCACGCATCAGCGTGCGGCTGCAGCTGACCGTTTCCGCAGCGGCTTGCGTTGTATGCTACCTGCTGGCGGCGCTTTCCAAAAATGCAGTGCTCGCGCTGTTCGGCTGTGCCTTTTGCGGCATTACTGTCGCTGTGCTCTGGCCGGCGACCTACTCGCTCGGCAGCCAGACCTTCCCGCACGGCGGTGCCGTACTGTTCGGGCTTCTGGCAATGGCGGGCGATTTGGGCTGTTCTCTCGGCCCGTGGCTGACCGGTGCCGTTTCCGATCTTGCAAAGCATTTCACACTCGCAGAAAATGCGGAGCAGCTTGCGCTGCGCTGCGGTTTACTTGCCGGTGCAATTTTCCCGTTCGTTTTGGTGGTGTGTCTGCTGGCGGATGGCAAACGAAAAAAAGAAAGCTGATACAAAAAAAGCCTTTCGGATTCAAACGAATCCGGAAGGCTTTTTCATTCATTTACTCAGCACTGCTCGAGCGCCTGCGTCAAATCTTCGATAATATCATCTACATTTTCGATGCCGACAGAAAGGCGAATCAGGCCCGGTGCCACACCGCCTGCGATCAGCTGTTCCTCAGTAAGCTGACGGTGCGTCGAGCTTGCCGGATGCAGCACACAGGTACGGATATCCGCAACGTGCACCAACAGCGAAATCATTTTCAGCGAGTCAATGAACTTCGCGCCTGCATCTCTGCCGCCCTTGACCGTAAAGGCGATAACACCGCTGCAGCCGTTCGGCAGATATTTTGCTGCCAACGCCTTGTACGGATTGCCCTCCAGGGTCGGATAGCTGATTGCCTCCACCTTCGGGTGCTTGGAAAGAAACTCAGCTACAACTTCCGCGTTACGGCAATGACGGTCCATACGCACCGGCAGCGTTTCGATGCCCTGGTTAATCAAAAATGCACCAAAGGCACTCTGACACGCACCGAGGTCACGCATCAGCTGTACACGTGCTTTTACGATATAGGCGCTCTCGCCGAAGTCCTTTGTATATACAACGCCGTGATAGGATTCATCCGGCTCGGTAAATTCCGGATAGTTGCCGTTTGTCCAGTCAAATTTACCGGAATCCACGATGACACCGCCGGTCTGCAATGCATGACCGTCCAGGTATTTTGTCGTCGAGTGTACAACGATATCTGCGCCAAACTCAATCGGACGGCACAAGTACGGCGTTGCAAACGTATTGTCCACAATCAGCGGCAGGTTGTGTCTGTGTGCAAAATTTGCCCAGCGCTCAATATCAAAGATGCAGATGGTCGGGTTGGAAATCGTCTCACCGAACACCGCCTTTGTATTCGGGCGGATTGCCGCCTCCAGCTCCTCATCCGTCGCATCGTTATCAACAAAGGTAACCTCAATGCCGAGCTTCTTTAATGTAACGGCAAACAGATTCACTGTACCGCCGTAAATGGATGCAGAGCTGATGAAGTGATCACCGCTGCCTAAAATATTTAACAGCGACAGTGTGGACGCCGCCTGACCGGATGAAGTACACAGCGCACCGACGCCGCCCTCCAATGCTGCAATTTTCTTTTCAACGGCATCTACGGTCGGGTTGGCAAGACGCGAGTAGAAGAATCCGTTCTCCGTCAAGTCAAAGAGCTTGGCTACCTGCTCAGTCGACTCATACTTAAAGGTCGTACTCTGGTATATCGGTAGTGTCTGCGCTTCACCGTTTTTCGGGGTATACCCCTCATAAAGACATTTAGATTCAAATTTCATATTCATCATCCTTTCGGTTTTTTGCTATAACACTGCTTGGTGCAATATGATAATACTTCTTAAAAGAATTCGAAAAATAATACGGCTCTAAAAAACCGACCGCCTCCGCCGCCGCACGGACGGTATAGCCGCCGCGCTCCAAAAGCTTTTTCGCCTTTTTCATGCGCAGCGCGGTAATGTAGCCGGAGACGGAGTCCCCGGAGCGCTTTTTGAACATATGGCTGATATAGGACTTGCTGCAGTGGCAAAAAGCACAGATATCCTCCAGACGGATTTTTTCCTTGTAATGCTGATGAATATAGGCAATCGCATGGGCATATATGTAGTCACCGCTGCCGGAGCGCGTTTGCTTGACGGCGGCAAAATGCTTTTCAAGCATCCGGATGAGCGGTGCGAGAATTTCCTGCTCCGGCGCGGATTCCGGCATTGGACGCAGGTGTGCTTTATATGCCGCAGAAAGCTGTTTTATATCCATATGATAGCTGCGCGCAAGCAGCCCAAGCTGCTTTTCCGCGCGCCGGTTGTCCTGATAGCCGCTGATGCAGATAAACGCCTGTGCGCCTTTCTGCCCCTGCGGCAGAATCGGAACAATATACTCAAACACCCCCGCAAAGCAGGTACCGCAGGTCGGGACATTGCCCGACACAATTTTACTTTGCTGACAGCGGCATTTATGCCAAAGCCGCTCATTTTGCTTTACAAGCATGCAATACGGATTGGAATGGATGCCGTAATCTAAAAACTCCCCGACAGTCACCTTCGGACCGTGCACGGAAATCTGCAATCCGAAATCCTTATGCAACAGCTGCATATAACGTATAATCTCATCCTTCAGCATCGTAAAACCCACTTTGCTTTTTTTCTGTGCAAGCGCTTAGCCGAGCAGCTCGCCAATCAAATCCGCCAACGCCTGCGCACGCGTAAGCAGCATCGCGCGGTCCTTGCCTTCCAGCATTACGCGCACCACCGGCTCCGTGCCGGACGGACGAATCAGCACACGTCCTTCGCCGCACAGCTCACGCTCCAGCTTTTCAATTTCCGCCAAAATCGTCGCATTGGTCTTTAAAAGCGGCTTGTTTTCATTTTTCACTCTGGCATTGACAAGCACCTGCGGTAAAACCGTCATAATCTTGCGCAGCTCAGAAAGCTTCTTTTTTGTATGCTGCATAACCGACAGCAACAAAAGCGCAGACATCAGACCGTCACCGGTTGTGTTTTTATGCAGATAAATAATGTGTCCGGATTCCTCGCCGCCGAAGGCATAGCCTTCCTTGAGCATCTCCTCAAGCACATAGCGGTCACCAACCGCCGTTTGCACCGCACGGATGCCCAGCTTTTCCGCCGCAAGGAAGAAGCCCAGATTGCTCATCACCGTCGCTGTCACGGTGTTTTTGTCAAGCAAGCCCTGTTCCTGCAGGTGATTTGCCACGATAAGCATAATTTCGTCACCGGTCAGCGGCACGCCGTTTTCGTCTACGGCAAGCATACGGTCCGCATCGCCGTCAAAGGCAATACCGATATCATAGCCCGGGTTGTTTTTAACATATTCTCCCAGCGCACCGATGTGCGTCGAGCCGCAGCCGGCATTGATATTGATACCGTCCGGCTCGCAGTAAAGCGCATCCACGCTTGCACCGAGGCCCGAAAGTGCTGCCGGTGCCGCCTCGGAATTTGCGCCGTTGGCACAGTCCAG
>JAZSGM010000107.1:0-3626 GCA_045532715.1 Clostridia bacterium
AAGGCGGAGGCAGGACGGCTATACTCGTGTATGCCGGCCTGCCCCCAACGCAGTATTACACAAAATTTAGCTTTTTACAAGTGCAATCAGCGAACAAATGCACCTAAAAAAAGGAACGCGGATGCGTTCCCTTTTTTATTAGCCTAATAACTTTTTTGCAATCGCACCGATGGTTTTGCCGTCCGCACGTCCTTTGGTCTGCGCAGTCACCATTCCCATCACCTTACCCATATCCTTCACGGATGCGGCACCGGTTTTTGCAATTGCTTCACGGATAATCTCTGTAAGCTCTTCTTCGGAAAGCTGTTCGGGCAGGTAGGTCATCAAAACCTCCATCTCGCGCTTTAAGCCTTCCACCAAATCCTCTCTGCCGCTCTTTTCAAACTCCGGCAGGGAATCCTTTCTTTGCTTGAGCTCTTTGGCAATGACATCAATGACGCCTTCTTCATCCAGCTCTGTGAGATGATCCTTTTCATACTGCAGAATTGCGGAGCGTACAAGCTGCACCGTATTTTTACGGATAACATCCTTGTCCTTCATCGCTGCCTTCAAATCTGCAGCAAGCTGTTCTTTGAGTCCCATACAATTCACCTTCAATTACTTGAACTTTCTCTTGCGGGCAGCCTCAGACTTCTTCTTACGCTTTACGCTCGGCTTTTCATAGTGCTCTCTTTTTCTAAGCTCTGTTAAAACACCGGACTTTGCGCATTGACGCTTAAATCTGCGAAGTGCATTATCTAAAGACTCATTGTCCTTTACTCTGATTTCAGACATTACTTTCACTCCCTTCACTACTATATACATAATAGTGTTTACCCTGACCAAGTGGACAAGGTATACAAATGTACTACATATTATACTCCAAAATCAAGTGCTGTGTCAATAGGGGAATTAAATTTTTTTCTCTTACGAAAAAACTGTTGTTTTTTTATGTAAGTCAGTATAAAATATAAGATAGAAACTACACAAGATACGGGGGCATCGCTATGAATATACTCATTTTGTCCATCAAAGCAGGCATGGGTCACCACAAAACCGGTATGGCAATTAAGGATTATTTCGAAAGCCGTGGCAGCCGTTGCGAAATGCTAAACACCTTTGACTATATCAACCACGCATTTTCCGAGTCGGTCAACCAGGGATATCTTTTATCCACCAAATTTACGCCACGCGCCTGGGGCAGAGTTTATCGCTTAGCGGAAAAAAAGCAGAAAAGCGACCCAAATTTCATTACAGATGTTGTAAACAAAATCACTTCCGGTAAATTGCTGAAATTTATTCAGGATTTTCAGCCGGACGCCATTATCTGTACACACGTATTCGCTGCACAGATTGTAACGTATTTCAAGAGAAAATGCGAGCTGTCCTGCCCGCTGTACGGTATTATCACAGATTTCACGGTGCATCCGTTCTGGGAAGATGTGGATATGGATTATTATGTAACCGCATCCCGCCTTTTGAATTTACAGCTTGAAAAACGCGGGATCGACTCCTCCAAAGCGTTGCCGTTCGGCATTCCGATTGAGCCGAAGTTCAGTACAAAAACCGAAAAACGCGCCGCGCGCGAACAACTCGGCATTGAAAACAAGCCGACACTGCTGGTAATGATGGGCTCCATGGGCTACGGCAAATTGCTTGACAGCCTGACTGCATTGGATAACATGAATGAAGCTTTTCAGATCCTGTGTGTTTGCGGTAACAACAAACGTTTAAAGCGCAATATAGAAGAATGCACCTGGAACAAAACTATCCTTGCACTCGGCTACGTCAATAATGTAGAGCTGCTGATGGATGCAGCAGATGTAATTATTACCAAACCCGGCGGCCTGACCACATCGGAGTTTCTGGCAAAGGGTCTGCCTGCTATCCTGCTCAATCCGATTCCGGGACAGGAGGATCGGAACACAGAATTTCTGTTAAACAACGGACTCGCCATCCGCGTCAGCAAAACCTTCCCGATTGACGAAGCCGTTTACCAGCTGCTGATTCATAATTGGCGCCTCGATATTTTATCACTTGCATCAAAGAACATGGGCAAACCAAATGCCGTCAGCGATTTATATAATCACATTGCAGAAAATCAAATGCGCAGAACGAGGGGAGTTTAATACATATGGAAAATACCAAGTCCGCCTGTGCAATTTTAGCCTGCGCAGGCAGCGGCACACGTATGAAACAACTCAAAAAAAAAGACGGAACAACCGTCAATAAGGTATTTCGCTGCATCGGGGATGTGCCGGTTGTTGCGCACACCATTCATGCCTTTGAAAAAACCAAGTGCATAAAGGATATTGTCTTGGTCACACGCGAAGCCGACATTGCAGAACTTTCGGAAATTGTCAGAGCTTTCGGCTTTAAAAAAGTGCGCTGCATCGTTGCCGGCGGCAGCACCAGACAACAATCCGTCGCAAAAGGACTTGCCGAAGTCGGTGACTGCGAAATCGCACTCATTCACGACGGTGCACGCGCGCTGGTAACACCGGAAATCATCACACGCGTCTATGATGCTGTATGCGCCGGCACTGCCGCAGGCGTAACCGTTGCAGTCAAGGTCAAAGACACAATAAAACGCGCAGACGCAGGCGGTATCGTTACGGAAAATATTCCGCGTGAGGATTTGTATCATATCCAGACGCCGCAAGGGTTTTACACCAAAGACATTCTCGAATTTCATCGCCGCGCCGCACAGGCAGGTGCCGCTTTGACAGACGACTGTATGGCAGCAGAATTCTGCGGCGCAAAGGTCGCTTTAGTCGAAGGCGACTATACAAACATTAAGATTACAACAGAAGAAGATATGGCTTATGCCGAATTTATTATTACGAAGGAGTACCAAAAATGATGCGAATCGGACACGGATATGATGTACATCGCTTAACCGAGGGCAGAGACCTGATTTTAGGCGGCGTTAAAATTCCGTATGAAAAAGGACTTTTAGGACATTCGGATGCGGATGTTTGCGTGCACGCACTGATGGATGCCATCTTAGGCGCAGCAGCACTCGGAGACATAGGTCAGCATTTTCCGGACACGGACGAGCGCTATAAAGGCGCAGACAGCCTGGAGCTTTTGCGTGAAGTCTGCGAAATGATTGACAACCTCGGCTATGCCATCGGCAATGCAGATATAACCATTATTGCACAAAAGCCGAAGCTGGCACCATTCATTGAGCAGATGCGCGAAAACATTGCGGACGTCTGCGGATTGGATACACACTATATTAATGTAAAAGCCACAACCACCGAGCACCTCGGCTTCGAAGGTCGGGGAGAGGGCATCAGCACACACGCCGTTGTGCTTTTGATGCAGGCCGAGCTGGCAATCGAAGATTAAACTACATAATAATAAAAAGGACACGTTAGGCGTCTTCAGTTAGGGATAAAACGCCTTAAAAAGCAATATTTTGGCAAATAGCTGTGTTAAAAACGACCGAAATCCGCAAGGATGTCGTTCGTTTTTGCCTTGCTCTTTATCCAAACTATTCCCTTTTAAGGTGCCTGTGGCAGTTTTAGACGAGGAATTTTGTCGGAAAGAGGAACATAAAAATCAGCATCATACTTGCGTATAATGCTGATTTTTTGTGAACTATTTTCGGTAAATTACCGACTAAAACCGATTTCTCCCTA
>JAZSGM010000162.1:0-3150 GCA_045532715.1 Clostridia bacterium
GGCTTCACCCCGCTTGCAGGTATCTTAATGGGTACACGTTGCGGTGATATTGACCCGGCAATCGTTCCGTTCCTGATGGAAAAAGAAGGGCTTTCCGCTTCCGAAGTTGACGCACTGATGAACAAAAAGTCCGGTGTAGCAGGCATTTCCGAGCTCTCCAGTGACTTCCGCGATCTGAAGGCAGCCGCAGACGAAGGCAACGAAAAGGCGCAGCTCGCTCTGGATATGTTTGCATACCAGGCAAAGCGTTACCTCGGTTACTTCGCATCCGCTATGGGCGGTCTGGATGCTGTTGTATTCACCGCAGGTGTTGGTGAAAACGACGGCAATATGCGCGCAAGCATCCTCGAAGGCTCCGAATTCCTTGGCATCAAGATTGACGCAGAGAAGAACAAGCTCCGCGGTGAGGAAATCGATATTTCCGCTGCAGATGCAAAGGTTAAGGTTCTCGTGATTCCGACAAACGAGGAATTGATGATTGCACTCGATACAAAGGCAATCGTTGAAGGTTAATTAAGCAATAAAAAATCCGTCTCACCTTACAGTGAGACGGATTTTTTTCATAACGTTTCCCATATGAAACGCACCGGCAGGTGCATTTCACTCTCTCGTCAGAGCGAATTTCATTGCATATGCTTTTATTTTTTGAAAAACTCCTGTGCAAAATAAGAGCCGTAGCCGCCAAGCTTTTCGTTATACAAGCCACCGACGCCGAGATGCGTGTAATCACCGAGCATATTTGCTCTATGTCTCGACGAGCTCACCCAGCTGGTGTAGACATAAAAGCCATTCGACTGTCCGGCAGCAATATTTTCCCCGCAACGCGTCCAATGGATACCCTGCGCAGTGAACCTTTCAGAAAACTTTCTGCCGTCTATGCTGTCATGCGAGAAATAATTATTTTTTGCCATATCCTCACAGTGCAGACAAGCCGCCTTCGCTGCAGGTGCGCTCCATTGGAGCACGCGCTCACCGTGCAGCACACGAAAGGCATTCGTTAAGTGAAAATTAAGCTTACACTCCTGCGCCATCATTTCTGCCGTGTGGCTGTAGCTTACGGTTTTATAGTATTCCTTATCCTTGATAAATACAGCGTGCATCCGTTCTTCATCGTTTTCATCGGTAAAGATTGTATCGAGCCTTTTTTCCGCCGGCACAACAGCGCCGCCGCTGTAGCCGAGATAAGAAAATCCCTTGCCCGCTGCAATTAGGGCAACCACCTTGCCGTCGTCCACGCCGGCAGCAAAGAAGCGTTTATAAGTATCGGTGCCGTAAACATACCAGGTATAACCGTCGACGGATTTGAGCGTTTCCTCCGGTGTGTCAAGCGCGCTTGCCGGCATACCGATACGGTATTCACTTGCACCAACTGTCAGCTTACTCCCTTCGCCCGCATAAAGTGCATTTTCCTGTGCAACCTCCATTGCCTTGTTCACAAAGCGTGCTACATCACCGCGCTTTGCCGCAACTCTGGCACGTACGGGAATGGAATAATCCCAAGACTCATTATAGTTGATAATATCGTAGTCCTCGGCAACGCGCACATAACCCAAAGGCCAGCCATCCTGCTGGATTGCTTCTGCCTCCAGCCCTGCCATACAGACCACCATTTTCAGAATTTCCCAATAATTGACTCGACTCTCCGGTGCAAAACTGCCGTCACCCATTCCGCTTAAAATGCCGGCTTCAGTCGCAGTCATAATGCTTTCTCGCGCCCAATGGTCATTGTCTACATCCGTGTAGGAGCTTGCAAGCTGACTCGGTGCCAGCCCCGCTGCACGCACAATCACCGCTGCTGCTTCCGCACGGGTAATCTCGCCGAGTGGACGGAAGGTGCCATCCTCATAACCGTTTAAAATTCCCTTTTCGCTCAACGCCGTTACCGCTCCATAGTACGCACTCTCGCGCGATACATCTGAAAATGCCGACACCGTTTTCGGAAAAAGCACTATCTGCAAAAGCATGCACGCCGCCAAAAGAAGATATATATGTTTTTTCATATGTCTGTTTCCTTTCTGAACCGCTGAAAAAAGTTGTTTTAATACATTTTCAAGCTCACACTCTGCTTTTGCACCATACTGATTGCCGATTCGCGTCCGACGATAATATGATCAAGCAGCTGTATATCCACGCTATCGAGCACCTTTTTAATTTCCAGGGTTGCCTTGATATCCAAATCTGACGGTTTCATAATACCGCTCGGATGGTTGTGACAAAGAATCGCCCTTTTTCCGTTGGAACGGAAAATCGTTTCGAGTACAACGCGCGGATAAAAGCTGACCGCATCTATTGTTCCCTCGCAGATTTTCTTTGTATTTAACACGCGGTTTGTCCCGTCCAGGCTGATAACATAAAAATTCTCCTTCTGCAAGCCGGACAGCAAGACGCGACAATACGCAAGCGCTTGTTCTGAAGTAGCGAGCACGGTACGCGTTTTCAAAAGATCCGTCTGATACGCGCGCTGTAGCTTCGGCATAAAATTCAGCAGTGTTGCCGTATGCACGCCTACACCGTTTACCTGCATTAAATCCTCCAACGTTGCATCCAGCACCCCCGAAAGCGAGCCAAATTCATTGATGAGTCTGTGCGCAAGCGGATTTGTATCCCCCTGCGGTATTGCATAATATAAAAGCAGCTCCAGAATCTCATGGTCTGCCATACCGTCCAAGCCGGTTTGTGCATAGCGGGATTTCATTCTTTCTCTGTGCCCGCCGTGTTCGTGCTTTTCCATAGTTGACCTCCGTACATTCATTGCTTCTATTGTATAGGATTTTTCACGTGTTGACAAGTCCTGAATGAATTTTTTCTTCAATATATAATAAAGTTGAAAATATTTTATCATTTTTTGCTTGACACAATGCTTTCATTCTGTTATACTATTATTGCTTTTGACAAAAAGTCTTTTTTTTGTGTGTACAAAATCTTTAAAAAACAAGAGAAAGTACTTGTTTTTTCCGTAAACTGTTCCCTTCGGATTCTACATACGAACGGCGTTTGCGGCAAAAATACCATAAGAGCAAAACGTACAAACGGAGGTGCACAGCGCATGAGAGTCAAGATTACATTGGCATGCAGCGAATGCAAGCAGAGAAACTACAACACTATGAAGGATAAGAAGAACACGCCTGACAGATTAGAGCTCAACAAGTA
>JAZSGM010000295.1:0-1818 GCA_045532715.1 Clostridia bacterium
TGAAACGATGATCGCCGGTCTGCCGTCACTTATCATTTCGCTGCCAACGTGCGCCGCCTTTTGTATGTAGAAAATATCACCTTTTCTGATCTCCCGTGTATCCCGCTCCATCGGTCAACCTCCCTTGATTCTCATATAATCGCAAATCGTGCGAATTGCCGCATCCGCTCCCACGCACAGCACGCACATATATCCTTGCGCCGTGAGTTGTTCAAGCCACCATGATTGTTCGCCGCTTGCTTTGTTTTTGCCGTATTTCATTTCAATGTATAACCCGTGAAAGCCATGGCGGGGAACGGGCAACACCAAATCGGGAACACCCGGTTTCACACCTTGCCGTTTGAATCGCGCCGCTTCCGTCTTGCTGCGCTTTCCGCCGTTTGGCACATGATAAATCAACGACAATTCGGGGTAACGATTCGCCATCAATTCACAGAACGAAATCACGGTTTCTTGTTCTGCCGCTTCATTGCTTTCAAATCGCATTGTCATCCCTCTCGATCTGTTTCTTTTAACCGCTCCGCGGCTGTTTTTTCGCTCTCTGTCGGCTGTTTCCATTTCACAATACCGATGATTGCCATGACGAAATTGAACGCATACAACAGCGATTGCGCGGCTTGTCCGTTGGCTGCGTTGTATATGCACCAAAAAGCATTCGTGCATAACCACACATAAAAGCACCATCGCTTTTTGAATGAATTTGCAACCGTGCCGATGATCGATGCAAAAGTCACAACGAAAGTGAAATACTGCATCATTCATCATCCTCCGCATCTTCATCGGAATCCGTGCGGTACATTTCCTTCAGCGCATCAATCGTCTGTTGTTCGTCCTGCGGAACGGCGGATTTTGGTGTTTGGTTGTACAATGTCAATTCGCATTCTTGATATAATGCCTTCAACTGCCGCAACAGCACTTCATCCACGATGTTTTCCGGCGTAACAATGCCGTTCACCATGAATCCGCTTTTGACGGCAAAATATGTTTCGCCGGAGGCGGTTTGCCGCTCATACAGCATTTTATCTTCTTGATCCGCAAGCGGCGCAAGGCTGTCACCGTTCACAAACATGATTCCTTGCTGTGTCTTGTATGGAATCAGATATTTGCCGCAATAATAGATTGCGATCCCGCCCGCTCGTTCCACAACAGATTCCGAATCCACAAAATCCGAAACATCAAGATGCGGCGGCGTTGCGGGGAAATGCTTGAACGTGATTTTTTCGCGTTGCTTTTCGTTGATGTCAAGCGCGGCGAAAATGTTTTCTTCTGCATATTTCGGATGGCTGTACAACGGGAACATCGCCGTTCTGTTTCCCAACCATTGAACACCGTCCGCTGTGTCGTATAACAACAACGCGCGTTCATTCTTGCAGATTTTCACCAACTTTTGCATTTTCATTGTTCGATTCCTCCGTATATCGTGATATATATTTCTTTTGCGGCGGCGGTCACTTTGTCCGTGTAGGAATATTCATAAACGCCGTATTGCCACAAGTTTCGATATGCGCCCGTTGCGCCCATGTTGTATGCCGCAAGTGCTTTCAAATATTCGCCGTCATATCTGTTCAACAGTTCTGCCATGAAATCAACGCCCGTTGCGATGTTGTCATATGGATTGAACAAATCCTCCGCGCCGACCTTTGCCATGCGATCTGCGTGCCAATAGTCATTGATCTGCATGAATCCTTTGCATTTGCCGTCATACGACACGGCGGTGTATTTATACGATGATTCGATTTGGATCATGCCGACAATCAGCGGATACGATATGCCATATTCGCGGCACTTTGCGAATGTGTACGCTTGCAAGCACAGCGG
>JAZSGM010000154.1:0-1530 GCA_045532715.1 Clostridia bacterium
TGGCCTCCCGACTTAATTTGCGGATTATCGTCGGTGGGACGGATATTACGGCACGGAATTGAATTATCATCGGTGGGGCGGATAATATCCGCCCGTTTATTTTGAAAAAAAGTTTCATTTTTAGCACAAAACGCGCATCTGCGCATAGCGGTCTTGAAATTATTTTTAGTTTTTGATATAGTATAAATAGGGAAAATTTTCATCAGGAGAAACGGAGATGACTGAAAATGAGGATTTTGGTATGCGTTAAGCAGGTGCCGGGCTCGAGCAACGTCGAGGTTGACCCGGTGACCGGCGTTTTAAAGCGCGACGGCGTGGCAAGTAAAATGAATCCGTACGATTTGTACGCGTTGGAGCTTGCGCTATCGCTGGCAGAGAAGTTCGGCGGTGAGGTGGAAACCATCACCATGGGACCGCCGCAGGCAAAGAGTGTGATTGTGGAGTCGGTCTGCATGGGCGCAAAGTGCGGCTGTGTAGTATCCGACCGCAAATTTGCAGGCGCGGATGTACTGGCAACGGCGTACACAATTTCGCAGGGCATTCAAAAGCTCGGCGATTTTGATTTGATACTGTGCGGCAAGCAGACCACGGACGGCGACACGGCACAGGTGGGCGCGGAAGTGGCAGAATACTTAGGACTGCCGAATATGGCAAACGTGCTTGGCGCAGACGATGTGAAGGACGGAAAAATCTATGTAACGGCATCGCTCGATGATAAGGTGGTTCATGCGTCTGTGACGCTGCCGTGCGTTTTGTCGGTGGACGGCGACATCAACTCGCCGCGACTGCCGTCCTATAAGGTAAAGCAGACGGTGACGGACGATTTGGTGCGCTTCATTTCCTTTGCCGATTTTGAAGATCAGGACGAAAAGCATTACGGCTTGCACGGCTCGGCAACACAGGTGGAGCGAATTTTCCCGCCGGAGAAAAATACACAGAGAAGTACGATTGCGGGCGATGCAGCGCAGCAGGCGGAAGGTCTGTTTTCGCTGATTTGCGACCGTAAGCTGATATAAGGAGGTGCGGTGAAGATGGGAAGCTTAAAAATCAATCAGAATTTGGTAACCGCACAAAATGCGGCTGAACTTGCAAAGGTGTGTCCGTTCGGCGCCATTTCTTATGCAGACGGTAAACTCGACATTTCCTCTGCGTGTAAAATGTGCAAAATGTGCGTGAAAAAGTCGGACGGTGTCATTGAATATGCAGAAGAAGAAAAGCAGGGCATTGATAAGTCGCTTTGGAAGGGCGTTTTGGTTTATGTGGACCACTACGCAGGCAAAATCCATCGCGTAACGTATGAGCTTCTGGGCAAGGCAAAGGAGCTTGCCGCCGTGACAGGGCAGGAAGTGTATGCGCTGATGATTGGTGCAGATTTGAAAAATGCGCCGGAAAAGCTTTTGCACTACGGTGCAGACAAGGTGTTTGTTTATGAGGATGCGGCATTTGCCGATTTTAAGATTGAACCGTACACAGCGGCGTTTTGCGACTTTATCGAAAAGGTGAAGCCGTCGTCCGTGCTGGTCGGCGCTA
>JAZSGM010000070.1:0-5731 GCA_045532715.1 Clostridia bacterium
GTACATATAAGCCTTTTTCGGCATAGTCTGATGGAAAGCGGTATCAAATACGCCAACCTGCGGTACGCCCGGCATTGCTTCTTCGCAAGCCTTGATACCGATCAAGTTTGCCGGATTGTGCAACGGAGCAAGATCGCAGCACTGTTCGATTGCGCTCTTAACCTCGTCTGTAATCAGAACACTACCTGCAAACAATTCACCGCCGTGCACGACTCTGTGACCTACTGCACCGATTTCGTCCATAGACTTGATTACACCATGGTCAACATCCAAGAGTGCGCCGAGCACTAATTTGATTGCATCTGCGTGGTTTTCCATTGGCGTTTCGATGGTGATTTTATCTGCGCCTGCCGGCTGATGTGTCAGCTTGGAGCCCTCAATGCCGATTCTTTCGCAAAGACCCTTTGCGATGACGTCATTGTTGTCTGTGTTAATGAGCTGATACTTCAGTGAAGAGCTACCTGCATTGATAACTAATACTTTCATCTCTATCTTCTCCTTTAAATTATTTGTTCATAGCCTGTGCCTGTACAGCGGTGATTGCACATACACCAACGATATCGTCAGCGCTGCAGCCGCGGGACAAGTCATTGATCGGCATTGCAATACCCTGCGTGATAGGGCCGTAAGCTTCTGCCTTTGCAAGTCTCTGTACGAGCTTGTAGCCGATGTTACCTGCATCGAGGTCCGGGAATACAAGTACGTTTGCCTTGCCTGCAACGCTGGAGCCCGGTGCCTTAGAGGAACCTACACTCGGAACGATGGCTGCGTCGAGCTGGAGCTCACCGTCAACGTTGAGGTTCGGGTTATTTTCTTTACAAATTCTGGTTGCTTCTACAACTTTATCTACATCAGCGTGCTTTGCACTGCCCATTGTGGAGTGGGAGAGCATTGCAACATATGCTTCTGTTTCAGCGAGCAGTTCGAAGGATTCAGCGGAGCATGCTGCGATAGCAGCGAGCTTTTCCGGATCCGGATTCTGCTCCAGGCCGCTGTCTGCGAAAATGAATGTGCCGTTTGCACCGTATTCGCAATCCGGAACAACCATTACAAAGAATGCGGATACAAGCTTTACACCCGGCTTTGTCTTTACAATCTGCAGCGACGGACGCAGTGTGTTTGCTGTGGAGTGACAAGCGCCGGATACAACGCCGTCAGCATCGCCGGCTTTCACCATCAGGCAAGCGTAATACATATAGTCGCCGAGCGCCTGCTCCTTTGCCTGCTCATATGTAAGGCCCTTGGACTTACGGAGTTCTACAAACAGATTGAGGTATTCCTCGGTCTTTTCGTATGTAAACGGATTGATAATCGTTGCCTTGGAAATGTCATAGCCCTTACCGTACTTTTCAATTTCTTCCGGTGTGCCGATGATGATGATGTTTGCGATGTCTTCCTTTAAAACCTTTTCTGCAGCCTCAAAGGTACGTGCATCCATGGACTCCGGCAAAATGATTGTCTTTTTGTCCGCTTTTGCTCTTTCTTTAATTCTCTCCAAAAAGTTACTCATGATACATATCCTCCCATAAAATCAGTATAACATATGTATTATATAGCAAAATTTTCAAATTTACAATAGTATTTTTGCAAAAAATGTGTTATTATATTTTATAATGAAGAAAAATGGAGCCGAAAATATGAAGATTGCGGGAATTATAGCTGAATATAATCCGTTTCATACGGGACATGCTTATCATATTGCACAGACACGTGCGCTGTCCGGCGCGGACGGTGTAGCTGTTATGATGAGCGGCAATTTTGTGCAGCGCGGCGGTCCTGCCATTGCAGATAAATGGACGCGTGCCCGTGCGGCGGTTGCCGGCGGGGCGGATCTGGTGATGGAGCTGCCGACATATTTTGCACTGGCGCCTGCGCAGTTGTTTGCTGCCGGGGCTGTCAATAGCTTTATGCAGAGTGGCGTCGTGGATGTGCTCTCCTTCGGTGCAGAGACACCGGGCTTTTTAGAAATAGCCGAAGCGGTTATCGAGCGCGAGTGGTTTATCGAGGAGCGACTGCGCGAGATGCTGACTCCGGGTGAGCCGTATCCAATCACCTATGCAAAAGCGGTTGAGGCAGAATGCGGCATTGAAACCGGTATTTTGAGTGCGCCGAACAATATGCTTGCACTTGAGTATATGAAAGCGCTTGCGCATGAAAGAAGCAGCATTGAGCCGTTGTGCATTGAACGTGCCGGTGCGGGCTATCACGATGTGCAGGCAAAAGACGGCTTTGCTTCTGCCACGGCGCTGCGGAAAAAAATTGCAGAAGGGGAGTCTTCCTGGGAACAGTATATGCCAAAGGCGGTTTTAAATATTTATAAAGAAGCACAAGCACAGGGGAAATTTCCTGTGACGGAAAAAATGTTTGATACAGCACTTTTGTCTTTCCTGCGTGCGTTGCCGGCAAAGCAGTTTGCTTGTGTCAGTGATATGCCGGATGGGTTTGAAAACCGCATTGTGCAGATGGCAAAGCAAGCGATAAGCATTGAAGAGTTGTGCACCTTCTGCAGTACAAAGCATTATACAGCTGCGCGTGTGCGCCGTTTGATTTGGGGATGCTTTTTGGGCTTGCCACAGCTTGGCTACGATGCAGCACCGACGTATCTTCGAGTGCTTGCGTTCAACGAAAAGGGCAGAGCAATTTTGAAGGAAATGAAGGAAGTCAGCATGTTGCCGATTATTGTTAAAACGGCGGATTATGAAGCGGATGCCTTGTTTAATGCGGATGTGCGTGCAACGGATTTGTATTTTACATCTTCGCTCAACGAAGAAAATCGCCGTGGCGGATTGGATTATATCCTTTCGCCGGAGGTTATTTCGCTGTGAAAAAATGCATAAAAACAATTATTTATGCGTTTTAGTTGACAAAACAAAAATTATGGTGTATCATAATTTGTACCTAAAATATTTATATAAGGGGAGTTTAAAACATGAAAAAAGTATTAGCATTGCTTTTGGCTTGCGTTATGGTATTTGCATTTGCATCCTGCGGCAGCCAGAAGGTAACACTCAAGATTCTTGATACGGAATATGCCGTAGAGGATTATGCAATTTGTATTGCTAAGGAAAATGAGCAGCTGCTTGCTGATGTGAACAAGGCACTCGAAGAGCTGATTGCTGACGGTACTGCACAGAAGATTGTAGATAAGTACATCTCCGGTGTGGCACATGATCTCGTTTTCCAGGCGGACGCTGAAGGCAAGGAAGAAATCCATATGGCTACAAACGCACAGTTCCCGCCGTATGAGTACTATGAAGGGGACAAGGTTGTTGGTATTGACGCTGAAATGGCAGCTGCAATCGCTGATAAGCTTGGTAAGAAGCTCGTAATCGATGATATGGATTTTGATGCAATCATTACGGCTGTTCAGACCGGCAAGTCCGATTTCGGTATGGCAGGTATGACAGTTACAGAAGACAGATTGAAGACAATCAACTTCTCCGTAAGCTATGCAACAGGTATCCAGTCCGTTATCGTTCCGGAAGGCAGCGCAATTACATCCGTTGATGATTTGTTTGCTGAGGATGCAAAGTACCTGGTAGGTACACAGAAGGGTACAACCGGCGATATCTATGCTGAAGGCGACTTCGGTGCAGACAGAGTTATGAAGTACACCTCCGGTAACGAGGCTGTTCAGGCACTTGTTACAGGCAAGGTTGACTGCGTAATCATCGACAACGAGCCGGCAAAGGCTTATGTTGCAGCAAACAATAAATAAGAATTGTTTTGGCGGTAAATCGGGGCGGAGCTTCTCCGCCCTGTTTTCTGTTTTGTGAGGTAAAAATATGAATATATTCAGTCAATGGTTCGCTAATTTCACGGCGACATTCAGTCAATGGTTTGCTGATTTTAAAGCAGACTTTGTTTTAAATTTTATTGATGACAACCGATGGATGTTTATTACCAGCGGTCTGAAAAATACGCTGATTATTACATTCTTTTCTTTGCTCATCGGTTTGGTGCTCGGTATCGTGATTGCGATTATCCGTGCAAGCTATGACAAAAACAGAAAAGAGATGCGTCCGGGGCTAGGCAAAGTGATTTTGTGTGTTGCCAACTGGTTTTGCGAATTGTATCTTACGGTCATTCGCGGTACGCCGGTGGTTGTACAGTTGATGATTATGTACTATATCATCTTTGCATCGTCGAGAAACAGTCTGCTGGTAGCCATTATTTCCTTCGGTATCAATTCCGGTGCCTATGTTGCCGAAATTGTGCGCTCGGGTATTATGAGCGTAGATGCAGGGCAGTTTGAGGCGGGCAGAAGTCTGGGCTTTAACTATGCGAGTACGATGCTGCACATTATCATTCCGCAGGCATTTAAGAATGTGCTTCCGGCACTTGCAAACGAGTTTATTGTGCTCTTGAAGGAAACCTCTGTTGCAGGTTATGTAACGATCCGAGATTTGACGATGGGCGGTAATATTATCCGTGCGGCAACTTATTCGCCGTTTATGCCCTTGATTGCGGTAGCCATTATTTATCTTGTTATGGTTATCTTCTTTACAAAGCTTGTCAACATTCTTGAAAGGAGGTTGCGTAAGAGTGAGCGATAATATCATTATCCGTACAGAAAATCTGTGCAAGTATTACGGTGAGAATATTCATGCATTGCACAACGTAACCGCCGAAATTCAGCGAGGAGAGGTGGTTGTAATCATCGGACCGTCCGGCTCCGGCAAATCAACATTCCTGCGCTCGTTAAACCTTTTGGAAACCGCTACAAGCGGTAAGGTGTTTTTTGAAGGAACCGATATTACGGATCCGAAGGTTGACATCAATGTTCATCGTCAAAAGATGGGTATGGTGTTTCAGCAGTTTAATCTGTTTCCGCATATGACGGTGCTGAAGAATTTAACGATTGCACCGATGAAGCTGAAAAAAATGAGCAAAGCGGATGCGGAAGAAATGGCACTGACGCTTTTAGACCGTGTTGGCTTGAAGGACAGAGCAGATGCGTATCCGTCACAGTTATCCGGCGGTCAGAAGCAGAGAGTTGCCATTGTACGTGCCCTATGCATGAGTCCTGAAGTGATGCTCTTTGACGAGCCGACAAGTGCGCTCGACCCGGAAATGGTCGGTGAAGTGCTTGCAGTAATGAAGGATTTGGCTGCAGAAGGCATGACAATGGCGTGCGTGACGCACGAGATGGGTTTTGCGAAAGAGGTTGCTGATCGTGTGATTTTTATGTACGACGGTGAAATCGAAGAAATCGGCACACCGGATGAGATATTCAACAATCCGCAGAGTCCGAAAACACAACAATTTTTGAAGAGTATTTTATAATAAAAAACCGCCCAATGAGAGGGTTTTTATGCTTCAAATTCACTTCTTACATCGTCAAAATCCTTGTAAAGATACAGTGAGCCGCAAATGAGAACTAACTCTGCCGACTGCATTGCAGCACGGATTGCAGCTGCAATTTCTCCATGTGCTTCGGCGTTTATACCAAGTGCTTCGGCTTTGCATTTGAAATTTTCTGCCGTCATTGCGCGCGGATTACCCTGCACGGTTACGGTGTGTAATGTCTTGATGCGTGGCGCAAGCAGCTTAAGCGATGCGGCAATGTCTTTGTCCGCCATCGTAGCCATAACAAGTGAAATAGACCTGTCTGCAAAATAGCGGTCGATGTTTTTTAAAAGCATCTCCACACCGTCGGGGTTATGCGCACCGTCATAGTAGAGGCGGTCGTTGATTTTTTCAAAACGCGCCGGATGGCGTGCGTTTTCAA
>JAZSGM010000168.1:0-10120 GCA_045532715.1 Clostridia bacterium
GCAAACCCGAACCCGCATTTCAGAACAGACGGCGCACCGACCGCGCAGTCAAACGGCATCGCAGCCGTACAGTGCGGCTACGGCAACGCCGCACCGTTGCAAATTGAATTCGACCCGAAGCTCGCCGCAAACGAAAAGGGCGTTGAAATCATCGAACGTTTTATCCTGGGACATTTTTCGCAGGGCGGTACACTGATTAACATCAATATTTTAGACAAAGAAAAACTTTTAGAAGCAAATGAAAACCCGGACCTGCATCCGGATTTGGTGGTCAGAGTTACAGGCTTTACTGCGTATTTTGCAAGCCTTTCACCCAAATTCAGACAGCTGGTCGTTGACAGATTCTTAGAAGACATTTAACAGACAGTGGGCGTTTATCGCCCACTGTCTGTTCCTTTTACAGCTCTCTTTTTGTATATTTTCGCAGCAAATTGTCAATGATAAATTTGACAAACATTTGACAAATACAGGCAATCTGTGTTATTATAATGATAATGTATGAGAACGGAATTGACCTCAAGGTGCGACAAAAGTTTTTTGGTTTTAATTTTCGGATCGGACCCATATTCTATTCAGGTGACTATGTATTTTACATTGTCGCTTTCATTTGTTTTTTAATTTCGGATTTTATACATCTCAAGACTCTACGTTTGCATATGGCAATAGAGCTTGAAAGTATCTACATAAAATTTTTTCAAAGAAAGGAATGGTACTTTTCATGGCTAAAAAGCACAGGTTAAAAATCATACCGCTCGGCGGTCTTTTGGAAATCGGCAAAAATATGACGCTTTTTGAATATGGCGATGACATTTTCGCCGTAGACTGCGGCATTGCCTTCCCGGATGACGATATGCCGGGCATTGATCTGGTAATTCCGGATGTATCCTATTTAGAGAAAAACGCAGATAAAATGCGTGCATTTGTAATTACGCACGGTCACGAGGACCATATCGGCTCGCTGCCGTATGTATTAAAAAAAGTGAACGCACCGGTCTATGGCTCCAAACTGACCATCGGTCTGGTTGAAAACAAATTAAAGGAGCACGGTCTGTTGTCGCAGACAACGCTTAATCGCGTAGTGCCGGGCGACACTATAAAGCTCGGCTGCTTTACGATTGAATTTATTCGCTCCAACCACTCTATTGCAGGCGCAATGGTGCTTGCCATTCGCACGCCGGTCGGTGTGGTGATGCATACAGGCGACTTTAAGATTGACTCTACGCCGATTGAGGGTGAAATGATTGACTTAACCAGAATCGGCGAATACGGTCGCGAGGGTGTGCTTTTGCTGATGTCAGACTCTACGAATGTGGAGCGCGCCGGTTTTACTATGAGCGAACGCACTGTCGGTAAAACCTTTGACGATATGTTCAAAAACTGCGACAAGCGTATTATTGTTGCAACCTTTGCATCGAATGTACACCGCGTACAGCAAATCATCAATGCTGCCGCAAAATATGGCAGAAAGGTTGCCGTTTCCGGCAGAAGCATGGAAAATATCGTTGAGGTTGCCATCGAGCTTGGCTATATGCACATTCCGGCAAACACGCTGATTCGCATTGACGATATCGGGCGTTATCCGGACAACCAGCTTGTCATTGTAACCACCGGTTCACAGGGCGAGGAAATGAGCGCGCTTTTCAGAATGGCTTATTCCGACCACAGAAAGGTTGAAATCACCAACAACGATTTAATTATTGTTTCCGCAAGCGCAATCCCCGGTAATGAACAAACTATTTCCCGCGTGATTAACGAGCTGTTCCGCCGCGGTGCGGAGGTTGTGTATGAATCCCACGCCGAAATTCACGTTTCCGGTCACGCCTGTCAGGAAGAATTGAAGCTAATGCTCGCACTGACAAAGCCGAAATATTTTATGCCGGTGCACGGTGAATACCGCCACTTAAAGGCACACGCAAACCTTGCCGAAATCATGGGCGTTCCGCTTGAAAATTCATTTCTTATGGAAAATGGCAAGGTGCTTGAAATTGATGCAGACAGCGCGCGAATCAACGGTATGGTGCCGAGCGGCAAGCTGCTTGTCGACGGTCTCGGTGTCGGTGATGTCGGCAATATCGTGCTGCGCGACAGAAAGCATCTCGCAAACGACGGCTTGATTGTCTGCGTAGTATCGATTTCCGCGGAAAACGGCGCATTGGTTTCCGGACCGGATATTATCTCACGTGGCTTTGTGTATGTGCGCGAATCCGAGGAGCTGATGGAGGGTGCGCGCGAAGTGACAAAGGATGCGCTGGACAAAGCCATTGCCAAGGGTTCTGCCGACTGGACGGCACTTAAAAACGCAATGCGCACCGCAATCGGCGACTATATGTACGAAAAGACAAAGCGCTCCCCGATGATTCTGCCGGTGGTTATGGAAGTTTAATTTAACCAGCGCGAAACGCATACAGGCATATATTAAACAACAATCCAAAAGGCTGAACGAAATCAATTCGTTCAGCCTTTTATCACTGTACTTAACGGTCTTTGGTAAACCATAAAAGTTTTGAGAATAGCTTCAACACTTTAAAGATACCATACCTTTTCCAATCCTTATTTTGACATCACTTCGTAAGCAAGAAACGCCGCAGCCTCCTCCATATTACAGCCGAGGCTGTATACCGCTACGTTTTCAAGCAGATTTTCCATAACGGAAAACACTTTTTCAAACCCCTGTGCCGTTTTCGGGCGAATGGTTTGTTCCAGAAATGCAGAGATGCTTTCCTGCGCCGCCATAGGCGCAATCACATTTTCCGCACTTCTGTGCAGGAATGCTATCGCCTTGAGCGGCACACCAATGTTATTGTTCAGTGCGGTTTTCCCGCTCCACGGTGTTCCGTAAACGAACCAGCCGTTTTGCGTCTGCCGGAGTGCCGGCTTATCGTCATTGATATAGCGCACGCGCGTACCAAAGCATTTTTGCCAGAGCGCCGTATGGGTAGATTTTCCGGTACCGCTGTTGGCGGAAAACAAATACCCCTTCCCGTCTGCTGCAATCGCAGAGGCATGCAGCATAATGCCATCATGCTTCCAGAGCGCCTTATAAAACTGCGCACTGCTGAGCATATACTCCGCCAGTGCGGTATCCACGCCGGGGTTTTCTGCCATATACGCGGCAAGCTGCGCCTCGGAAAGGTCAATTTCCACATCCGGTGCACCTTCAAACGCAGAAACGTACGCCTGCAAGCGTTTTACCATAAACTGCGTTTTGCAGTACATCAAAACATTCAAATCCGCAATGCGCGCTTTTACCGCCTCAGGCTCTTTCATCATCTTCCGTTACCATCCCGCCGTCTTCAATCTCATCGCCGCCCAGATTCTCGTACGGATCATCCGGCTTTACAGTACCCGAATCGCCCGGATTTTCCGGCTCTTCGTCTTCCAAATCCGGCGGACTCAGCGGCGGATCATCATTTTCAGTATTATCCCCGTTGTCCGGATCCTCGGTATTACCCGGATCCCCGGTATTACCCGGATCTTCGGTGTTGCCCGGATCCTCGGTGTTGTCCGGATCCTCAGTGTTATCCGGATCCTGCGGCTGACTCGGCTTGCTCGGTCTTACACCGCCGTTACCACCGCCGGTGCTGCCGCCGGTGCTGCCACCCGTGCTGCCACCGGTGCTGCCACCGGTTTGGGGTTGGTCACCGGTATACACATTGTCCTTCTGATCCGTATAAGAAGAATTGTTGACCACTCTGCCCTGCACCGTAACATTTTTAAGTGTTACTTTACTTGCATCAATGCTTGCAGAATAAATCAGGTCACCTGCGATTGTCATATCCTTTAAGGTCACATCATTTGCCTTAATGATTACCGCACCCTTATGTGTGCCCAAATCGAGTGTTTGTTCGCCACTTTCAGTCACATAAGCCGCCACCGCTCTGTCCATTACAACGGCAAATTCCGCACGGCTGATGTTGTCTTTCGGGTTCAGCTTGCCGTCTGCACCGGCAACCAGGCCCTTATTAAGCATCGCCGCAACATACGGCACCGCCCAATCCGACACCTCTGCGCTGTCCGTGTAACTGCCAAGCACCTGCGCTGTGCCATTCGGCAATGCAAACGCACGCGAAATTACGGTAAATGCTTCCTCACGGGTGATAGGTGCATCCGGATTCAAACGGTTACCGTCCCCCTTAAACCAGCCGGCTTTTACAGCCTTTGCCATATCGGTATAATACCACGCATCGTCTGCCATATCTTCAAATTCGCTGATGTCTGCTCTGTCCTGCACGCCGAAGGCACGCACAAAAATCGCACCCATCTGCGCACGCGTCAGACTGTCATCCGGCATAATTTTGCCGTCATAGCCGTTAATCAGACCGTCACGGACTGCACGCTCCAACGCCGCCGTCGCCCAGTTGTCCGGCATATCCGAGAATTCCTGCGCCGATACTGTAAAGCTGCAAAGTCCGATCAGCATACATACCACAGTAATACACGCCATTAATTTTTTCATACTGTTTCCTCCTTATAATGCATAAAAACCTATTTTAATTATATAAGACAGCGTCACAAAAGTCAATCCATGCGAAAATTTATGTAAAAAGTAAATAAAAAAGCATCTGCAAATTTAGTCATTTTGCAGATGCTGATTATTAAGCCAACGGCTCGCCCTCCGCATCAAAAAGCGGTAACGGCTCAAGCACAATAATATCCTCGCGTGCAATGGCATCGCCTTCGGCAAGCACCGCCATTTTTCCGACAATTTCGCCGCCGACGGTATTGACAAGCTTTTCCATCGCAGCAAGAGATTCGCCCGTACTGATAACATCATCGACAATCAGCACACGCTTACCGCGCATCGCTTCGCACTCTTTTTTGCCGATATAGAGCTTTTGCTTTGCCGCCGTGGTAATCGAATCCACCTCTACGGAAATGATATCCTCCATATACAGCTTCGGGCCCTTACGCGCAATCACATAATCGTTGCGTCCGCTCTGACGCGCCATTTCGTGAATCAGCGGAATGCTTTTCGCTTCTGCCGTCATCATAATATCGTACTCCGGCGCTTTTTTCAAAAGCTCACGTGCACAACACGCCGTCAGCTCGACATCGCCGAACAGAATAAACGCCGCAATTTTCAGCTTTTCATTGATCGGAAACAGCTGCAAATCACGTTTTAGCCCTGCAACCTTTAACGGATAATACTTTTTCATATCAATCACCCCACTGTTCACATTTTAACTCTTTTACGCGCAAAATTCAAGTCTTTTCTTTCCTTTCTAATCTCCGGTTGAATTTTTAGAAAAATTATTATATACTATAGTAAATTCGTTTCGGAGGAGTTTTATGATTAAAGCAAACATCAACCGCCTGCGTGAGGTGGCAAAGGATTTCTTTCGCGCAACCTTTGTACAGGTCAGCTTCTATGATGCTGATGCAAACTTCATCTGCGCTTATCCCGACAAGATGAGCCGCTATTGTCGCGCGCTGCAACAGCTACCGCAGGAAAAAGCAGCTTGCGCTGCATTTATACAGGAAAGCTTTGCACGCTGCCGTGCGCAGGGCAATATTTTATACACAAAATGCCCCGCCGGTCTTTCGGGCGCATGGATTCCCATTTATGAAAACGGCATTCTGCTCGGTTTTATCGAATTTTCCCAGCTTATACGCCGCGGCGACGAGGCATCGACATTAAATCATTTAGAAGCTGTCTGTGAAAAGCATGGCTTAGATGCAGAGGAAATGCGCCGGAAGTATGCACATCTTCAGAATTTCGAGCAGGACCGCATCGAGTCGCTTGCGCGCATTATCAAGGCAAGCACCTACTATCTCTGGCTGAACAACATGATTGAAATCACAGCAGAAAACCTGCCGCAGCACCTGACCGCATACATCAGGGGCAACTTGACCACGGATTTGAGTGTTGCTGCCATCTGCAAGCATCTGCACATTTCCAAAAGTGCGCTGTATCGCATTTCCAATGCCAATTTCCATATGGGCATTTCGGAGTACGTGCGTCACCTGCGGATGGAAAAAGCAAAAGAAATGTTTAAAAAAACATCGTTGTCCGTCGCCGCTGTAGCAGAAAGCGTCGGAATCAACGATGCCAATTATTTTACAAAGCTGTTTAAAGCGCATACCGGCGTGCTGCCGAGAAAATTCAAAGCCTACACCACTAAATCACGAGACCGCCGTTCGGACTGAGGACCTGTCCCGTAAGATACGCGCCGCCCTCAGATGCCAGAAAGCATACCGTTGCGGCAATTTGTTCCGGCGTACCGATACAGCCGAGGGGGATTTCCTCGCGAATGGCATCTATGTCCTCCCGGCTCAGATGTGCATTCATTTCTGTATCAATCATACCCGGTGCTACACAGTTAACCGTGATACCGGAAGGGCCAAGCTCCTTGGCAAGCGCCTTCGTAAAACCGATGACTGCCGCTTTTGCCGCAGAATAGGCACTTTCGCACGAAGCACCGACCATCCCCCACATCGAGGACACATTAATGATTGCGCCGCTCTTTTTGGAAACCATATGCGCAAGCGCTGCGCGGCTGCAATAATACACACCGTCAACATTGACGGCAAATATGCGTTTCCACAGCGCAGGCGTCGTATCACAAAGCATCGCAGCTGCGGCAATACCGGCGTTATTGACAAGCACATCCACACCACCGAATGCCTGCGCCTTTTCAAACAGCCGCTCCACCTGCGCCTCATCGGACACATCCGCCTGAATACACATACACACGCCACCCATGGCACGTATGCGCTCGCATACCGCTTCGGCGGCTTTTTGATTTTGATGGTAGTTTACAATCACGCGATAGCCGCGCTTTGCAAACGCCTCGGCGCACGCCGCGCCGATACCGCGGCTGCCGCCCGTGATGAGTACCGTCTGATTCACTATACATTCCTCATTTCACAAGTCTTCCGTAAAGGCTCATGCCCTCCGTACGCAGAATTTCTACACGGTGAAACTGGTTGGACACATCTGTATCCGATGCAGCCAGCACCGTAATGTAATTATCTGTTTTTCCTTCATAGACCGTTTCGTTTCCGGAAACAGTCTGTTCAAAGAGCACTTCAAGTGTCTGTCCGACAAATCGCTCCAAAAACGCCTTTTGCGATTGTGCACTCGCCTCAATCATCCTTGCGCTTCGCTCGTGCTTCAGCGCGGGCGGAACCTGATGCGGCATTTTCTGTGCCGGCGTCCCCTCACGCACTGAATACGCAAACACGTGCGCCTCGGCAAACTGCATCTTTTTAACAAACGCAAGTGAAGCGGCAAACTCCTCCTCCGTTTCTCCCGGAAAGCCGACCATCACATCCGTTGTAATCGCCACATCTTCAAATGCAGCACGCAAGCCATCTACAATTTTTGCATAATCCGCACTTGTATATTTCCGGTTCATCCGCCGAAGTGTCGCATCGCAGCCACTCTGCAGCGAAATGTGGAAATGCCGGCAAAGCTTTTTGGAATTCTTCACCGTTTCAATAAAATCTTCATTTAAATGCATCGGCTCAATGGAGCTTAGTCGAATGCGGCGGATCCCTTCAATTTTCTCCATTTCCGTAATCAGCGTTTGCAGGTTGGTGTCCTCTTCCAAATCTCTGCCGTAAGACGCAATATGAATCCCGACCAACACCAGCTCGGCATAGCCGTGTGCAGCAAGTCGGCGCGCCTCCTGCAGAATATCTGCCTGTGCACGGCTGCGAACCGGACCGCGCGCATACGGAATAATGCAATAGCTGCAAAACTGACTGCAGCCCTCCTGCGCCTTAATAAAGGCGCGGGTATGCTCACTGTAGCCGGACACGGAAAGTGGCTCAAAGGTGTGTACCTGCATAATATCCGTCACGGCAATCTCCTTTTCACGCGCCTGCGAAACCAACTCGACAATTTTATCCCGTCCGGCAGTACCGATGACTAAATTCACGCCCTCAATGTCACTGACCTTTTCCGGCGCCGTCTGCGCAAAGCATCCCGTAACGACCACATAGGCGTCCGGGTTGCGTTTTTTTGCGCGACGAATCATCTGGCGCGACTTACGGTCTGCTAAGGCGGTAACTGGGCAGGTATTGATGATATACACATCCGCCTCGCTGTCAAAGCTGACCACGCTGTAGCCTGCCTTTTCAAACAGCTCGCCCATTGCCTGACTCTCATATTGATTTACCTTGCACCCCAGGGTGCAAAATGCTACTCTTTTCATCTTTTTCTCCAACGTGTCCTAATATTAAGTTTCTGTGAATCCTATTGACGCAATTGCCAAAAAATGCTATGATAATGCAAAGCGAAAGCCGCTAATTTATCAGACGGGAGGATATGAATATGGTAAAATTCAATATCTCTATAAACTCTTTGGCAAGCGCGAAGGATTTTGTCGGCGCCGTTACCAAGTACAGCTACGATATAGATTTAACCTCCGGCAGATATGTTGTGGATGCCAAATCCATTATGGGCATTTTCTCTCTGGATCTGTCCAAGCCGATTTGCGTAGAAGCGCATACAGACGATGCATCCGAACTGATGGCAGATGTAAAAGCTTATATCGTAGAGTAAGGTCACTTGCCTTTTCGCTTTCAGAAAACGGTACCGCGTGCATACGCAGTGCCGTATTTTTATGCCATATCCTCCGGCAGCTCAAGCGTAATACGTCCGATGGTCGCACTGCGAAACTCGTCCAATACCACACGCGCACCGCGCTCCGTATCCAATTCACCGCCCGAAATCACAAAGCCGCGCTTTTTCGAAATTTTCTGCAGCAAATCATAGCCGGTATCCTCTTCATCAATACTGTCCAGCTTGTATCGTGCAATCAACGCATCGGCATAGCGCGTTTTCAAAGCTGCCAGCAAATGGCAGCAAAGCGTTTCCGTATCCATAATTTCATCGCGGATGGAGCCGATAAACGCCAGATGCATCCCGACGCGCTCATCTTCAAACTTAGGCCACAAAATGCCCGGTGTGTCCAGAATTTCTATCCCTTCACGCAGCCGCAGCCATTGCTTGCCCTTTGTTACACCCGGCTTGTCGCCCGTTTTCGCCGCTGCCTTTCTGCACAGACGGTTAATCAGCGAGGATTTGCCGACATTCGGAATGCCGACCACCATCATCTTAATAGATTTCGTCAGTCCGCGCTCCGCATTCTTTTCAATCTTTTCTTTCAAAAGCGCACGTGCCGCCTGCGGAATTTTCTCCGTTCCCTTACCGGCAAGCGCATTGACACAAATCACCTCAATACCACGTGCTTTATACCACGCCACCCACTTTTCCGTTGCAGCAGCATCCGCCAGATCCGTTTTATTCAAAAGCGCAATACGCGGCTTATTTGAAAAAAACACATCAAAATCCGGGTTCCGGCTGCTGACCGGCACACGGGCATCCATGATCTCGACGACAATATCAATCAGTTTTACGTTTTCCTCAATCAGGCGTCTGGTTTTCGCCATATGCCCGGGGTACCACTGTAAATTCATCGTAATTTCCTTTCCTTGCGGCTTCAAATTCTATTTTAGTATATCAGCTTTTTGCGCTGCTGTCAAAGAAAAAGGCCCTTTCCGAAGAAAAAGCCTTTCTGCTGTTATTCGTAATCGTATACACCGCCGATTTTATTGAGCGGCCAGATGCGGAAGGTAACCTTACCGCTCACCGCTTCTTCCGGCACTGCACCAAGCTCCCTGTATCGGCTGTCAAGCGAATTTGCGCGATTGTCGCCCATAACAAACACATGGTCAGGCTCAACCGTATACGGATACTGTATGCCGTAGCCGAGCGGTGTGATTAAATCCTTCTCCAGATACGGCTCATCCAGCACCTCACCATTGACCGTAACGGTGCCGGCAATCGGATCAATATCCACCGTATCGCCTTCCACTGCAATGATGCGCTTTACATAGTATTTTTTATCAATCCCCAAGCTTTTTGCGCGTTTTCTGTGCAGATATACGGAAGCGAACTCGTCAAACCCGCCAAAATCCGCATCCGTCTCGCGCCTTGCTTCAAAATAAGCCTCACGCGTCTTGTAGTGCGCATCGAGCACGACAATATCTCCGCGCGCCGGCGCATAACCGATTTTGGTCAGCAGCAAACGCTCTCCGTGATGCAGGGTGGAAAACATACTCTGTCCGTCTACCACCACCAAATCAAACAAGAAGGATTTAATGGTAAAGG
>JAZSGM010000208.1:0-11372 GCA_045532715.1 Clostridia bacterium
GAACATCTCTTTTTTTTGTATGATTTTCTTATTTAACAGCTTTCTTTTCAACATCGCTCCAAGCGCCCCACCATGGGCTTGCAATAAAGATGGAGGTAAACGAACCGCAGATAACACCGATGATAATCGGCAGTGCGAAGTTCTTTAAGGAAGATGCACCCATGAAATAGAGCAATACGATTGTGATTAAGGTGGTAACAGAGGTGTTGATGGTTCTGGTCATCGACTGCCAGATACTGTTTTCAACCACTTCTGTGTTGGTGCTCTTTTTGTCGAGCTTTCTGTTTTCTCTGATTCTGTCAAAGATAACGATGGTATCGTTGATGGAGTAACCTACAACTGTAAGAATTGCCGCGATAAATGTTGTCGAGAGCGGAATCTTTGCAATTGCATAGACTGCCAGCATAACGAGCACATTGAGAATCAGGCAGATTACAGCCATAATACCGCTCTTCCACTCGAAGCGAATCCAGATATAGATGAGCATTAAAGCGGCTGCGAGAAGTGTGAAGAGAAGTGTTCTTGTTTTCATTTCATTACCGTAGGTTGCTGCCTGGGTTGCATGGCTTACGGTGATGGTTTCTGCATCCAGACCGAATTTGTCTGCCACAGCTTTTACCGCTGCATCTCTTGTCTCGGCTGTGAGCACGAGGGATTTGATTACAATATTTTTGGAGCCTGTACCTGTAAGCTGTACAGTCGGCTCAATGTCGATGCCGGCTGCATCCATGTAAAGCTTTGCTGCTTCGCTGCGCTCAGCACCGGAAAGCACCTTGCCCATGCTCAGCTCTACAGATGTACCGCCTGCAAAGTCGATGTCCTGCTTAAAACCGCCGTTTACGAGTAAACCGATAATACCTGCTACAATAATCAGTACCGGAATAAGAGTAAACCACAGCTTGTTCTTTGTTACGTTAAACATTTACTTTTACCTTCCTTTCTAATTATTCAGCGTCGGTTTTCGCAAGTACTTTTGCGCCGTAAGCTGCCGGGTTAACGATGTTTAGGCCAACAAGCTGGTTGAGTAAGAAGCGTGTCAGCGTGATTGCGGTGAACATGGAGAGTGCAACACCGATGAGAAGCGTAATTGCGAAGCCCTGTACGGTTGCAACGCCCGATGCCCAAAGCACGATTGCAGCAATCAAGGTTGTGATGTTACCGTCTAAGATGGCGGTAAGTGCACGCTTGAAGCCTGCGTCTACGGAAGCGCGAACGGTCTTGCCGTTACGCAGCTCTTCCTTGATTCTTTCGAAAATCAATACGTTTGCATCGACTGCCATACCGATGGAGAGGACAATACCTGCAATACCGGAAAGGCTTAAGTTGATGCGGAATGCACCGATGATTAAGCAAACAAGACCGATGTAGCCAACAAGCGAAATGTCCGCTACCAGGCCCGGCAGTCTGTAGAATGCCAGCATAAATACCATAATTATGAGAATACCGATGAGTGCTGCCCAAAGGCTGGTTGTAAATGCGTCGTCACCAAGCTCTGCGCCGACTTCACTCGATTCAATTGCTTCAAGCTCAACGGGCAGCTGACCGGACTTGATCTGGTTTGCCAGCTGTGTTGCTGTTTCCACCGTAAAGTCACCGGAAATAATACATTCGCTGGAATTGATTGTTTCGCTGACATACGGCATAGAAATCGGCACATCGTCCATGCAGATGGCGATGTAGTTGTTGCCTGCGGATGCCTGTGCAGCCGCTGCCTGGGTTGCAGCTGCGAATTTTTCGCGGCCGCCTTCAGTCAGCTTCAGCTGAATGTGATGCTGTGCATTGCTGAATTCGCTGGTCTGACCGTATTCGTAGTTTGCATCTGCAATGTCAGATCCCTCTAATACAACTTCGCCTGCAGCGTTCTG
This sequence comes from Clostridia bacterium, assembly GCA_045532715.1. Classification (GTDB taxonomy): domain Bacteria; phylum Bacillota; class Clostridia; order UBA1381; family UMGS1253; genus RGIG2041. Next base: position 1,866 of record JAZSGM010000208.1, read on the forward strand.
GAAGGTCAGCTTTGCTGTCGAACCGAGCAGGGAAATTGCTTCCTCTGCGTCAATGTTCGGGATTTCAACACGGATACGACCTTCGTTGGTCTGCAGTCTGCTTACGCGTGCTTCCGTGTAGCCTAAGTAGCTTAAACGCGTACGCATAACATCCTCTACGATGTTCATTTCTTCTTCTGTTACGTTCGGATCCTTTGCTTCAAAGGTAATGGTCGAACCGCCTGCGAGGTCAATGCCCTCGTTTAAGCCCCCCTCCTGCAGGATACCCTTGTAGTACTGCTTGCCGAATAAGGTAATACCGCCCAAAGAAACTGTTGCAATGGCAGCGACCAGAATCAGGGCAAGCACCATGAAAATTATGCTTTTCGCCTTCATGTTTGATTTGCCTCCTTTATAGTAATCACTTTATTAAAATTCCATTTTACCTTCTAAATAGCTTGCGAGCTCGGCAATCGGCATACGAACCTGCGCCATGCTGTCACGCTCACGTACGGTTACGCAACCGTCTGTTTCGCTTTCAAAGTCATAGGTGATACAGAATGGTGTACCGATTTCGTCCTGACGGCGGTATCTTTTACCGATAGAGCCGGCATCGTCAAATTCGATGCGGTACTTCTTAGCAAGCATTTCGAATACTTCGAGTGCTTTTTCAGACAGCTTCTTGGACAGCGGCAGTACGGCAGCCTTAATCGGTGCAAGTGCCGGATGCAGACGAAGCACAACGCGCACATCGTCACCTTCAAGCTTTTCTTCGTCGTACGCGTCTACCAGGAAGGCAAGCGCCACACGGTCTGCGCCGAGCGACGGCTCAACACAGTACGGTACATAGCGCTCGTTTGTAACCGGATCGGTGTAGTCCATGCTTTCACCGGAATGCTCTGCATGCTGCTTTAAGTCGTAGTCTGTTCTGTCGGCAATGCCCCAAAGCTCGCCCCAACCGAACGGGAATACGAATTCGATATCCGTTGTTGCGTTGGAATAGTGGGAAAGCTCTTCCTTTGCGTGATCGCGGAAACGCAGATTTTCTTCGCGGATACCTAAGCTTAAAAGGAAGTTCATACAGTATTCCTTCCAGTACTTGAACCACTCAAGGTCTGTGCCCGCCGCGCAGAAGAATTCCAATTCCATCTGCTCGAACTCACGTGTTCTGAACACGAAGTTACCCGGTGTGATTTCGTTACGGAAGGATTTACCTACCTGACCGATACCGAACGGAATTTTCTTTCTGGATGTACGCTGTACGTTCTTGAAGTTTACGAAAATACCCTGTGCGGTTTCCGGACGCAAAAACAGCTCGGACTGCGAGTCCACTGTTACGCCCTGGAAGGTCTTGAACATCAAATTGAACTTACGGATATCTGTAAAGTTTTTCTTGCCGCATTCCGGACAAACGACACCGTTTTCCTGAATGAACTCGAGCATTTTTTCATTGCTCCAGCCATCTACGGCAACGGTTTCGCCCTTTGCCTTGCAGTGGTCCTCAATCAGCTGGTCTGCTCTGAAACGAGCCTTACATTCTTTACAGTCCATCAGCGGGTCGGAAAAACCGCCCACGTGTCCGGATGCCACCCAAGTCTTCGGATTCATAATGATTGCAGCATCCAAACCTACATTGTATTTGGATTCCTGGATGAATTTTTTCCACCAGGCACGCTTCACGTTGTTTTTGAACTCAACGCCGAGCGGACCGTAGTCCCAGGAGTTTGCGAGTCCGCCGTAGATATCAGAGCCCGGATACACGAAGCCTCTGCCTTTACACAGCGCGACAATTTTTTCCATTGTTTTTTCAGAGTTGTTCACTTTTGTCTACCTCCATAAAAATGCTTCACACTTATGGCTTAAGTATGAGCCTACCCTATAGTTTATCAAAGATTGGAAAAAAGTCAAGGTGTTTGCGTTAGCTTTTTATATTTTAATGAAGTTTTTATAATGCGGATTGAAAAAAATGTATATAACTGTCGAAAAGAAGTGTTTTTTGTTCAAGTTTAGGACTTGAAGGTATTTTAGGATTGTGATAAGATATGTTCGCAGTATGTGATTGTGAAATTGGAAGGAGAGGTTGCGTTATGAAAAAAACCGGCATGACAAGACCGGTAGATGAGCTGGGCAGAGTGGTAATTCCGAAGGAAATCAGAAACAGTCTGCAAATCGAAGTCAAGGACCGTTTGGAGATTATGCTTGACGGTGATGCAATTGTACTTAAAAAGTACGATCCGAATTGTGTGTTCTGCGGAAGCACGGAAAATGTGGAAGAGGTTATGGGTAAAAATATTTGCAAAGCCTGCCTCGGAAAGCTGAAGTGCTTTTAATTTGTAAATATACCTTGCAACATGCGCCGTTTTATGTTATAATCAATGGTTGTAACGCAGAACGGCGTTATATTTTAGCAAAACAGGAGTGAAAGTGAAATGTCAGGACATTCCAAATGGAGTACCATTAAAAGAAAAAAAGGCGCAAATGATGCACAGCGTGCAAAAATATTTACGAAGATTTCCCGCGAGCTGACCGTTGTTGTTAAGGCGGGCGGTCCGGATCCGGAAAGCAACTCCAAGCTGAAGGATATTATGGCGAAGGCACGTGCGGCAAATATGCCGAACGACAATATTGCGCGTACGATTAAGAAGGCAGCGGGCGAGACCGGCGGCGACAACTATGAAGATATCACATATGAAGGCTACGGTCCGAGCGGTGTAGCTGTTATCGTTGAAACCCTTACCGACAACCGCAACCGTACGGCAGGCGATATGCGCCACTATTTTGATAAGTACCACGGCAACCTCGGTCAGACGGGCTGCGTAAGCTTTATGTTTGACAAAAAGGGTGTAATCTTAATCGAGCAGGAAGACGGCATTGATGAGGATACCTTGATGATGGAGGCGCTCGACGCCGGTGCAGACGATTTTGCAGCGGAAGACGGTATTTATGAGATCACCACAACGCCGGAGGGCTTCAGTGCGGTGCGCGAGGCGCTTGAGGCAAACTACACACTCGCTTCCGCAGAGGTGGCGCTTGTGCCGCAGACAACCGTAGATTTAACCGATCCGGACGACATTAAGTTTATGGGCAAGCTTCTGGAAATGCTCGAAGACAACGATGACGTACAGAATGTATATCACAACTGGAACCAGCCGGACGAGGAATAAGAGAATAAAAAAGCAGACGCATATGCCGAGTGTTCTTAAGGACAGTTTAAAACCCGAAACAAAAGTATTGTTTCGGGTTTTATTGTATAAGGTCTTAGGATATCCTAAATGTATGGAAGATGGTGCACATCTTCCCTGCTCGTTAAAGTAGCGGACACTATTTGTATAATGCTAAATCTGTAAGAGCAATATGCGTATTGACAAAACTATCAACATACTCATCTTTTATTTTAATAGTCAAGGTGTTGACACCACCTACATCAATATTAAAATTAAATGGCATGGTAGTTGTTACAGAATTGATTTTTTTAATCATCTTACCATCGCCATAAAACATCACGCATACCTCGTGGTTTCCTGAATTATATTCGTCAGATACATCCAAGCCAATGCTATCAATAGTTTTAGGTAAAATTATTTTACCAGATAATGTATTGTATATACTATTTAGTGGATAATCTATTTTTACTTGTGCTTCATCCTTATCATTTTCTATAAAACGAGGAGTGGTAAACACTGTAGTTGTGCTAGTATAAAACAACATTCCGTTTGTGTAAGTGTTATTTAAATAATCCGTAATTGTTCCATTTATTTTGTATAATGTGTTATGTTGGTTTGCTTTAATAAAATCATTATATTGAATTCTATCCAAATAATTATCAGGTTTTGTCTGGTCTTTCTTTCCAATGTAAACGCTCTGCGTTGCTCCGTCCCACTCAACATCTTTACCAAAAGCATTGGAAATCGCACGAACAGGTAAGTATGTAGTTCCATTCATTGTAAATGGTTCAACTACATTTTCGTTTGCATCCTTTGGAACAATTTCTCCGCCATCAATGTAAATTTTGATGTTGTTGTAGAACAACTCCGCAGTTTCGCTAATTTGCTTTGCAAACACCACTCCACTTGTCAGCATTGTACCAATCAGCATACCTGCAATTAATCCTTGTAATCTTTTTTTCATTTGATTGTTACCTCCAATGTTTTTAAGTATGTTTTTATGATAACACACCCAAGCTCAAAAGTCAACTCAAAAGAGGTAATTATTTCAACTCAAAATAGTTAAAATAATTTTGAGGTGATAAAAATGAATATAGGAGAGGCGACTAAATTAAGAATTCTTGAACTTTGTGAGGAAAATAAAATAACTGTAAATAAACTTGCAACCATTAGTGGCATAACTCAATCTACATTAAGTAATATTGTTGGTGGTAGAAATAACAGTGCAACTATTTCCACAATAAAAAAGATGTGTGATGGACTAAATATTTCAATACGTGATTTCTTTAAATCAAATTTGTTTGATAATCTGGAACAAGAAATAAGATAGGAATGATAATATGGAATTGCCAAAACGAAAACCGACAAGGTTAAAAGGATATGATTATTCAACACCGGGAATGTATTTTCTCACAGTATGTGTGAAAGATAGAAAAAAATTATTAGGTGAAATCGTAGGGTGCGGCGATTTCGACGCACCGCAAATGATATTATCTGAATATGGAGTAATTCTTGATAAATATATTAATTTAATGAACGATAAATATTCCCATATGAAAATTGATAAATATGTCATAATGCCAAATCATATTCATCTAATTTTAAACATTATAGATTACAAAAACGGTGCGTCGGAAACCGCCGCACCCTACAATAATGAAACCTCAAAATTCGTATCCTTATTGAAAAGATATTGTAATAGAGAATATGGTAAAAATATATGGCAATCCTCTTGTAATGACCATATAATCAGAGGTCAAAAAGATTATCAAAAAATATGGGAATATATAGATACAAATGTTATAAGATGGGAAAAAGATTGCTTCTATAACGATTAAAGGCTCTCGCAAATTTGCTCAGCCTTTAATACTGTCCTTTAGCGTACACTTCATATGCGTCTGCTTTTTTATTCTGCCGAGGGCATTTATTCATGCATATCCAAAAACTTAAAATACTGCTGCCAGTCGCGGCGGCTGAAATAGTGCGTATCTGTTCTGTAGTGGTAGCCGATATTGCCTTCGTGGAAGGTATCGCCGACCTGCGCTAAGCGGTCGGGATGTACAAAGCCGTGGCCGGTGTGCTTTTCGTAGTACGCACTTGCCGCGATGCACGCCATATATTCATTCGGTGGGCACGCCCACAAATCCTCTTCAGCGCTTGCCACATAGACAAGGTGCGGCACGTTTGCCGCGATTAAATAGTGCTGGTCAAACGGCATTGCCGCTTCGTTGCCGATGTACTTTGCGTAGGATTTTTTAAACCAGAACGGAAATCTTTCTACAATATCTTTAATGGTTTCACCGGTGTTCTCTCTTGCAAGGGCAGCACCGCTGCAGCCCGAGCAGTTGGAAAAGGCGCAGTAGAAGCGCTCGTCGAGTGCACCGGTTAAAAGCGCCGTTTTGCCGAGACGCGAGTGTCCGCAAACGCTGATGCGCGTGTGGTCAATTTCCGGCAGCGTCTGCGCGTAGTCCATCAGGCGCATTGCTGCCCACGCCCAAAGTCCGATTTTGCCGCAGCCGTCTGCGGTCTGTTTGCCGTCTTTGTACACCACGCCGGCGAGACCGTTTGCAAAATCGCCGTCGTCGCTTGTAACATCCTTATAGCAAAAACTAATTACGCTGTAGCCTGCATCGTTAATTTCCTCGCTTGGCTGATAGCGGTCAGGCACATCCGGGCGGAAATTGATATGAATAAAGCAGGGCACCGGCTTGTCGGTGTCCGTTTTCTTTGTGTAGGTAAACGGGAAAGTGAACGTACCGAACTCCGCCTCGCAGGTGAGTGTCATCTGCTTGCGGTGCGCCGTGCCGGCACAGAAGTTTTCGTAGGTTTCCACCTCGGTTGCATACACCTTTGTGGGGGACGGCGGCAAAATGCCGTATTCCTCTCTAAGTAAAAGGTCAACAATCTCTTTTTTGCTCATTTCGCCCGGCATGGGCAGTTTGTTTAAAAGCTCCATAAGATCACCTCAAAAAAATAAAAGCTCTGCACGCGAACGTGCAGAGCGTTTGGTTTGGTCGGAGTGACGTGACTTGAACACGCGACCCCTAGACCCCCAGTCTAGTGCGCTACCGACTGCGCTACACCCCGATGTATCTAAGAGTATAACACAGTTTTTTGTTTTTGTAAATGATTTTGAAAAATTATTAATATTCAAAAATCGCAAAGCCTGCAGCTGGGATGTGTACGGTGTAGGTCTTATCATCTGCCTTGGCAATTTGGATTTCCTCTGTCCCGTGTGCGATGCACTTCGGTGTGCATGCAGCCTTGAAGGACAAGGTAACGGTTGCATCCGCCTCGCGGATTAAATCGTCACCGGTGATGAGGTTTCTGTTGTTGCCTTCGTTGTTAAATACAGAAATATATCTTTTACCAGCGCCGTCGGTCGATAAGAGCCAAAGCAGGGAATCTGCCACGCACGGCAGGAGAGCCTTTGCCTCTGCATCAATATCGTGCGCGAGTCTGTCGTAATCGTCGCTTGTAAAGATTTTCAGTGTTGCATCCTTTTTTGCATTTGCAAAGCGATTGTCAAAGGAGGCGTCCACAAATGCGCTGTATTTTGCAAGCACCTCGTCGGAAGCATCCTCGTAAATAATATCAAACAAATCGCCGAAGCGTGAGTTTGTGAGCGTATGACCTTCTGTACCGAAGATTTTTGCTTCGTCTCTGCCGTAGATGAATTTAAGCACATCCTCTGCGTGGTTCACGATTTGCTTTTCAGCTTCGTTCATTGTACGGTACATATAGGTATCGCGGTGCTTTTTAAAGCTGTACGGCATAAACGGATCGGTGATTTCCACGCACGCATATTCCTTCGGAAGGACAATTGCAAACGGCACGATTGCCTGAACATCGCGGTGGTTTTGCGTAAAGTCAATAAATTCCTTCTTTGCCATACCGTACGGTGAAAGCTCAAAGGTGTTCATATCGGCATAGCTGCAGTTCAAACCCCATTCTTCTGCCATATAGTCCGCACCGCTCATCAGTGTGAAGTAGTAGATTCTCTTTTGTAAATGTCTGGAGCTGCCGCCAACCTCACCGTAGGAGGTAAAATCGTCACTGTGGGTTTCCTGGGTTAAATACCACTCGTTGCCCGGCTCTTTGTTAAAGCACGGCATCGAATATTTGTGGTCGGTTGATTCCATCCATGTTTCGTAGTAGGTGCCCCAGGTTTTGCCTGCGGCCTTAGCTGTGCCGCGTGCAAGCGCGGTTGCGATGCGCATCTGCGCAATCTGGCAACCAACCTCCGGCATAAAGGTGCGCATACCGAGCTTGTCCTGCAATCTCGAAAACAGGAAATAGCTGTCGCACGGCAGGATGTGCCCGTTTGTCTGCTTCAGGTATTTTTTAAACATCGTTTCGATTTCGGCGATGTAGTCTTCAACGGTTTCTGCGCGCTTTAACTGTGCATACTCCTCCGGGGAGCCCTGTGCAAAGCCGTATAAAACCATATCGCCTTTTTTGCGCAGTGCGTTCTTTTTCAAGGTTTCCAAATCGAACGGACCGTTCTCGCCCGGCATAAAGCGCTTTAAATTGTTCCAGTCGTTGTTTCGGTTGCTGGCGCTTTCGTGGAGCTGAAAGCCCAAAAACCAATCGCCGAGCAGGTTTTCATATTCCTCGATCAGCGCCGGGTCAAAATCGTATTTGTAGTAGGTTACGCCGCCGGCAATTCTGTCGACATAAAAGGGGTGCTTGCCCTCTTTTAGCATGGTGTGCAGCTTTGTGCCCTTTGCGGCGAAGGTGTTAAACTTCAGCTTCTCCGGCACGGCAAAGCAGTGCTGAATTTTAAAGCCGGTGTCTTGGTTAATTAAATTGTTTTTCACAAGACCGTCAAAATATGCATCGTTGTAAACGTGAAAGAATTTCATAGCATAACGCTCCTTTTAAAACGGTTTAAAACCGTTGAATTGGTGAATATATTCACCCTGCAGCGCCTTTGTCTTGATGCCGCGCTGCAGGGAATTGTTCTCAGGTAGTGCGGTTAAATCTATTTTTGCGACGGAGTCGGTTTCGATGCCGAATACATATAAAAATGCATCAGTTGCGCCGCTCTTTGCCGGGATGAGCGTAAAGCCCTTCTGAAATGCGAGAATGTTGGAGTCGGGCTTTAACAGGTCGCGCAGTACCGGCGAAAGCATCCAACAGCAGATGAGAAAGCATTGGAAGTCGTATTCCGGAAAGCAGCGCCTAAAGAGCTCTCTTGCGCGAACATACGATTTTGCGCAGTTTTCCTTGTCAAGCTTTCCACCGTAGGGGATATGTACCTTTATTGCCGTATAGCCGGACTGATACACCGGTGTCCAATCCGTTTTGGAAAGCACGGTGCGCGCGTTTTGTGCAAGTCCGGTATTTTGGTCAACGGCATAGCCTTCATACGTCGTTTCGGTTTCTTTAAAGTCTGCAGCATACGCGCCTTCTTCCTCCGTACAGCCATATGCGCCTAAGATGTGACCGCTTTTGTGCAGCGTTGTGTTTTCCATTAAAACGCAGTATTCGCCGTTTGCGTTTTGGAAGATTCTTGCCGGGCGTTCGGAATTTTCGTGAATTTCAAAGCGAAGGCGACCGATGATGAGATGATTTAAATAAATCGCTACGCCGTAGGATTTGAAAAAGCCTTCGTCAAAGCAAGGCTTACCTGCCTTTTCCGTGCATTGGTAAAACAGAGAATCTGCCCAAAACAGACTTGCTGTCAGCACATCGTCTTCAATGCCGCGCGTTTTAAGCTCGTTCCACGAGGGGAGCAGGTGCGCCAGCACCGGGAAAATGGCAACACAGTCATAGCCGATGGTGTTTTGTGTGTCGGCGGGGGATTTCGGAAGCTCGAATTCTGTAAATGCGGCTTTGAAGCCCTTCTTTGTTGCAAGAATGTGGTACAGCGTCTTTGCCAGCAGACAAAGCGTAGGCTCGGCTTGTACAAAGGGGAGCGCATTCAGTACAGCGCTGTACGTTTTCGGCAAAAGACCGTACTTTGTGTAAAGCGTATGTATGTAGTCTTCCGTCAGCCATTCGGGCAGTTCCGGTTCGGCAAGTGCTGCAGCATAGGCTTCATCCCAGTAAGGGGATTGAATGTTTATATGAAGCATGTCTCGGATGTCGTTCATTGAAACAAACTCCTTTTGTCTTGATTTAATTACGTTCATTCTATCATAATCAGAGCAGAGCAACAATAGAAATCTTTCCGCATTTTTTTAAATATAGTTTCGATATGCGACTATTTTTGAAAAATAAAAAGCGACCTGCATATTCAGGCCGCTTTTGGCACCCCCGGCGTGAATCGAACACGCGACTAATCCTTAGGAGGGATTTGTTATATCCACTTTACTACAGGGGCGTACATATAAATTGTGAAAATGAAGTCGGATCGAAG
>JAZSGM010000272.1:0-5254 GCA_045532715.1 Clostridia bacterium
CCTGGTAGTGATCCCAGTGACCGGACACCTTGTAAAGGTCACTTTTTGCCATATACGGTGTCTTGGTCGGCAGCCAGCCATGTGCATACTCTGTATCTTCCACAAAGCGCTGCAGAATCTGGATAATCTTTGCACCCTTCGGAAGCAATATCGGCAAGCCCTGACCAATCAGCTCGGAGGTTGTGAAAATTTCAAGCTCACGACCGAGCTTATTGTGGTCGCGCTTCTTTGCCTCTTCCATCTGTGCAAGATGCGCCTCAAGCTCGTCCTTCGTCTTAAACGCCGTACCGTAAATACGCTGCAGCATCTTGTTTTTCTCATTGCCGCGCCAGTAAGCACCCGTTGCGCTTAACAGCTTGTACGCCTTTACCTTACTGGTGTAATTTAAGTGCGGACCTGCGCAAAGGTCAGTAAACTCCCCCTGCTTATAAAAGGAAATCGTCTCCCCTTCCGGCAGCTCGTTAATCAGCTCGGTCTTGTACGGCTCGTCCTTCATCAGTTCAAGAGCCGCCGCACGGTCAAGCTCAAAGCGCTCCACCTTGAGGTTTTCTTTTGCAATCTTCTTCATTTCTGCTTCGATCGCCTCTAAGTCCTCTTGGGTAAATGCCTTATCTGTATCAAAGTCATAGTAAAAGCCCGAATCAATCGCCGGACCGATGGCAAGCTTCACGTTCGGGAACAAACGCTTTACCGCCTGCGCCATAATATGGGATGCGGTATGACGAAGGGTTTTAAGCTCCTCTGCCGCATTGATTACTTCATTACTCATGGAAATCATCCTTCTTTCCTTAAATATACATTAAAATTTATTATAACCTTTATTTGCCGCGCTGTCAAGTTCGTCTGCTCAGTAAATTTGTCGGTGCAAGCCATTTTCTGCACATATTTCTCACCTCGTAAATTAAAAAGGAGCCTTCCGAAGAAGACTCCTTAATTTACACATTGCTTAAGGGCACATCATCGGAATTTTGCATACAAAGCGGTGCGTGTTGTTGCACGCACGGTAGTCGTTGTAGTGACTGTCAGCTTCGCTAAATTCACGATTGTGTCCCCTTTCAAAATTTCTACTGTAGTATATCACATTTGGATTTCCATGTCAAGCAGTTACCGTCGCAGTCGCTCACCAATGGCGCATCATATATGCATATCCTTTCTTGATAAAATCCAATTTAGCACTGCGCAGCTCAAGACAGCAATGATTTTCTGCCGGAATTTCATAATTCATGATGCCGTCGTAGCCAACCTCACGCAGCCCGCGCACCATCACATCAAAATCGATATTTCCTCTGCAATACGGCATAATATGCTGGTCATGTGTGCCGTCGTTATTATGTACATGTAGCGCCTTAAGCTTTTTTCCTGCCTTTTGAATAAATCTGTACTGGTCTTTATCCCCGTATGCATTTAAATGCCCCGTATCCAGGCAAATACCGAAATTCGGACTGTCCAACGCATCTAATATATAGAGAAGCTCCTCAATATTTTCCGTAATGCCTTCCATATTTTCAAGACACACCACAAAATTTTTGCCACGCAGATATTGATTGAGTTGCTTTAATACTGCAATATTTTTATCCAGCTTCTCTTGCAAATTGTCTCCCTCAGCCATACAGTCCGGATGTAATACACCGCGCGTTATGCCAATCGCCTCAAAAAGGTCAACCCACTCTTTCAGTTTCTCTAAAACTCCATCGTCACACAAATTAATTTTCAACCAAAGATGTCCCTGCGGAATAGAAAAGCCGTGTGCACGTGCAAATGCACCAAACTGCGCACCGACAACTTTTGCATCACCGCGTGCAAGCAGCATTTCTCCGTGCTCATCCGAAAGCTCTGTGCTTGTAATACCGTTCTCCAAAAAGGTCAGTACCATCTCCTCCGGCGACAAATCCACATAATACGAAGACCAAATTGCCAACGCAGGCATTGTCGTCATAATTCTTCCTCCTTATTCCATATGGATTACAAAGCAATCCGCAATATCGCCTACGCCGCCCGCAAGCGTTTCCGGCAAATCAATCTTTACCGTTCCTCCTGTCTGCACAAAAGAAAGCGCACTGCCGCTTCGCATATCGTAAACCCGAACCGCTTTTTTATCCATAGGAATTGTATATGTACTAAGTCGTTTCTCTTCGTCATCATACATATAAAAAGCATAAACTGTTTTTTCGTCCTTTGTGCGCGTGTATGCATACTTGCCCGCACGATACGGCGCAAACATTCTCGTCGCATAAATCCCCTTGGAAAACACACGCATCCAAGCTGCCAGCTTTTCCAGCTCTCTTACAGCTCTCAGCGGCAGTCTGCCGTCCGGCTGCGGCGCTATATTGAGCGCCAGATTGCCGCCCTTTGCCACAATATCTAGCAAGAGATGCACAATCTCCTTTGCAGACATATAATCCTGATCGTATGTATAACCGAAGGACACCGCCGTTTGACCATTTTCTGTCGATGGTTTGCCCATAACGGTACAGGTTTCCCACGGCACATCCACGGCTGCATCCGGCACAACAAGCTCCGGTGTAATAATATCTTCACATACCCCCGCGCCTCGAATAACACTAAGCATATGTGGTTGAATTTTGCGTAACGCTTCCGTCATTTCAGGCAGTCCAAGTTTGACACCGTCACAGCCGCCGTCAAACCATAGCGCATCAATTCTGCCGTAATCTTCCACAAGTTCCTTTAACTGCGCATATACAAACGCCTGAAACTTTTCCCAAAGCTCCGGTTTTTCCTCAAGGTCATACGACGGAATTCTTTCAGCACCGTCTTTTAGACCGTACCCTTCTTCCCAGTAGTACGGACAACTGAAATCCGCACGGCTGTAGTATAGCGAAATTCCCATATTCTTTGCACGGAATGCATCAAACAACGCCTTGGTTATATCAGCATATTTTTGACTTTTCCACGGCACCTCGCTACCTGTCACTTTATAATCTGTGGTTTTCGTGTCCCACATACAAAAGCCGTCGTGATGCTTGGTGGTAAAACACAAATACCGAAAACCGGCATCGTAAGCAATGTCAGCCCACTGCTGCGGGTCAAAGCGAATTGGAAAAAAGCCCTTGTGTAGCTGCGCATACATTTCTTTAACTTCCAAATTTGTTGTCCCCGGCTTAAACTGCCATTTTGTCCATGGTCGGTCAACCAGCGGCCATGATTCCTTCAAGCCGACCTGATTGTATACGCCCCAGTGCACCATTAAGCCGAATTTTTGGTCACGAAACCACTCCAGCGTATCCAAAAGCTGTTGATGATCAGGCCACTTGTAGTTTTCAGCGTCTCGCACAAAGCTCGCCTGCAGCTCAAGCGCTTCCAACTCCTGCGCATCCAAACCCTTTTCATTTACAACATCCGGTTTTATCTCTTTGTCTTTCGCCATATTTGTCCCCTTCATTTAATTTCATTCATAACTAAAGTAAAAAGAAAACACATTAAGCAAATTATATTTTTTTCACATGTAAAAGTAAATATTTTTTTGTTTGTTTTATTTGTTATTTTGTTGTTTTTCACACAAGCCATATACTTATTTACATTATTATATTTATTTACATTATTACGATGTGGTTACTTGTTGGTTGCTTGTTGGTTGCTTGCTGGTTACTTGTTGGTCAAACTCCCATTCTGAAATATCCGGGACACCTTGCGGCGCAATGCTTTGAAGGGCATAGTTTGTTGGTCATTCGTTGTTGGTTTTTTTACAGAAAGCGTATTAAAATGGCAAAATCAATTTTTGAAGGCGTTTCTATCGCCCGATGCAAGCAAGCGCAAAGCTTCCGCCTCTTCTTGTAATGTTTCCAGTTTACCGTCCGGCATAAACTCCAGCAGAAGTGTTTTATCCGCATCAAAGCACGCAAGGTACTTTTGCCAGGTTTCAGTTGCCTCACGGAGCGGATATTTCTCCTTCCCCTTCCAATTGAACACGTGCAAATGCACCACATACGGAGATAAAAGCTTTGCATATGCAATATTTTCTTCTTCCGTTTTATACTGATTTGGTTGCCAGTACATTTTAAAATGCGGCGAATCCACCGCCTGCATCAGCGCATATGCCGTCTCTTTTGCGTTGGTGTACGTACCGCCGTGACATTCCATACACAGAATAACGCCATTCTTTTCTGCAAGTTCTGCCGCAGTTTTGCACATCGAAAACAAAGCCGTCTTTTCTTCCGGACTGTATTCTTCGCCGTTTTGATGACCGCACCACAGCCGAAGAATATTTGTTCCCAATATTTTCGCCGCCCGGATATAATTTTCCAGCTCTTCCATCGGCGTAACCCCAATGCGAAAATAGGTACCGTAGGCGCTGCATTTTATACCGTAGCGGCTTTGCAGCCCTGCAATCGCATCCGCCTTTTCCGGCGGCACGTGCATATCGCTGCCCCACTCAATCACAGACAGCCCCGCTTTCTGCATAGCTATTAAAATTTCTTCCGGCGTATGATTTCGAAACGAAACCGACACCAGTCCCAATGTGTGTTGCATTTACCTTCTCCTTCTTTTCTCTATATTGCGACGCAATGAGGCTGAATTATAATAATTATTTCCTGATGTTTCTTTTTATTTATCCGTTCTGAAAGGCGCCAGAGGCAGCCCTGCTTGGTTATAAATATGCCGTCCGAAACAGCGGCATCTCCATATTGGACTGGCCGCAGGCCAGGAACACGTCACCGATTAAAACATCGTGAAGCACTGTTTTTTCGTTGTTTAAATTCACTTCCATTTCATAAGGTCCACCGGCTTCTCCGGATGAAAGGAATACACACCATTTTCCGTTTTCACTTTTTCCCGTTACCGTTTCTCCCAAAAATCGCACTGTTACTTCCCCATTACCGCTTCCAAATACACGGATGGGCATGCCACGAGGCATAAGGTTTAGATGCAGTTTTACAAAGGCTTCTCCTTGAGGAGAGGCTCCGCCGTAGGCGGTGGTGAGGTGTAGATTGCGAAACCAACCGTTATTCTTTTCCCCCTCATCCGTCAGCTTACGCTGCCACCTTCCCCTCAAGGGGAAATCTTTTTGCATCGACATTTTTCGACATATCCATATTGCGACACATAAGGTTTAGATTCAAATCTTTCAAAGGCTCTCTTGTGTAAAGGGACCTGACAGCGTAGCTGACTGAGGGATTGTTTTATCACATTATCAATAAGTATACATACACCCTCAAAGTTTTTCAATACATCAAGATTTGATATTCTTATAACCTTTATCCCGAACTGCTTTAAATATTCAGTTCTTTTTTCATCA
>JAZSGM010000160.1:0-7334 GCA_045532715.1 Clostridia bacterium
TTCGTGTTACCTGGGCGAGTCTGGAGGCAATTCCGGAGGAGGGCATTTTACTTACGGTAGAATTTCGCAGGATTAAGACGGTAAAGCAAACGGATATTGCATTTGAAAAAGTAAAGCTTACGGATTTTAACGGCGAAGCCATTTCGATTGATTCTGTTGAAAATGCGACGGTAAAGTTTAAGCAAGCCAATAGCGGCGGTAACGGCGGCAGTGCGTCTGCAGACCGCAGCCCGACGACCGTCATTACAAAACCGGAACAAAAACCGGAGGCGGATACCGTAATTCAAACGCCGGTTGTGCCGCAGTGGCGCAATCCGTTTACGGATGTGCAAACTACGGACTGGTATTATAAAAATGTTGAATTTGCAGTTGTAAACCATTTGATGAAGGGCACTGCGGAAACGGAATTTTCTCCGAATGAGAAGCTTACGCGTGCAATGTTCGTAACCGTTTTGCACAGAATGGAGAAGGAGCCGATTGCGGGAATCTTTACGGACGGACAGGATTTTGAAGATGTTGTGCGTGACAGCTGGTACGAAAATGCCGTGCTGTGGGCAAATGCTAACGGTATTGTCAGGGGAGTCTCGGATGCACGCTTTGACCCGGATGGTTTGATTACGCGTGAGCAGATGGTAACGATTTTGTATCGCTATGCAGGCTATAAAAATCTGAATACGGACTATGATGTACATAAGGTATCTGCATTTGAAGATGCCGATACGGTGAGCCCGTATGCGCGCACCGCCGTTGAATGGGCTATGGCAAATGCTATCCTGAGCGGAAAAACGAAAACGACCATCCACCCGGCAGATACCGCAACAAGAGCGGAAGCGGCGGCAATGCTGAACAGATTCGTTGAGGGTATGTAATTTGCCGTTTTTAAAGGAATTTTCTGTGCTTGTTATTTTCCTTGAAAAATGATATAATGAATATGGTATTAAATTTATTCGCAATTTGAATTTGCAATGCATAGAATAGACATAAGGAGGAACAGCATATGAATATTTGTGTTTACGGTGCTTCGAGCAACAGCATTAATCAGCTTTATCTGGATACAGCCTACGCGCTGGCTTGCCTGATGGCAAAGCGCGGGCATACGCTGGTTTACGGCGGTGGCGGCAACGGCGTTATGGGCGCGTGCGCACGAGGCGCACATGACAGTGGCGGCGATATTATCGGTATTGCACCGACCTTTTTTACGGTGGACGGCGTACTCTACGAGCACTGCACAGAGTTCGTCTATACTGAAACCATGCGTGAAAGAAAGAAAATTCTGGAGGATCGATCCGATGCCTTCATTATTGCGCCGGGTGGTATCGGCACCTATGATGAGTTTTTTGAAATTATGACGTTAAAGCAGCTGGAACGCCACAATAAGCCGATAGCGATTTTTAATGTAAACGGCTATTACAATGAAATGCTTGCCATGCTTGAAAAAACAGCAGCAGAAAAATTTATGAAGCCGATGAGTCTGGAGCTTTTTGAGGTGTTTGACGATGCGGCGGCAATGCTGGATTATATTGAAAATTATGACGACAAGCCGATGGATATCCGTGAATTGAAGGATATCGGTTAAAAAAAGCCCTCCGGGCTTTTTTTATTTTATATGTATTTACTTTCTTGGTCCGCTGTGATACAATGGGCGCAAAGAAATGAGAGGAAGTGTTTTTATGTCGAATATTTCGCAGCTCGACCCGAATTTTAAGGTCGGCTCCAAAATTGAAAAGGAAAATGTAAAGTTTTATAACGCGCTGGAAGAACCGTTTAAAATCCACGGGGTATATATGGAAAACGGTCAGTTTCGCCGTATGCCGCAGGCGATTGCCGAGCAGGTAAATAACGGTGTAGCGAGACTGCACGCCAATACCGCCGGCGGCAGAATTCGCTTTAAAACGAACAGCAGTTTTGTTGCAATTTCGGCGAAGATGCCGGCGCTCGGAAAAATGCCGCACTTTGCGTTTTCCGGCTCTATCGGTTTTGATTTGTACGCGAAGGACGAAAACGGTTTAAAGTACATCAAAACCTTTATGCCGACTGTGGATATTACCGAGGGGTATGAAAGCCTTTTAGAGCTTGGCGAAAGCAAAATGCGCGAGATTTTAATCCATTTCCCGACATACAGCGAGGTTTCCGAGCTGCACATCGGCGTAGAGGACGGTGCAGTGCTTGAAGCGCCGCAGGCCTATAAGTACGAAAAACCGTTTGTGTGCTACGGCTCGTCCATTACACAGGGCGGCTGCGCTTCGCGCTCGGGCAATGCCTATGCATCGCTTTTGTCGCGCTGGTATGATATCGACCATATCAATCTTGGCTTTTCCGGCAGTGCAAGAGCGGAGGATCCGATTGCGGACTACGTGGCAGGGCTGGACATGTCCTTCTTTTTGTACGATTACGACCATAATGCAACATCAAATGAGCTTTATTTAAATACACACGAAAAAATGTTTAAAAAGGTGCGCGCGGCACATCCGGACATTCCGATTCTGATTATGACGCGCCCAAGCTACAATCTGCACGAGGTTGCGCTTTTCCGCAAGAAAATTGCATACAGAACCTATGAAAATGCAATTGCAGCCGGGGATAAGCGTGTATGGTTTATGGATGGTGTGCAGCTGATGGCGCTTTGCGGAGATGAGGGCACGGTGGACAATACACATCCGACAGACCTCGGATTTTTCTCTATGGCAAAAGCAATTGCGAATTGGATAGATACATATAAAATTCTGGAACTGATTGAAAAAGCATAAAATGGAGGGGTTTAAGATGGCGAGCATTGAAAAAATTGACAAGAATTTAGCGGTTGGCGCTATGATAAACAAAGAGGGGCTGGTTTTCTATAATGCCTTGGAAGCGCCGTTTAAAATATACGGCATCTACATGCACGGCGGAAGGTTTCGCCGCATGCCGGAAGAAGTTGCTGCGCGGGTAAGTCCGGGCGTTCATAGCTTGCACGACAGACCTGCCGGCGGCAGATTGAGATTTAAAACAAACAGCCGGGCGATTGCAATTAGTGTAAAGATGCCGGAGGTTTACCACGGTGCGCATTTTGCGCTTTCCGGGGCAAGCGGTTTTGATTTGTACGAAGAAACGGACGAGGGTGTGCGCTATGTTAAAACGTTTATGCCGAAAGTCGGTATGACGGAAGGGTATGAAAGTCTTTTAGACTTCGAGGAGACCAATATTTTAACTCCGGAATTTCAGGCAGCCCCGGACAAGATGCGCACCTATCTGATTCATTTTCCGACCTACAGTAAGGTTTCGGAAGTGTATATCGGTATTAAAGAAGGCGCAATGCTGGAAGCAGCGGAGGAATATAAATATACAAAGCCGTTTGTGGTTTACGGCTCGTCGATTACGCAGGGCGGGTGTGCATCCCGCTCAGGCAACGCATATCCATCTATTTTAAGTCGGCGCTTCAACTATGACCATATCAATCTCGGCTTTTCGGGCAGCGCAAAAGCCGAGGATGCGATGATAGAGTATCTTTCCGGATTGGATATGTCTTTCTTTATTTATGACTATGATCACAATGCAAATGATAATGAACACTATGCGCAAACGCACGAAAAACTATTTAAAGCCGTTCGCACAGCGCATCCGGACATTCCGATTCTGATTTTAACCAGACCGCGTTACTATCTCAATTCTGTTGGCGTAGTGCGCCTCGAAATTGCAAGAAAAACTTATGAAAATGCACTTGCGGCAGGCGATAAGCGTGTATGGTTTATGGATGGAAAACAGCTGATGGCGCTTTGCGGCGACGAGGGCACGGTGGACAACTGTCACCCGACGGATTTTGGGTTCCACTCTATGGCAAAAGCCATCGGTGACTGGATGGAAGAAAATAAAATTCTGGAGATGATTTGATGTTTGGCGGGAAAATGAAAGCGCTGACCTTCAGCTACGATGATGGTGTAACACAGGATATTCGCCTGATAGAGCTTTTTAATAAATACGGCTTAAAGGCGACATTTAACCTGAATTCCGAACTCTTAGGCAGGCAGAATAATCTTGTGCGCAACGGCGTGGAAATTACGCACAATAAAGTAAAGCCGCAGGATGTTCGTGCAATTTATGCAGGGCACGAGGTAGCAGCGCATACGCTGACGCACCCGCTTTTGGTAAAGGAAACGGATGAAGAAGTCATCCGCCAGGTCGAGCAGGACAGGCTTGCGCTGTCAGAGCTTGCAGGCTATGAGGTTATTGGTATGGCGTATCCGTGCGGCGGCATAAACTGCGACGATCGCGTGGCAAAGCTCATTCGGGAAAACACCGGCATAAAATATGCCCGCACCGTACCGACGACGGAAAGCTTTTCTGTGTATCCCGACTTGTATCAATACAAGGGCAGTGTGTATCACCATGCGCAGTGGGATAAAATGCTCGAGCTGGGCAAGGCATTTTTGGAACTGAAAGCCGAAACGCCGCAGGTGTTCTACATCTGGGGACACGCTTATGAATTTGATATCTATCCGGAGCGCTGGGCACAGTTTGAGGAATTTTTGAAAATGATGAGCGGACATGACGATATTTTTTACGGTACAAATAAAGAAGTGTTGCTTTAATAAAAAAGACGGTTTGTAAAAACCGTCTTTTTTATTCCACTTGAAAATTTTCCCGTTTTATGCTATACTGTATAATGCGAGTTTATTTGGAAACAGAGGGATGACAGAATGATGAAGAGTTTATTTGCGCCTACGGATATGCGTGAGGGTGCGCCGTGGAAAGGTATATTAAGCTTTACGCTGCCGATGCTTATCGGCAATATTGCACAGCAATTGTACAGCACAGTGGATAGCATCGTTGTTGGCAAGTATGTCGGCGATAATGCGCTTGCCGCGGTCGGCAGTGCGATGCCGATTCTGAATTTGCTTTTGGTGTTGTTTATCGGCATTTCTTCCGGTGCCAGCATTATGGCATCGCAGTACTACGGTGCAAAAAACCGCGAGGCGCTATCGTACACCGTGGGTACCTGTATCACAGTAACACTGATTGCCTGCGCCGGGATCATGCTTGTTGCGACACCGCTGATTCGTCCGCTTTTGGTCCTTTTGAATACGCCGGCAAGCATTCTTGAGGATTGTGCAGGCTATTTGATTATTTCACTTGTTGGTATTGCCGGCCTGGCGTTTTTCAACATCTTATCCGGTATTATCCGTGGTACGGGCGATTCGGTTACCGTATTGATTTATTTGTTGGTATCCACCATAACCAATATTTTCCTGGACATTTATTTTGTCGCTTCTTTGAATATGGGTGTTCCGGGTGTTGCGCTTGCAACGGTGATTGCGCAGTCGCTTTCCGCAGTGCTTTGTTTAATTAAGCTTTCAAGAATGCGTGAGCATTTTGATTTGAAGCTAAAGTTTCTAAAGCCGGTCGGCAGCTATGTAAAAACGCTGATTCGCCTCGGATTACCTTCCGGTGCTACGCAGGCAATTATGTCCTCGGCGATGATTATCGTGCAGTCGCTGACGAATCAGTTCGGCGAAATGTTTATTGCGGCAAACGTGGTTGTTATGCGCGTGGATGGCTTTGCGATGATGCCGACCCTCTCGTTTGGTGTGGCGCTGACAACCTATGCCGGACAGAATGTCGGTGCAGGGCTTTACGACCGTGTCACCAAGGGTGCAAAGCAGGGTACGCTGATGGCGGTTGTTTGTTCTGCGGCAATTACAGGCATCATTTTGCTGTTCGGTAAATATCTGATGGGTATGTTTACGGACACGCCTGCCTTGGTGGAGTTGAGCTGTGATTTGATGAAGATTTTGGCGGTCGGCTATATTGCAATGGCGGTAACGCAGAGCCTTTCGGGCATTATGCGCGGCGCGGGCGATACGATGACGCCGATGTGGATTTCTCTGGTTACAACGGTTTTGGTTCGTATTCCGATTGCGTACGGCATTTCCTGGGCAACCACGACACCGGAATTGCCGCACGGACAGAGCGTATGTATTCAGATTTCTTTGTTGATTACTTGGGTGCTCGGTGCGGTTTTAACTGCGATTTTCTATGCGCGCGGCAAGTGGAAGACGAAGGCAATCAAACAAGACTAATAAAAAAGTATCGACGAAATTTTCGTCGAAACTTTTTTTAAAAGAATAAAGCTACGAAAATACCTGCCAGTACAATGGCGGTGCACATCAGCTTGTACAGAATGTGTTTTTCTTTAAAGCAAAGCCATCCGGTCAACACAGTGACGAACACGGAGGATTGCTTGATGATGGTCATTAAGGTTACCTGGCTTTCCGGGTCGGCATTTGCCTCAAACAAAAGGCGGTCACCGATAACCAAAGAAAGGCTCATCAGCGGAATCCAGTAGTTGGTTTTAATGGATTTTACGGATATTTTCTCCCTGCGACAGAGCAGGATAACACCGTAAATTGCCGCAGAGAAAAACATAAACCAGAACTGCAGCTGTGCCGAGGTCATATATTGCATTAAAATTTTGTCCATCGTGCCCGAAATGGCATTAAAGAAACAGTTTAAAAGCGCTGCGGTCAGTGTAATGAAGGTCACGCCCCTGGAAGTGGTGCTCTTTTTTAAGTTGACGAGCAAAAGACCGGTAATCACGAGCACAAGGCCGATGCCCTTTGCCCAGGTCATTGCCTCACCGAGTACGAGTATACCGAGCAGCGTAGAGAATACCACTCTCGAAAGATCCATAATTCCGTACAGACTGACGGTCATTTCCTTCAATGCCCACATTGCAAACAGCCACGCGATGCTGACAACGCCGGCCTTGATAAAGGACCAGAAGATAAAAATCGGCGGTGTTTGCAGTGCGCCTTTTGAAAACGGCAGCGTAAAAAGAAAACCGAGAACCGTATAAAAGAATAAAATCTCCGTAGAGCTGCTTTTTTTCAGTGCCGCCTTTTTCATGCCGTCGCGCGAGCCCTTTAAAAAGCTGTAGATAACAACAAAAACTACCCATAAATATTGCATAATTTCACCCCACAAGGAAGTATTGTACTACGATTGCAAATTAAAATCAAGTCTTGTTTACATTTTGGGCATGTTGTGGTAAAATAATCCTTGGTGATGAAAATGCAGGGAAAAAAGCAAATTGCACAGTGCGAAAGCTGTGCATACTATGACTACGATGAGGAAATGGACGCTTACATCTGCCTTGTCAATTTTGATGAGGATGAGATGGCAAGTGTATACAGCGGCGCGCGGCGTGCATGTCCGTACTACCGTTTCTATGATGAATATAAAATGGTACAAAAACAAAATTAACGGAGGCGTTTTATTATGAGTAAGCTGATTTCGGCGGCAGAAAAGAACAAGGCTTTGATTTTGGAGGCACTCGATTACATCTGGAAAAACCCGGAGAC